>JASHQQ010000095.1 GCA_030039035.1 Acidobacteriaceae bacterium | reverse complement strand
TCGCCGTACCATCCGTCGTCGCTGATATTGACCAAAACTTCCGCTCCGAGCTGAGCAAAGTGGCGCACTTCGTCGGCGAAAACGGCCTCGTAGCAGATGAAAACTCCATAGCGGTGGGACTTGCCACCGGTTCCGGGCAGCAAAAACACCTTGCGCGTTTCGCCGCGATCGAACTTCGAGACACGCCCGGTCAGCTTGCGCGCGAAAAACAGCAGCTTTTCGTAGGGGACAAACTCGCCGAAGGGCACGAGATGGATCTTGTCGTAGCGGCCGACGCGCCCGCCGTCGGCCCCGATCACGAGCGCGGAGTTGTAGTCGTGCCACGCCTGCGCCTGGACGGAGTAGTCCATGCCGATGCTGCCCACGATGAGCGGCGCCTGCGCCTGGCGCGCAATCGAGCCAAGCGCCTGCTCAAACCGCGGGTCGGGTTCTTCGAACGGCGTGGGCGCCTCGGGCCATACAACGAGGTCCGGCCGGATTGCCGCGACCGGACACTGAGGCGTGATCGTTGATGCGCCGGTCTGCGGAATGCCCTGAATGTAGCTCTTGCAGGATTCACCGGCAAACTGCTGGAACTGCGCCATATGCCGGTTCCACTCGTCGCCGGGCCAGTTCATATCGGCGCCCACGTCGAGGTTGGGCTGGATGAGGACGGCGGTTGCAGAGGAAATCGGCTTGGGCGGTTGGCGAAAAACGCACAAGAAAAGCGCGATGGTCCAGAGGAAAGGCCACGCAATCGATGCCGCTCGATGCCGACCGGGGCCAATGAGCGTCAATCTCGCGAACCCCGAATTGATATGGACCAGTAGGAAACTGATCCCGTAGACGCCTGTCCACGGCGCAAGCTGACTGACAAACCCGTTATCCACCTGCGAATAACCAAGCTGATCCCAGGGCACCGACGTGATTCGCGCCGCAGCCAACTCCAGCGCAACCCAGAAGAACGGAGCGGCGGCCAGCGCCCACGCCACGCCCTTCGCCCGGCGAACCAGCGCCACGCACAGCCCAAACAGCCCGAAATAGAGCCCCAGCACCGCGCTGAAAAGCAGGAGCAGCAGGGCAGCGGTCGCCGGGCCCAGATCCCCGTACATCAGCATGGTGTGGTACACCCAGTAGCAGTTGCCGCAGTACCAGAGGAATCCGCAGAGATAGGCGAGGAGAAACGCGCGGCGCAGGGGTCTACGCCCGCCGGCGACTGACGGATGCAGCACCGCCCAGAGCAGCGGAACGATCCCGAACCACGCAAAGGCGCTGCGCCATGGAGGCATCGGCCCGGCCAGCGGGAAAGGCAACTCGAGCAAACCGGCGCTCACAGCCGCGGCGGTCCACAACCTCCATGAATGGCGCTGCATACAGGCCCGAGTGTAAAGCATCGCGCGAGCCGAACCGGGAGTGCGTGCTCCACAGCCCTGCCTGGCCGCTGAGAGAAACCGACTTGTTTACCCCAACATTCGACGAGTGTGAAACCGCGCTACAATCCTCTACATGCACATCTTCGAAATCTTCATGGCCGTGCTGGAGGTCATGTTTTTCGTGGGCCTCGCCGGCTCGTCCATCGTCGTGCTGATCAGCTTCATTGAAGACGGGAAAGAGCTCTTCGGCAAAGACTAAATCGATTCCGCACGAACCGGGAAGCGCCTGCCCGGCGGTTGACTCCGGACATTATCGGTCATAAACTCAGCGCAGAGCGTTCGTTACTTTTCGCTCCCGGTACATAAATCGCCGGCCCTCAGCGGCCGGCACTATCGTGATGGCCTCTACCCGAACGACCGTAGCCCCTCCGTCCGCCCGCGTCCGGCTCATCGTGGCATCCTCGGTGATGCTCACGTTTATCTCCTTCTGGCGGGCGGCGGCCGTTGTCCTCAACGACCTTGGCTCTTCGGCGTTTTACGCCGGCGGCATCGCCGAGCAGGCGGTCGGCGCGGCCGCTCCCTGGTTCATTCTCGGCATCATGCTGTTCAGCTTCGCCGTGCGCGCCGTGTACGTGGAGAGCTGCTCCATGTTCACGCGCGGCGGGGTCTATCGCGTCGTCAAGGAAGCCCTGGGCGGCACCTTCGCCAAGCTCAGCGTTTCGGCGCTGATGTTCGATTACATCCTGACCGGGCCGATCTCGGGCGTGTCCGCGGGGCAATACATCACCGGTCTGCTGAACGAGCTGATGACGGTAGCGGCGCAGAGCCACTGGCTGCCGCCGGCGCTCATGGATGCGCACGGCCATCCCTTGCAGTTCAACATGAACTACACCTCGGCCTTCCTTGCGGCCCTGGTCACGATCTATTACTGGTGGCAAAACGTAAAGGGGATCGAGGAATCCAGCGAAAAGGCGATGCGCGTGATGCAGATCACCACGGCGATGGTGGTGATCCTGTTTGTCTGGGGGCTTTACTCGGTCTATGTCGTCGGCATCCATCTGCCGCCGGCTCCCACACCATCGAACCTGCACTTCAGCGAAGACGCCCTGGGGTTCCTGAAAGGCCACAAGTTGCCTCTCTTCGGGCTTTTCGGCATTCTCATGGCGTTTGGACACTCCATCCTGGCCATGAGCGGCGAGGAAAGCCTGGCCCAGGTGAATCGCGAGATCGAGCACCCCAAGCTCAGGAACCTGAAGCGCGCCGCCATCGTTATCGCCATCTACAGTCTCGTGTTCACCGGCGGCGCCACGCTGCTGGCGTCAATGCTCATTCCCGACGGGCCGCGCACCCAGATCTACCAGAACAACCTGATCGCCGGACTGGCCATGTACATGGTCGGACCGCTGGCCGCGCGCATCGTATTCCGCATCTTCGTCGTGCTGGTCGGCTTTCTCATCCTTTCCGGCGCCATCAATACCTCCATCATCGGTTCCACCGGCGTGCTCATGCGCGTGGCCGAGGACGGCGTGCTCACCGACTGGTTTCGCCGGCCGCACCTCAAGTTCGGCACCAGTCATCGCATCGTCAATCTGGTCTTCGGCCTGCAGCTTTTCACCATCATCGCCAGCCGGGGCAACGTCGTCACCCTGGGCGAGGCTTACGCCTTCGGCGTCATCTGGTCGTTCACGTTCAACAGCCTGGCCATGCTGGTGCTGCGCTGGAAATATCATGGCGAGCGCGGCTGGAAAGTCCCGCCCAACATCCGCATCGGCAACACCGAGATTCCGGTGGGCCTGACCTGTGTCTTTCTGGCGCTGCTTTCCACCGCCATCGTCAACCTGTTCACCAAATCCGTGGCCACCATCAGCGGCGTTGCCTTTGCCGCGGCCTTTTTCACCGTCTTCACCATCTCCGAACGCCGGAATCTGCGCCGCCACGCCATTACTTCGCGGCAGATGAAGGACCACTTCCAGCTCGAGCATCAGGAGACCGTCAGCCGCGAGTCGGTCGCGATCCGGCCCGGCGGCGTCATGGTGACCATGCGCGATCCCTCCAATCCGCTGGCGCTCAAGTGGACACTCGCCCGCACCAGCACCGAAGAGCAGGATGTGGTGGTGATGAGCGTGCGAATGATGGGTGCGGGCGGACCCGAGTTTCTGAGCGCGGAGGACCAGAGCTTCAGCGAACACGAGCAGATGATCTTCACCAAGGCTGTCTCCGTGGCGGAAAGCTTCGGCAAGAAAGTCTCCTTGCTGGTGGTGCCCGCCGGCGATGTCTTTGCCGCGCTGGTTCAGGGCGCGAATTCGCTCGAAGTCGACTCGGTTGTCTCCGGCGTCTCCTCCAAGATGACCGCCGAGGATCAGGCCTTTCATCTTGGGCAGGCCTGGGAAGCCTTGCCCGAGCCCAAGAGGCAATTCAACTTCTATGTCATCGGCCCCGGCGGCGATTACAAGGTCTTCTATATCGGGCCGCATGCGCCCGCTCTTCGTCCCGACGACGTGCAACTGGTGCACCGTTTGTGGCTGAACATGCGCCGCGATCCCTCGGTGCAGGACCTGCACCATAGCGACATCATCACCTATGCCCTCACCCGTCTGGCCGGGCAGTACGCGCGCGAGAAACAGGAGATTCTCCGCGACCTGCGTAACTACAAGGCGGCCGAATCGCCGGGCGGATTGCGCCTCGGCGGACAGTTACTTTCCGGCAGCGCAACGCCCACCGCGACGCCGGCACCCCCGCCCTCGCGCGGGCCCGAACCGCAGAAGAGGACGCGCTGACTTACCCGAATAAAGCCGGACCCGCGCTATTTCCCTGTGCCTGTTGACCTTGAGGAAATACCTTCGCCGGTTGTTTTGCCGCCAACCGTTGCGATTTCCTCCCGTCGGCTCTGTTACGGCGAAACAATGCGAAGGAATCCTGCCCGTCTTCGAGGAAGACCGGAAGCCCCCGGAAAACCGGACTCCGGCACTGGTCAGACCAATTCGACGGCGGGTGGTCAGACCAATCCGGCCTCAAAGGATTCATGGGAAACCGGTAATTCCCTGTGCCGGATGATTCTTCCCGGTCATCGCCTGTACCGAATCTCGCCCATGCATTGCTTCTATCTCCGCCGGTGTCGATCTGTATCGCAGATAGCACTGCCGATGCCATCCCGCGCGGGGAGAATTGCGCGCGAGCGAAGCGGGAAATCCTCAGGAATCCACAGCGCACACGGAAATTCCGCGAAATAACCGATTTTTTTGTTTGTAAAAGAGTCTACAGTTGAGTATCTTGTTTCCCTAGGACGTGTGGCTAACCCGTGAGCACTTTGTTGACTTAGGCACAGCGGGAGATAGACCACGATGGTGCCTACAGGAGGAAATGTGGGAGTTTCGGAAATTATTGCTCAGATTGACCGGGAGATTGCCCAGTTGCAACACGCCCGTTCTCTGCTTGGCGGCGGTTCTGCCGCAAAGGCAAAAAGAGGCCCGGGGAGGCCACCCAAGAAAACGATCAAGAAAAAGAGAAACCTTACCCCCGAAGGACGCAGACGCATCGCCGAAGCCGTCAAGCGGCGCTGGGCGGAACAAAAGAAAGCTGCTTCGCAAAAGTAATCCTGCTCATAACCGTAAAAGGGGACTGGCGCCACGCCAGCCCCCTTTTTCTGCCGTGGAGCAGGATAGCTCATGTCCCGAATCCCGGGGATGCACCCCGATGCAACTCTCCCAGGACGGCGCTTTCGATGCGCTGGACAAAAACGCTCCTGACTTTCAAGCCGCCGGAAAACTTCGCGTCAGATCGTATCTCCGGGCTTCCAATCCACGACTTCAACGCCGCGATCGACCGATTCGGCCAGTTCCTTCGGCGTTCCGGTGAGCGGCGGAAACGTTCCAAAGTGCAGGGGAAGAACTGTTTTCGCGCCCAGCAGGCGCACGGCAACGGCGGCCTCGTTCGGCCCCATCGTGTAGAATCCGCCGATCGGCAACATCGCCACCTCGGGGTGGTACACCTCGCGAATCAGCGTCATGTCTCCAAAAACCGTGGTATCTCCGGCATGATACAAAACCGGACCACCTTCGATCGCGAGGACAAATCCCGCCGCGACCCCCACATAGTGGGTGCCATGCTCATCCTGCGCCCCGGACGAGTGCTTTGCGTCGACCATCGACGCCGCCACATCGTCCAGTTGCACGGTTCCGCCCAGGTTCATTCCCAGCGTATCGGAGACTCCGAGCCTGCCCACGTAGTCGGCAAGTTCGTAAATGGCGACGACCCTCGAGCCATGTTTTCTGGCCACGGGAACCGCATCGGAGATATGATCTCCGTGCCCATGGGTTAACAGCATGTAGGGGATCTTTGCCGGCAGTTCATATCCCTTGGGAAACTTCGGATTACCGGAGATGAACGGATCGATCAGGACATTCGTCCCTTTGGCCGACGTGACCAGCACAGTAGCATGCCCCAGCCACGTGATGCGTGTTCCCTTCAGCGATGCCATGATGGCTCCTTTTGAAATCGGGTTCCGGACGGTTTGACGGCGGATTCTATCCCAATCGATGGCCGAGGTCCCTGAGAATTGCCATCCGTTTGAGGGACCGCAACGGCGATTCTTCGAGGGCTGACGCCTTTTGAGAAGATGAGAGGTCAGTTTCTCTCAGCAGCCAATGTGTCTGCGTGAGAACTTTTGCCGATGCCATAAAGTCGGTTTCAAAAGGCCCGTGGCGAAAGCCGCCTCGATATTTTGCGCCGAATCCATCAGCCTGAAGGCTGCTGCCCCCTCCAATTCGCACGCCGAAAAGATGCCGAAGCGAGTTCTCGCGCACACTCGATAGCCCTCCATCTTTTTGGCGGCAGAGAACGTACTGGCGGAAGCCGCTGTCGCACAGGCCGAACCCCTTCTCTGAGAACTATCGCTTGACGGCCGGCCGAGGCAAGCGTACCGTAATGCCATAGGCGAACAAATGGCGAAAACAGAAGCGCTCTTCCCCATCCTCGATTCCCTGCCGATCTCACCCCTGGCCCGCCGCGCGGCCGAGGCAGAACTCGATTCCAGCGGGCACCTCACCGAGTACCGGCCCCTCAACTCGCGCTCCGTGCTTACCCGCGTCAATTCGGCGCGCCGGCTTCCCTTCACGCACTCGATCAACCCCTACCGCGGTTGCGAGTTTGGATGCCGCTACTGCTACGCCCGCTACACCCACGAATTTCTCGAGTTCTCGCCCGAGGAGTTCGAACGCAGGATCTACTTCAAGCAGAACGCCGCGTGGCTGCTGCAGCAGGAATTGGCAAAACTGAAGCCGGGCACTGAAATCGCGCTGGGCACAGCCACCGACCCCTACCAGCCGCTGGAGCGCAAGCAGCGCATCACGCGCTCGCTGCTCGAAGTCTTCGCGCGGCACAGCGGCTTCAGGCTGGGCATCGTCACCAAGTCCGCGCTGGTCGCGCGCGACATCGACTTGCTCAAGGAAGTTGCCGCCCGCAACGCCTTGACCTTGCATATCACCGTAACCACGCTGAATACCAGACTGGCCCGCATCCTCGAGCCGCGCGCGCCGCGCCCCGACCTGCGCATCCGCACCGTGGCGCAGTTACGCCAGGCGGGCCTCCGCACCGGCGTGATGTGCTCGCCTCTGATGCCCGGCATCACCGATACGCGCGCTTCCATCTCCGCCGTGGCGCGCGCCGCGGCCGCCGCCGGCGCCGAGTTCCTCTTCGCCGGAGCGCTGTTCCTCAAGCCCTGCTCGCAACCAACCTTCCTCAACTTCGTGCGCGAGCACTTCCCTGGCCAGCTCGAGTCCTACCAGAAGCGCTACTCGGCCAGCGCCTTCGTCTCGGCCGAGTACAAGAAGCGGGTGAGCGAACTTGTTGAATCCATCCGGCGCGAATACAAACTGGGCCAGCGGTATTCCGAAGACGCCGAATGGCAGGATACATTTCAGGACAACAAGCCGATGCAAGAAGATCAGCCGTGGCTGCCGTTCCAGTGACCTTGCAAGCGCCCGCGGCGCCTCACCGCGTCATGATCACTTCCGAGACGCTGTCCTTGGCCAGGAACTGCCGGTGACCCGACCACCCGGCAAACAGCTTTTCGATGCTGCGGTTGGTAAAGGCGCGCTGGATGGGAAACGGCTGCGCCTGTTGCACCTCGACTTCATCGCCCGGCGTGACATGAAATCGACAGTAAGCTGTCTCGTCACCTTTGGTCCGGGTATGGAAGAGCGAAAAGACCTGCCCGCCGGGATTCATCGACTCGTGCAGCCTCGCCACCACGGGCTGGACGAATGCCTCGGGAAGATAGTCGAGCGCTGTCCACAACAGCACCACGTCGAAGGTGCGCCCGCCGAAGTTCAACGCGCTGTCGAGAAATCCCTGGACGTTCCAGACCGGCTTGTCGTCTTCGTCCTTTCCCGTCGTCCAATTTCCCGTGTTGGCGTCGTAGACGAGATCGGCAAGAAAGATGCTGTGGCCAAGGCTGGTCAGGTAATTGATGTTGCTTGGCGAAGTGAATCCCACGTCGACGACACGCAGGCCGGGCGCGGCCTGCAGCCGCTTGCGCAACGCCGCCCATCCGCCGGAATGGCGGGGCACGCGCGGCCCGGTGACTCCGGCGCCCGATGCGGCAAGTCCGGCCTCGTTTTTTTTGTCAAACCAACGGCTCAGCAAGCCCGAAACCCCTTGTAACGCTCCGACAGGAGACGGCTCAAGCCGGCGCTTGACGCGGCATTCGAGCTGTTCCACAGTTCCCGTACGCGTTTCAGGCGCCAATCAAGGTGGCCCGCCGCGGCGAGCCATTTGACGTCCATGGCTCCCAGGCAAGGCAACTGCGAAGCCGCTTCAGGCGTTGGCGGCAGCATGGGACAGATTGCCTTCGAGGCTCTTGGCGGTGGCGCCCTGGGTCAGGTCCACTTTGCCGCGATAGAGGGCGTTGTCTTCCACCGCCAGGCGCAGTGCGCGGATATCGCCTTCCATGCTGCAACCGGCGCGCAATTCCACGCGTCCGCTGGCCACAATGTTGCCTTGCACCTGGCCCATCACCAGCACGTCTTTGGCGCTCAGGTCCGCGGCGATGTTGGCGTTGGGGCCGATGGTCAGCCGGCTGTCGGTGAGGGTCACCGTTCCCTCCACCCGCCCATCCAGAATCAGGTCTTCACTGCCCTTCACTTCGCCGCGAATCACGACCGTCTTGCCCAGCCGCGCGGGAGCATTCTCTACTGCCATTGTCTGGTTTCCTTCCGCAATAAACGATTGAATAAGTTGTGCGAACCAACAGACCCTATTGCCATTCTGCCACGCCCGCGCATGTTTTTATCCCCGGCGAGGCCATTTGATCGCAGGGATCGCGCCGGCTCAGTATTCCGCTTAGTCCACCGATTCTCAGTCCATGCTATCGCATTTCCAGAGCCCCTGCATTGCGAAATCTGCGCTCGCCGCGGTGCCGCGGGACAGGCGCCTCGCTCCGTTTACCCGCAATGGCTGCATCGTGGCCCGGCCCCCAAACCCGGCTCGTCACATCCCCCCGCGCCCTCTCGCCGTCGCCGGTAAACTATTCTCGTGACCCGGTATATTGCGCTCCTCCTCCTCATGCCGTGGCCCTTGGCGTCTTTTGGCCAGACCGCCCCCGCGGTTTCGCCCGCCGCCGACCAGGCCCTTGTGGAGCGGGCGTTCGCAAACGAGCTGCGGGTTGCCCAGGACGCCGGTCACCCCATGCGCTACCGCCTGCGCAAATCCAGTCCGCGCCTCACCACAGCCAAAGAGTTGATCGAAACCAAAGACGGCCTGGTGGCGCGCCTGATCTCCGTGAACGACCTTCCCCTGACCGAGGCTGACGAGAAGAAAGAACAGCAGCGCCTTGATGCCTTGCTGCGCGACCCCGGGCGCCAGCGCCATCGCAAGCAGGGTGAGGACGATGATGCAGAACGCGCACTCAAAGTTCTG
>JASHQQ010000094.1 GCA_030039035.1 Acidobacteriaceae bacterium | reverse complement strand
GTCGCCGATGGCACGACCGCTGCGATCGTTGTCTACGAGGCAGCTTCGAGCAAGACCGTCACATTCTCCGCAACCAACGGGGCAATGCTCGCCAAGTACAACGCGGACTTTCTCACCGCCCCTTCCGCGACGGAATCGGCGTCGCTTGCGGTCACGCCCGCGAGGATCGGCAGTGCTTACTATGCGCTGGCGCTGGTGACGATCGGTACGCCTCCCGATGCCCTGCTCGGCGCGAGCCTGACGGTGAGCGCGCAGAGTGCAGGCAGTTCGACGAAGGCGAGCACCTCGGTGCTCGCCGTTCCGACGCCGGTGGTGCTGGTGCACGGGCTTTGGGGCAACATTCTGGCGCTGGCCTCGACCGAAGGCTATCTGAAGGCCACGACGGCGTTCAGTTCCTACCGGTATCTGGTGACGCCGATCTGCTACTCGGTCTACCTGGGCTTCGACGCGGCGACCGATACGTTGCCCAATCACGGGAAGACCTGCGAGGTGACCTCGGCGCAGTCGCTGGATGCATATTTCTCGACCACGCTGTACTTCGAGCTCGACGGTCTGCACTACGTTGGCGGCCGGGTGGATGTTGTCGCGCACAGCATGGGCGGGCTTGCCGTGCGGCATTTCGCCGACACCACCGGGTATAAATCCGTGCGCAACCGCTTTCTGGGCGCCTTCCGCAACGTGATCACGCTGGATACGCCGGAGACCGGCTCCGCCCTCGCCACATACCTCGATGAGGTGGCCTACGACCGCAAGCTTCAGGACACGAATCCATTGAGCGACCCCTACTTGCTGTGGATGTTCGGCCTGTGCAAAAGCGTAAGCGTTACTGTCGAGCAATGCTTCGACGCCCACGGATTTCCGCTTTCGTATCCCGGGCAGCCGCTGAGCACCGGCGCCGTCTACTCGCTCATTCCGGGAGGAAAAAGCATCGCTTCGGCTCCGCCGGCAGACATCTTCAATACAATTCACGGCAAGTGGTATGCAATTGCGTCGAATTTCAAGGACGGCGACCAGCCGGCCTCGTTGTTGCGCGACACTTTAAACGCGGCGATTGCCGCCACCTACACGAGTTCTCCGCCAACGGTCGATTCCATCCTCGGATCGCCGGATAACGATGTCGTGGTGACGGTCGCCAGCCAGACCGCGACCGCTCTCTCTGCGCAGACCAAGCAGTTCAAGGACCTGGAGCACACGCCCGCGCCGGGCGCGGCGAGAAATCTCCCCGGCTTCGGCAGCGACAGCAATGCCAGCGTCATCGACTCGGCAGCGGTGAACGGCCAGGTGGCCTACTGGTTGGGGGCGCAGAAATCGCCAACCTCGGCCGCCGAAGGCCGCACGGCAGCAGAATCCGGCGAAGCGGCGGCGGCTCCGGGCGAAGCGCCGCAGGCACGCGTACGGGCGCTCTTTCAGGCTCCGGGGAGACTGGAGGCTGAGGTTCCAGCAGCGCCGGTTGGGCTGGCCCAGCCGGTGCGAATTCCGCTCAAGCTCGCCGGGCCGGAGGTCGTGGACGTATACGCCAGCCAGATGGTCTCGAACCCGCCGCGCACTCTTCGCAACGAATCCGACGGCATGCCGGTCGGCGACGGCAGGGCCAGAATTGTGAGCCTGCAACCCGGCTCGGCTGTGATCGAAGTAACCCCGCTGGCGGTCGGCGTCGTGACCTTGCGGATATCGGCAGAGTTCTCCGACGGGGGCCTTGCCGAGAAGGACGTCACACTCGATGTTGTGCCTTCATCCCAAGGACTTGCTGGATTTGATCTCAACAAAGGCTTTAAGGGGCTGGCCCTTGTCCTGGAGGACCGGGAGGAGGATCGGCAGGCGTATCTTTTCCCCGAGGTGCGGTACAAGGGGCTGCGGGATCCGATCTATCTGGACGATTCGGAACTGTTGCACCTCAGTGTGGACCAACCCGAAGACGACCCTGTGGTCCAGGTCGATGAAAACGGGCTGGTACACGCGCTCCGCCCGGGCACTGCCGTGATTACAGGGGATTTTGCCGGAGTCAAGGACAGCATCGAGATTACGGTATATGCCCCCGAGGATGCGCCGGTCGGGTACCGTAAGGCCGCAGACCAATGAACGCGGAGTCGGCTCCCGGACTGCTCCCAAGGTGCCAATTTGCCTGGACTGAATCTACTGGAAAGAGAGATTCTCCAGTAGTCTTGTAAGAGAAGTTGAGTCCAGGATCATCATGCCCACCACCGCAAACAAGGATTATTATGCCCTCCTCGGCGTGAAGAAGACGGCCACGCCGGAGGAGATTCGCAAGGCCTTCCGCAAGGCGGCGCGGAAGTACCATCCCGACGTGAATCCGGGGGACAAGAAGGCCGAGGAGCGTTTCAAGGAGATCTCCGAGGCGAACGACGTTTTGAGCGACGAAAAAAAGCGCAAAATCTACGACCAGTTAGGCTTCTACTCCGACCAGATTGACCCAGCGCAGGCCGAGGCCTACGCGCGGCAACAGGCGGCAGGCAGCGGGCGTGCTCCGGTCGATTTTGACGGCTTCGATTTCTCCGGATTTTCCGGCGGCGCGGGAGCGCCATCGTCGTCCGGTCCGGGGTCCTCGACGTGGGGCAGCTTCAAGGACATATTTTCGGGCATCTTTTCCGGCGCGCACGAGGCCCATAAGCCGCACGGCCCGCAGCCCGGAACCGACCTCGAGTACCAGGCAACGGTCGACTTCTGGACTGCAATCCGCGGCGGGCAGGCGCGCATCCAGATCGACCGGCAGGAAACCTGCCCCACCTGCCACGGTATGGCGCAGACCGGCGGTCCGATGACCTGCCCGGAGTGCGGTGGCACCGGACAGGTGACGCAGATGGGCGGGCGCATGAAGTTCAACCTGCAATGTCCGCGCTGCAACGGCACAGGGCGCATTTCGAGCGACTGCCCCACCTGCCACGGCGAAGGCGTGGTCAACCGTACCGAGACGGTCGAGTTTCGCATCAAGGCGGGCACGCGCGACGGGCAGCGCATCCGCCTGGCGGGCAAGGGCAACGCCGGCGTGCGCGGAGGCGCTCCGGGTGACCTGTTTCTGATTGTGCGCACCGGCACGCATCCGGTGTTTACGCGCGTGGGCGACGACATCCACATCAATGTGCCGGTGACCGTCGCCGAAGCCTCGCTGGGCGCCAAGGTGGATGTACCGACGATCGACGGACGCGCGCAGTTGAAGATTCCGCCCGGCACGCAGAGCGGGCAGAAGCTGCGCATGCGCGAGCGCGGAGTGGAAAACGCGCAGAATTCCGGCCAGCGCGGCGACGAGATCGTGACCGTCGATGTGACGGTGCCGCACCTGCAGGACGAGCGCAGCCGCGAAATCATGCGCGAGCTGGCCAAGCTGAATCCGGGTGATCCGCGGGCAAAGCTGTTTGAGAAGATGTGAGCGCATGCGGATAGATCATTCTCCGATTGGCGTGGAATGGCCATTAAGAAAGGCATTGACGAGCGGGACGATGCGACGGAACTCGATTTCGAGTGGGATCCACCAAAGGCGGCAGCGAATTTCACGAAGCACAAGGTCTCATTTCAAGAAGCGACGACAATCTTTGGAGATAAGAAACACCTTGTGGTGCCCGATAGAGAGCATAGTTTCGACGAGCCGCGCAGTCTCGCAATCGGACGCTCAGAGAGAGGTAGGCTTTTGATTCTGTGCTTTACCGAACGGGACGACCGTATTCGCATGATCAGCGCACGCCTCGCGGATCCTTGGGAAAGGAGGGAATATGAGATCGCAAATGAGTAAGAGCGAAATGGAATTGAGGAGTAAATTCGATTTCTCGAAAGCGGTCCGCGGCAAATTCTATGAGCGCTACCAAAAAGGTCATCGTGTAACCCTTCTCGAAGAAGAGTCCAAAGTCGACGATCCGCTCGAGCACGGCGAGAGCGATTCCCAACTTCTTGAAATCGCTGGAAAGCATCTTTTAATCTCCCGGCTCATTGCCGACGGATTTGAGGTGGCGGAGCCATTGCGAGATAAGGGGATCGACCTGATTGTGTATAAGGACGGCGATAGTTTCGAGGCGTTCCCCATTCAAATGAAAGCTTCGTCGGGCAGGTCGTTTTCGCTCGACCAAAAGTATCGTCATGTTCCCCGGCTTCAGATCGCGTATGTGTGGAATGTGCGGTCGACAGATGCGAGCGAGATTTTCATATTGACGTTTGAAGAAGCGCTAAGCGTCCTTCAGGCCAAACGCTATGATCGGTCCGAATCGTGGAGGAAAAATGGACGCTATTTCATGAGAAATGCCGGAACCGAGCTGAAACAGCTGTTGGAACCGTACCGAATGACCCCTGAGCTCTGGCGGTCGAAGTTGAAGGCCGCCTGAAGAATACCCATGCCCAAACGCAAATCCAAAGGCGCCTACATGATCTCGGCTGTGGCCGAGATGTACGAGATACATCCGCAAACGCTGCGGCTTTACGAGCGCGAGGGGCTGCTCAAGCCGTCGCGCACCGAAGGCAACACACGCCTCTACACCGACGAGGACCTCGAGCGGCTGGAATTCATCCTCAACCTGGCGCGCGACCTCGGCGTGAATATTGCCGGCATCGCCATCATCCTGCAGATGCGCGAACGCATGGAGGAGATGAACCGCCAGATGCAGTCGTTCGTCGAGTATGTGCGCTCGGAAATGCTTTCGCGCTTCCAGCAAGCAGCGCCGGGGGCGAGCGGGGCCATTGTGCCGATCCGGCGCCCGGCCGTGGCGCCGAGGCCGGCCACGCGCACCGAGCGCTGAAATTCCGTCGATGGATTTCAGTGAATCTTCGACCGGCCCCCCCGGCAGCGTTTCATATCTTGTCCCGCCTGAACGAAACTTCATCACGCCTGCAGCATGAGGCCATTATGCTGATAGCGGCATGTGGCACGTTCTTCTCGGATTGGCAGTCTTCGGTCTGCTGGCATCGACGGTGGTCGCCGGAATTGTCTTGTCGGCAGTGCCGGAATACCTTAAGGAACGCGGAGCCGCTCGCAGTCGCCCCGCGTTCACGCCGCCGCTCACGCTGCTCAAACCGTTGCATGGTGCGGAGCCCGGACTCGCGGAATATCTGGCGACTTTCTTCGATCAGGACTATCCCGAATATGAGATCCTCTTCTGCACGCGCGAGGCGGACGATCCCGGCCTCGGGATCGCCCGCCGTGTTGCGTCCCGTTTCCCGCGCATTCCGGCAAAGTTCCTGTTCACCGGTGGCCAGCCCGGCTATATCAACGACAAAGTCGCATCGATGGAGCTGATGGAGTCCGCCGCCGCGCACGGGATTCTCGTGATCAGCGACAGCGATGTGCGCGTTGGGCCCGGCTATCTGCGCGCCGTGGCCCAACCCTTTGCCGATGCACAAGTGGGCGCGGTCACCTGTCCTTATCGCGGCATCGCGGCCGAGGGCGGACCGGGGGCGAGGATCTGGGCTCAACTCGAGGCCGTGGGCATGAGCGTGGAGATGACCGCCGGCGTTTTGGCGGCGCGGGCCGTCGAAGGCATGCAGTTCGTGCTCGGTCCGACCATGGCCTTTCGCCGCGAGATCGTTCGCCGCATGGGCGGGTTTCGCGTCACCGCCGATTATTGCGCGGACGATTTCATCCTTGGCAACGAGGCGTTCAAGCTGGGCGCGAAGGTAGTGCTGAGCCACTACGCGATTGACCATATGGTGATCAATTCCGGCTTCGTCTCCACTGTCAAACATCAGGTGCGCTGGATGAAATCCACGCGCTTTTCGCGGCCCAACGGCCATCTGGGCACGGCGCTCACCTTCAGCATTCCATTTGGCCTGCTGGCCTGGGCATCCGCCGCGGCGCTCGGGCATCCGTGGTGGGGGCCTGGGCTGTTCGGTTGGAGCGTTGCCACGCGAATTGCTCTTGCGCTGGCCGTTGGCCGCGCGGTCGTCAATGACACGAGCTGGTTCGGGCTGCTCGTCCTCTTTCCGTTGCGCGACCTAATGGGGTTTTGCTTTTGGGCGGCGAGTTACTTTTCGAATCGCATCGTCTGGCGCGACCGCATCCTGGAATTACTCCCCGGCGGCCGGATGCGCGTTGCGAAGTGATCGCGGAACCCTGAGTCATTCAAGCCGTCCATCCCACCCTTGCGGCAAAGACAAAAGCGCCGCGAGGATGGGGCACCCAGGCACATACTGGCCGAAATCTGATGATGTTCCGCGCAACTACTTCAGCGGACGGTCGGTCCACAGCATCTTGTCGGCGATGGTCTTCACCGGATAAAGCCGTCCGGCGAGCAACTGCTCAACCTTGTTCTGATTTGTGTCCTGCGCGAAGAGCCACTTGCGCCCGCCCGTTCCCCAGAGATTTGTGAGGCGGTTCGGACTCAGGAAGATGTCCGGCGCGTCGGTATAGCACGATCCCCATAGCAGCGACGAGCCCACTCCGGCGGGCGAGCAGCGAGGCATTATGATCAGCGCCGGCTTGTTGAGCAGTCTGTGCGTATAGAAAATCACGGACGAAGCGTCGGACTGGTCGCCGTAGATGATGAACTCGTCGGCGGGCGAACCGTCGCCCAGGATCACGTCGGCCAGTTGCTTCGAGCTAAGCATCGGCTCAAAACGCACAAAGGCGATGTGGGCTGCGACAAGGAACGCCGCCGAAGTGATCGCAACGCTGACCGACGCCGGCATGTGCCAGCCGTTGAGCCGCAGCACCCATGCGATCGCTGGCCCAATTAACAGGATGAACGCAGCCAGCACTGCAGGCAGGCGCAACGCCGCGAACGACGGCCCGGTCAGGTCGAAGAAGTGCGACAGCGCCAGCGTATATCCGCCGATGTCGCGGTGCGCCAGCAGCGTGCCTATGTCGGCCACATAGGGCAGATGACGCGACTCCCACAGCCCCCACCCCAGCGCGACGGCTGCCAGCGCGCCGACGACGGCAAAGAAAGCGTGCGCTCCCGTGAGCCACGCGGTCGAAACTGGCGGCGGCTCGTTGTTCGCATGTTGGCTGTCGCGGCTCTCCTCGATACCTGCCACCACTCCCGCAATCAGGATCAACAGCGCCGGCCAGGCGGGAAAGGTATAGTACTCCTGGTTGGTCGAGATCGAAAAAAAGAGGATGATGAAACCGGCGTAAAGGCTCAGCAGCCAGATCGAGCGTGCGCGGAACTTGACGCGCTGGACGTATGAAACCGCGTCCTCGCGCAGCGCATGGTCGAGATAGTAGTCCACCGTCAAGCCCGCGTCGCGCGTCAGGTGATGCAGCCAGGTGCGGCGTGTCTTCCAAGCCAGGGCAACGAGCGCCGGCAAGAACAGGCTCCATGGAAACAGCCACACCAGTTGACCCAGCCAGTACTCCGCGAACGGCTGCTTGTTGTAGTCGTCGGGCCAGCGCTGCCCAAGGAAGCGCAGGACATGTTCGTTGACGAAGTAGAAGTACCAGAAGCCGTGCACATTTCCCGGCGTTGGATGATTTCCCACCGGGTGTCCCTCGCCGGGGTTGGCAACCCCGGCCAGAATGTGCCACGGCGCGGCGACCGCTAGAAACGCGAGCAGTCCCGAGACCGGCCTGAGGTCGCGCCAGCGCCGCCATTGCCCGGTGACCAGCAGATACGGAATGGCAGCGGCCGCAAAAAACACCGGCGCAATCAAACCCTTGGTGAGAACGGCCAACGCCAGCGCCACCCACATCGCGTACACGCGCATGGGCCGCCGCGATTCGAGGCCGGTGAGAAATCCATACAACGCCAGCAGCAGCAAAAACGTCAATAGCGCCTCGGGAATGGCGAAGCGCGTGAAGAGAAACGGCCCGATCGACGTCAGCACGCCCAGCGCTGCGTAGAATCCGGCGCGCTCGCCCCATCCTCTTCGGCCCCACAGCCACGCCAGCCACGCGCAACCGAGCACGGCCAGGGTGTTGGGCAGGTGCGTGGAGAAGACGTTCTGGCCGAAGATCCGATAGAGTCCGGCGACAAGCCAGTAGGGCAGCGGAGGTTTCTCGAGGTACCGGATGCCGTCGACCTTCAGCGTGATCCAGTCGCCGGTCAGCGCCATGTGCTGCGCGGCTTCGGCGTGGGTGGCGTCGGCGTCGTCGAGCAGCGGAGGGCGGAAGAGCGCGACGAACTGCACGGCGAAAAAGACCGCAAGCAATACGATCCACGACGCGACTGCGGAAGGAGCGCGGCGCGATATGGTTTCTGTCCTGGTCTCGACCGTCATCGGCAAGAAAGCGATCAAATCAAGGATAACAGTCGAGTTGGTGGTCATTGCGCGGGGCGGCGTTCGTCGCCTTGGATCGCAGTGCGCATCTTTCGATAACGCCGCCAGATGAAGAAGACCGGCAACCCCAGGATGACGAGCCAGACGAGGAGCACCGGGCCCAACTCCCCGAGGAACAGAACAATCCCCAGCACGGTTCCCGACGCGTTTCGCAGTCCCGTTACGAAGGCGTTGTAGATGCGGGTCGATGTCGATTCCGCCGACGGGTTCAGCGCCTCCTTGTATTCTTCGGTCAACTGAAGATCGACGGTGGCGAAGTCGACGCGGTGCTCGAGCGTCTTCTGCTCGGCCTCCATCGATTCAATCTCGCCGCGAACGCGCGCGATCGCTTCCTCCACCTGCAGCACGTCCTCGATCTTGCCGGTGCGCTGCTCCAGGATGGCGCGCAGCCGAGTCTCCTCTTCTCGAGAATTCTGTAGACGGGCGACCAGATCGGCATGCTGCTGAGTCACTTCCTCGCCGGATTGCGTCTCCGATAGAACATGACCGAGCGTCCGCAGGCTGCCCATCGCGGGTGCAAGATCGGCAGCGGGGATTCGCAGCGATGCCTGCAAACTGCGTCCGCCACCCTCCGGAGTGTTGACGGTCAGGCTTGCTGGGTAGCCGTGAACCTGCGCGAGAATTTTGTCGAGCGCCAAGCGCGAAGCGCCGAAGTCTTTTACAAAAATCGTGAGCGAGACGGTCCGCGCGATCATCGGAGCGATGGAATTGGCCGAGGGAGAAAGTGGCGCTCCAGCCCCTCCGCTTTGAAA
>JASHQQ010000093.1 GCA_030039035.1 Acidobacteriaceae bacterium | reverse complement strand
CTTTCCATGCGCCTGCCAGCATATTGCAGATCTCGCCGATGCCGTCTTTCACCGTGTCATCGACCTCGGTGAACGCCGAGCCGGTCATTTGCGCGGCGATCTTTAAGGCGGACCTGACTCCCGAACGGAAGACACAGGCGCCGCTCAACAGGCCGCCGAATCCCACCACCGCGGTCACCGACTCTTTCTCCGCGATGACGGGCGCGGCATCGCGCCGGCATTCAATACCCAGCATCATCCGGAAGACTTCTTCCACGCTTGCATCCAGGTTCCGCGGATCGGAGACCTGTTGCACGGATTCACGCAATGACACCGCCATCTTACACTCCCTTTTATCGGCGCCGCTTCCGTCCACACTGCCTTCCGATGAGCCGCCTGCGCCTCCGTCTCTGACGCATCGCACCCCGCCTCCCTGCCCCGCGATGGCGGCCGCTCGCACACCGTTCAAAAGCATCCCGTCCCCTCCACCCGGTCCATGCCGTCCCTCCTCGCTGTCACCTTCTCGCGATCGCCGTTGAAGTGGGGCCGTCAATCCGATTCCGCCGGCTAGGCGGCATGAACCAGCGGCAAAACCCGCTCCTTAACCTGCTCGGCCGTGAACGGCTTGCGAATGTAACCCTGTGCTCCGGCCTCAATCGCCTGCCTCACATGCTCCTCGCTCGATTCGGTGGTGATCATCACCACCGGTACACCTGGCGCCAGATTCTGAACGCGCACCTGGCGCAGGAACTCCAGCCCGTCCATCACCGGCATGTTGATGTCGGAGAGAATCAAATCCACTGGTTTGGCCTTTAGCACCTCTAATCCCTCGGTGCCGCTGCCGGCTTCGTGCACCACCAGCGGGTCCAGCCCGGCCTGGCGCAGCGACCGTTCCACAATTTTGCGCATCACCGAGGAATCATCGACGATGAGGGCTCGAATCTCGCCCATGCCCACCCCCCAATGCCTCTATCGGCGCTCCTGTACCATTTCATGAGGCCGCTCTTCCCGGCTCATGAGCTCCTGCGTCGCCCGGACTGGCTCGCGCTGGCGTTGTTCTTTTTGACCCTCCGGACGCCCTTCCATTGCGCGCCCGCTTCAGCGCCGCGCTGCTATCCCTGCCGGATTCACCGATCCCAGTACGTCTCGAACCGAATCGAGCCCCGGAACTGGTTCGCTCTCGGGCCTGAGCCACATTCGCAGCCAGAGGCAGTCATGCACCCTTACAAGGCGCGACTCCGCGGGACGAGTGCGTTCCACGGCTTTGCCGAGAGCCGCTGCCAGCGCCGGCTCGGTTGCGGCCTCCACCAGTTCTGCCGCGGGAAAGCGCGCATCGAGAAGGCTCGCGTGCGCCGGACGGAAGGCCGACTCCGGCACCAGCCCGCTCTCCACATGCAGGCCCGTCATGCGCTCCACGGCCAGCGCCAGAGCGGGGTCGAGACGGTCTTCAAAACCCAAATAGAAGATCCTGCCCGCCGCAATGCGCAGGGGCAAAACTCGAAACGCATCGACAAACAGCCGCGGTATCAGCGCGGTCAGCCCCTCGGGGCATGCAGACTCCATGCCCAGCACCGGACAACCCCATTGCAGGCCCAGGGCGCGCGTCACCTGCTCCTCGCTGGCGTACTCGCGCCGCACCACCCAACTGCCCAGCCGTCCGCTACCCGCCGTTCTCTGCGCCGCAAGCGCCTCGCGCAGATCGCGATGCGTGATCCAGCCCTGCTCCAGCAAAACCAAACCCAGCGGAATGCGGTGGCGATGGCCTTCCTGCGCGCATCCCCGGCCATCCATCTCTCTTCCCAGGGCCGCAGCAACCCGCGCCGCCATGCAGGCCTCCGAGCAGCACCATCCTCCCTCGAATACCGGCCGGTCGCGGCGGCGCCACAGGCGCAGCCATGCCGAATCGCAGCGGGGATTGGCGCAGGTGGCAAAGAACCCGGCGCACAGCTCCGGACGAGCCTGTCCTGGCCGGTCCGCCGGAACACGGCCAGCCTCGGCCGCGAGCGCGTCTCCGGCCAGCTTGTCTGGTCCCACGTCCCAAGACATCGACGCAGGTTGACGGTTCAGAAGAGGCATCGAATACTCTCCAGGCGTTTCCTGGGCATGGCCACCTCCGTCACGCGCAGGCCGAAGTTGCCGTTCACCAGCACCACCTCGCCGCGGGCGACGATCTTGTCGCCGACCACGAGGTCGACCGGGTCGGTGACGTTGCGGTCGAGCTGGACGACGTCGCCGGGGCCGAGCTCGAGGATGTCGCCCAGCGGCATCTCGCGGCAGCCGAAGCGCAGCGCGGCGTCCAGCTCGACGTCGAGAAGAAGCTCGAGGCCCGGAGCGAGCGGCGGCGCGACGGCAGCGCGCCCCGCCTCGGCCGTTGCGGGCGGTGGGACGGACTGCGTCGCAGAAACCTCCGCCCTGACCGGGCGGACCTCGTCGCGCACCAGAATCGACCATGAGCGGTCGCCGGAGCGAAGCTGGAAGGCTCGCGACACCCTGGCCTCCGACTCGACGGCATCGAAGCCGGCAACACGGCACGGGCGTCCGGTCCGGGTCTGAAAATCGGCGGCGGCGGCCTCGGCGATCTCGCGCAGCAGCTCCGCCCAGCCGGCTTTCTGGTCGACTCCCTCGCCCAGCAGCGGCGAGTCGAGAAGGGTCGCGTCGAGCAACACCGAGAAGCGGCCGGCATCGTCTCCGGCAAGCATCGCGGCAAAGCCGAACGAGCCGCCGGCGAGCGGCATCGGCGGCGCTTCAGCCAGCTCCGGCTCGCCCGCCAGGGCCTGCGAGAAGAGCGTCGCGGCCACGCCCGCCCAGCACTCGAAATAAGTGGTCATGGGGCGGTCTCCGCCAGCGGGCGATCGATGCGCGCGGCGCGAAGCGCGCCGTGACGGATGGCCTGTGCGCCGCCAAGTGGCTGGCCGCCGACGCGCCATTCGGGCAGCGTGTTGGCAGGCAGATCGAACCGGAGGACCGAGCCCGGCTCGAGGTTTTCCAGCACGCTGGCCGGCAATCCCACCCGGGGAAGCTGCAGCGAGGCGCCGAGACGGATGCGCCGGGCCGCGGCCGACATGCGCGCGCGCGTCTCGGCCGCGTGGCGGCGGCGCTTGCCCCAGTCGGAAGTGAGCCGGCGCAGGATGGTGTTGGCCACCACCGCCGGAAAGGCCAGGTTGAGCAGTCCGGCGGTGTGGGGCACGCGGATCTCGAAGCTGAGACAAAGCGTCTTTTCCGTCACCGGCACGATCCGCGCCACCTGCGTCTGCATCTGACGGCGCTCGAAGATGAAGCTAAGGCCGACGGGCTGCCAGGCCAGCGTCAGCTCGCGGCAGATGGTCTCGACCACCGAGCCGAGGATCGATTCCTCGATGTCGGTGAGCTCGCGCAGCGGTCCGTCCCGGCCCTCGCCGCCGAGCAGCAGGTCGATGATGGGCGGAGCCAGCGCCAGATCGAGCTGGAGAACCGAAACCGCGCCCAGCGGCTCCAGGCGCACCGAAGCCACATAGCTGATCTCGGGGATGCGCAACAGGAAGTCGTTGAACTGGATCTGCTCGGCCGAGACCAGGTTGACCTGGAAGCGGGCGCGCAGCCAGGCGGTGAGATTGTGCGTGAGGTTGCGCGCAAACAGGTCGTTGAGAATGCTGATGGCGCGCAACTGATCGGTGGAGATCTGCCCGGAGGTGGCGAAATTGAAGGGTGTGACGCTGGCGTCGGCCAGCGGCGCGTCCGGCGTCGGGGCCTGCGCCGCGCCGAAGAGCGCATCGATATCGTCCTGTTTGAGCGTCTTGTCCATGAAGTCCGTTCGCGGTTCGCAGAGATCAGAGATCAGGGGTCAGGGGCCAGGGGTCAGTCGTCACGGGTCGCGGTTCGTGGTCGGCGCACGGGCGACCCGATCGTCGTTCCCGGTTCATGGTTCGTAGTTCACCGTTCATAGTTCCCAGTTCGCAGTGTTCGGTGGTCAGAGATCGGATTACGCGGCGGTCTCCGGGCTCTCTGTTCCCTGTTCCCTGTTCCCTGTTCTCCTCCAATCCCTAATCCCTGGTCCTTCAGTCCCTTAGTCCCTCAGTTCCCTCAGTCCCTGCTTCTAGATCCCCACCGGCTCGCTCTTTCTTCCCGCGGCGGCCGGCTGGCGCGCGGGGCGCTTGCGCTCGAAGGCGCCGCGGCTGGCCAAATCCTTGAGCGCCACGCGCAGATGGACCACCGCCGAGGCGTGCACCTGCGAGACGCGCGACTCGACGACCCCCAGGGCCAGGCCGATCTCGCGCATCGTCATCTCCTCGTAGTAGTAGAGCGTCATCACCAGCCGCTCGCGGTCGGGCAGCCTGGCGATGGCTTCGGCGAGACGGTCTTCGAGTTCGCCCTTCAGGCAGCGGAAGAGCGGGTCTTCCTCGGGACGCCCCGGCACATAGGCCAGCTCCTCTTCGCCGGAGTCCTCGTTGCGCTCCAGATGCAGCGTGCCGATCTCCAGACCCTTCAGATCTCCGAGCAACTGCTGGTACTCCTCGAGGGTCATGCCCAGCTCGACGGCAATCTCGGGTTCGCCCGGCGGCCGGCCGAGGCGCGCCGTCAGCACGCGAATCGCCTCCTCGACCGCCCGGCCCTTGCGCCGCAGCTCGCGCGGGCTCCAGTCGAGCGTGCGCAGGCTGTCGAGAATCGCCCCGCGGATGCGGAACTGCGCGTAGCTGCGGAACTGGACCTTTTTGGCCGGATCGAACTTGGCGAAGGCGTCCATCAGCCCCACGACACCGGCCGAGACCAGATCCTCGATATCCACATGCTGGGGCAGCCGCTCATGGATGCGGCGCGCCAGGAAGCGGACGATGGGCAGGTGCTCGAGCAGCACCCGCTCCTGTTCGACCGTCAGCACCCGAAGCGCGGCACCGTTGGGCGGATATCCGCCGCCCGTTGCCTCGCGGCGGACTGTTCCGCCATTCACTCCCGCTCCCGGTCTCTCCATGGTTTGGCTCGGCCGCTCCCGTCTGCTTCCGGTCCTGTCCGCAGCGCCCGGACTCCGACTGCGAAGCCTCAGCGCAGGGTCCCCACCGGGCGCAGACGAACCTCGGGCGGAATCTCGCTGGCGGCGACGACGGCCAGCCGGGGCAGTATGGGCTCAACCCACCGCTTGACGTGATATCGGGCCGGACTGGGGCAAAGGAGCACGGGGAGTGCCGCGGAGGATACGACGCCGATAAGCTGCTTCAAAGAATCGGTGAGGCGGCGGAGCAGGGGAGCGGCCTGCACCGCGCCGGAAGCGAGCAGGCGCAGGCCGCCGTCGGGAGCCAGCGTCGCCAGGATCTCTTCTTCCAGAGCGGGCTCGAGCAGCAGGACGGGAAGCTGGCCGTCGCCGTCGAGCAGCGGGCGGACGAGACGGCGGCCCAGCGCCTGGCGCGAGGCCTCGACCAGGGCCACGAGGCTCTTGTTGGCAGGCGCGGTTTCGAGCAGCGTCTCGAGAATGGCGCCGAGATCGCGGATGGAGACACGCTCGCGCAGGAGTTGCTCGAGGACGCGGCTCACTTCGCCGAGGGTGAGGAGCTTGGGCACCAGTTCCTCGATCAGCTTGGGGTGGGTGTCGTTGAGCGCGTCCATCAGGCGCTTGATCTCGGCGCGGCCGAGCAGCTCCCAGGCGTGGCGGCGGATGAGCTCGCCGAGGTGCGTGGTAATGACCGTTGTCGCGTCGACGACCGAATAGCCGGCGGCGATGGCCTGCTCTTCGAGCGCCGGCGCAATCCACAGAGCGGGAACGCCGAAGGCAGGTTCGCGAGCTTCCTTGCCGGCCAGCGGGCGGCGTTGGGGGTCGCCCGAGACGGCGAGCAGGTTTGCGCCGTCGGTCTGCCAGCGGCCGATCTCGATACCGCGCAGCGAGAAGAGGTATTCGCGCGGCCGGAGGCGAAGGTTGTCGGAGATGTGCACGGGAGGAATGAGAAAGCCCAGCTCGCTCGCCAGATGGCGACGCAGCGTGCGTACCTTGGCCAGCAGTTGGCCGCCCTGCTTCTCGTCCACCAGCGGAATCAATTGAAAGCCGATCTCGAGGGTGAGCTCTTCCAGCTTGAGCAGCGCAGCCATGTCGGAAGCCTGCCCCTCGGCGGGCTTCTTCTTTTCTCCTGCGCCGGGCTCGGCTGCAGGAGCGGCTGTCGGGGCGGCGCTCATGCGCCGGCCGGCCAGGCAAAGCCCGCCGGCGACGGCGAGAAAAGCCAGCTTGGGCAGGCCAGGAATGAGGCAGAGCGCGGCGGAGACGACGCTGGCGAGATAAAGCGTGGTGGGCCTGGCGAGCTGCTGGCGGATCTCGGCTCCCAGCATGCCGGCGGAGTTGGCGCGCGTCAGCGTAATGCCGCCGGCGACCGAGACCAGCAGCGATGGAATCATGGTGACCAGGCCATCGCCCACGGTCAGCACCGTGTAGGTGCGCACGGCTTCGCCCAGAGCGACGCCCTGCTGCAGCGTGCCGATGAGCAGGCCGGCGAGGATGTTGATGGCCGTGATCAGGATCGTCGCCAGAGCGTCGCGCTGGTTGAAGCGCGCCGCGCCGTCCATGGCGCCGTAGAACTCGGCCTCGCGCGCAATCGCCTGCCGGCGCCGCCGCGCCTCGGCCTCGTCGATGAGGCCGGCGTTCATGTCGGCGTCGATGGCCATCTGCTTGCCGGGCAGCGCGTCGAGGGTGAAGCGCGCGGTGACTTCGGCGGTGCGCACGGCGCCGTGCGAGACGACCAGAAACTGGATGGCGATCAGCGCAAGAAAAAGCACGAAGCCGACGACGTAGTTGCCGCCGACGACAAACTGGCCGAAGGCCTCGATGACCTTGCCCGCCGCGGCTGTTCCCTCCGAGCCGTGCAGCAGGATGCGGCGGCTGGAGGCGATGTTGAGCGAAAGGCGGAAGAGCGTGAGCAGCAGGAGCAGCGTGGGGAAGACCGAAAGCTCGACGGCGCGGCGGATCTGCACGGCGGAAAGAAAGACGACGATCGAGCCGGCCATGGAAAGCGCGAGCAGAAGATCCAGGGCGGGCGCGGGCAGCGGGACGAGCATCACGAAGATGACGCTGATGGCGCCCAGCGGCAAGGCATGCTCGCGCAACCGCTGCCAGATGGAGGTTGCGGCCAGCGGAGGAGCGGCGATGGCGGTCGAGCTCATGGAATTCTTCTTTCTTGCGGCGGATGGGCGGCGCCTCCGGAGGGCGACGATGAGCCGGTTCGCGCCCGCGCCGCCTGCGTCCGGGCTGCCCGCTCGCGCAGTTCGGCTTCGACGCGCTGGCGATAGAGCCAGGCGAGGATGGCGGCCACGGCGGCATAGAGCTCGACCGGGATGGGTTGGCCGACCTCGACCGAGCGATAGAGCGACTGCGCCAGCGGCGGGTTCTCGAGGATCGGCACGCCGGCCCAGCGGGCTTCGGATTTGATCTCTTCGGCGAGAAGATTGCGGCCCTTGGCGAGGACCCTCGGCGCGTCCATGGTGACGAAGTCGAAGCCGAGGGCCACGGCGTAGTGCGTGGGGTTGGTAAGGACGACGGCGGCGCGCGAGACGTCGGCCTTCACGCGTCGGCGGCGCATCTGGCGCTGCAGGCCGCGGATGCGGCTGCGGATCTGCGGGCTGCCCTCGGTCTCCCTGAACTCCTCGCGCAGGTCCTGGCGGCTCATCTTCAGGCGCGATTCGCGGCTCTGCCATTCGACCAGATAATCGATCAGCGACCAAGCGAAGAGCAGCCCTGCGGCGGCCTCAAAAAGCGAAAAGACGTCGTGGGCGAGAAGCTCGATGCGCGCGGTCGAAAACGGCGGCACGGTGAGCTGGCGGGCGATGCGCTGCACGGCGAAGACGGCCAAAAGGCCGGCCGGAAGCAGCGATTTGCCCAGGCGGGCGGCGGCGCGCAGCGAGAACAGGTTGCGAACATTGGAAAGCGGGTTGATGCGGTCGATGCGGAAAGCAATCGCGTTGGGATGGAAGGCGACGCCGCGCGCCTGGAGGATTCCCGCCAGCAGCGATGCAGCCACAACCGCCAAAAGCACCGATGCCAGGGGAGCGAGGATGGCGAGCGAGAGACGGCGGATCGAGGCGAGCGTCGGGATGACCCGCGCCGGCTCCCAGCGGTCGGGAAGGCCGAGGGCGAGAAAGCCCGCCAGCGTTTCCCGCCAGGCTTCGGTCATGCGGCCGGCCGCAAGGCCCAGCGCGATGACGCCGGCCAGCGTGGCCGCCGCCGAGGAGAGCTCGCGGCTGTGCAGCACGTCGCCTTCGCGGCGCGCCCTTTCGCGGCGATGCCGGGTGGCCTGTTCGGTGCGCTCGCCGGGCATGGGCTAGGCCGCTCCGCGAGGCGTTGCAGCAATCAGTCCCTGCGCCAGGTCGAGAAGGTGGGCAAACCGCGCCTCGATGAAGCGCGGCCAGAGAGCCAGCGATCCGGCGAGTACGACAAACCCGGTGAGAGTCTTCAAGGGAACGGCGACGGCCATCACCGGCAACTGCGGGCTGAGCTTGCCGAGCAGTGCGACAGCGATTTCAACGAGCAGGGTCGCGGCCAGCACGGGTGCGGCCAGCTCGACGGCGGCAAGAAAAACGCCCGCGGCGGCGCGAACGATCGCCAGCGCAGCGGGAGGGGCGAGCGCGAAGGAGCCGAGCGGCGCGGCGCGAAAGCTGCGCACCACGGAGGCCAGAAGAATTCGGTCGAGGCCCGCGGCGAGCACCACCAGCGTGCCCATGAGCTGGAAAAGATCGCCCAGCAGCGGCGTCTGGATCGGCGAGGACGGATCGAGAAGGTTGACCAGCGAGAAGCTGAACTGAAAGCCGGCGACCTGGCCGGCAAAGACGAGCATCTCGCCGAGCAGCGTCAGCGTGAGGCCGTAGACCAGGCCGACGGCGAGTTCGCCGAGGAGCGCGGAGAAGCTGATTTCGGCCCGCGCGCGGGGAAGCGTGGCAACGAGCGGAGCGAGAAGAAAGGCGACCGCGCCGGAAAAAACGGCTTTGGTACGAACGGAGATCGCCGTGGAAGAAAAGAACGGCGCGAAGGCTACCGTGGCGCTGACGCGGACGAGGATCAGCGTCATGGCGGCAAGAAAGTTCGTCCAATCGGTCATGAAAACAGGTCCTGGCTGCCAGCTCTCGGCCTTCAGCTATCAGCTTTCAGTTTCCACGTTGTTGCGATCCTGATTTCAGGGGCGGCATAATGAGCGCCCGCGAATTTGTCCGCCTTTGCTCTGAGCCTCCGCTCGCAACGAATAATCAAAGCCGCGAGCTGAAGGCTGAAAGCCGATCGCTCGTCTCACCCCAAATAGCGATGAAAATCTTCCAGGAGTAACCGCGTGTAACTCGCCAGCCGGCCCAGAAACCAGGGCATTCCGGCGAGCAGAATGGCTGCCATGGCCGCCAGCCGCGGAACGCTGGTCAGGGACTGTTCCTGCAGGCTGGTGAGGGTCTGAAAGAGGCTCAGCACAAAGCTCAACAGGGCCGCGGCGACCAGCAGCGGCGCGGCCAGGATCATTGACTCGCGCAAAAGCTGGCGCATCAGCTCGGCAACCAGGTCGGGAGTCATAAGGCGTTCCTTTCGAGGCGAGTCAGCAGGTCAGCCAGTTCGCGAGTCAGCGAATTAGCGAGTTAGCAAGTTAGCGATTCGCTCATAAGCAGTCTAAAAACTCCTTAACAACGAGTTAGCCAGCAGGTTCCAGCCGTCGACCATGACAAAAAGCAGAATCTTGAGCGGCGTGGAGACCACGACCGGCGGAAGCTGGAACATGCCGATCGATGTCGTGATCGAGGCGGTCACCATGTCGATGAGCAGAAAGGGCAGAAACAGGACCGCGCCGATGGCGAAGCCCGCCTTGAGCTCGGAGAGGATGTAGGCGGGAACGACGGCGCGCATGGGCAGGTCGTCCGGCGAATTGGGCCGCGGAATCTGCCCGGCCGCGGTGAAAAGCGCCAGGTCTTTTTCCCGCGCGTAGCGCAGCAGAAAGCGCTTCACCGGCCGGGCGCCGCGGTCGATCGCCTGCCATCCGGTGATCTGCCCGGCGCGGTAAGGCTCGACGGCCTGCCGGTCGACCTCGGAGAGCACCGGCGTCATCAGAAACCAGGCCATCATCAAGGCGAGGCCGAGCAGTGTGGGATTGGACGGCGCCGTCTGTGTGCCCAGGGCCTGGCGCAGGAAGTGAAAGACCACCAGCAGGCGCACCAGCGGCGTCATGGCCATCAGGATGGCCGGCAATAGCGTGATCAGCGTGAGAACGAGAAGAATGGTCCAGGGCGTCGAGTCCGACGGACGCAGGCGCGCGTTGAGATCGGGCAGCAGCGGCGTCGAAGCCGCCGCGACCAAGCCGATGCGGGCCGGTAGGGCTACCACGAGACCCTCGCCGCCGTGGCGCGTGCCGCGCCGGCCGCGCCGGAAAAACGCGAGCCGCCCGGGCGAACTCCGGATCCCTCCAGCGGGTAGAAGGCCGGCGCGCCGTCGGTCGACGTGGCGACCAGAAAGCGGCGGCCCTGTGCCTCTACCAGCGCCAGCGACTGGCGCGGAGCCAGCGCGATGCGCTCGACCAGCCGAAGCTGCGGCTGGGCGCGGCCAGAGGGGCGCAGCTTGCCGAGCAGCCGCCCTGCCCATCCGCGAATCGGCAAATCCGGAAAGACCGTGTAGCCCGCCTCGCGACGCCTCATTGGTTTCCGCCCATCCCTCGCGCTCCGTCTCTGTCTCACGCCAGCCGCGTGATCCGCACCGCCAGAAGCTTCTCGATCACCTCGAACTCGGTCCACGCCAATTGCACCTCGCCGGCCGCCAGGGGCAGATCCTCGCCCTGGGTCCACTCGGTCTCAATGACCTGGCCCGGCGCCATTGCCAGCAGGTTGCGCAGGCGAAACTCGCGCACCGGGATCGCGACGTCCACCTCGACCGGAAGCCGCGCCAAGGGCGAGCCGGGCGGGATCAGGTCGCCGGCCTCGGCGGCCTCGGCCGCCGGCACCAGAGCCGTCTCGGCGGCGATCTCCGGCGAGGCTCGCGGAGAAGACTCGCGCGCCGGCGGAGCGGCCGATGTCGGCATAGGTTGTGCTGCGGCCATCTGTCGAGCCAAGGAAGCAGAAGAGTGACCGAAAGCGAGTCAGTTGGGATTGGAACGAGCTAAGAAATGTACGGCCCTGGTTCAAAACGCCGCGGGATTGCGACGCATCGCAGAATTGCATCGCTGCTACACTAGAAAGGGGTGCATGTGCTTCCGCGAGTGTCGTCCGATCGACCGAGGGGCGGAGCCGCGAGGTTTGGAACATGGCGGACGTGAATGGAAACAAGGGTGTTACGGGCACAAGCCTGCGGCTGAAGGTCGGGCTGGCGGAGATGCTCAAGGGCGGCGTCATCATGGACGTGATGAGCGTGGAGCAGGCGCGCGTGGCCGAAGAAGCCGGCGCCGTCTCGGTGATGGCTCTGGAGCGTGTGCCGGCAATGATTCGCGCCGAGGGTGGCGTGGCCCGCATGGCGCGGCCCGTCCTGATCAAGCGGATCATCCAGGCGGTTTCGATACCCGTGATGGCGAAAGCGCGAATCGGCCACTTTGCCGAGGCGCAGATCCTGCAGCAATTGGGCGTCGACTTTATCGACGAGAGCGAGGTGCTCACGCCGGCCGACGAGGCGCACCACATCGACAAGCACGCGTTCAAGACGCCGTTTGTCTGCGGCGCGCGCAACCTGGGCGAAGCGCTGCGGCGGATCGCCGAGGGCGCGGCGATGATCCGCACCAAGGGCGAAGCGGGCACGGGCGACGTGGTGCACGCGGTGCAGCATATGCGGCAGATCACGCGCGAGATGCGGCAGTTGACGGTTTTGACCGAACAGGAACTCTATGCTGCGGCCAAGGAGCTGCAGGCGCCTTACGAACTGGTGCGAATGGTGGCGCAGTCGGGCAAGCTGCCGGTGCCGAACTTTTCCGCCGGCGGCATCGCCACGCCGGCCGATGCGGCGCTGATGATGCAGTTGGGCGCCGAGGCGATCTTTGTCGGCTCGGGGATCTTCATGAAGGAGCGCGCCACGCCGCTCGATGTCGAGCTGTGGTCGGAGAAGGAAACCGAAGTCGGCCTCTGCAAGCACGAAGAGGTCGGCGCGCCGCGCAATCCCGAGGAGCGCGAAGAAGCGGTCTCGCGGGCCAAGGCCATCGTTGTGGCGACCACGCACTACAACGATGCGAAGATCCTGGCCGAAGCGAGCGAGCAGGTTACGGGCACGATGAAGGGTCTGGCGGCCGCGGCGATCGAAGAGAAGGAACTGCTGCAGACCCGCGGCTGGTAAGAACGCTCGCCTCATACCGGCAATTGGATGGGGCGAGACGGAGAGGTGCACGGTGACGAGGTCTCTCTTTGCAGTTCTGCTGCTTCTGTCGTCCGGTTTAGCCGGATTGGCGCAAGATCAGAAAACATGGGATGGATTTGTCACTGACACGCACTGCGGCACGCACTGCCAGCGAACTTCCGCCATGACTCCCGACCGCGCCTGCGTGCGGCGGTGCGTCAGGCAAGGCTCGCTGTACGGCCTCTGGTATGGGAATGACGTCTATGTGCTGGAGCCGCAAGCGAGGGCCGCGAAGTTCGCCGCCGGGAATGTGCGCGTGACGGGAAGCATGGTCGACGGCACGATTCACATCCAGTCGATCGCGCGAATCCCTGAACAGAAGGCAACATCTCATCCTGGACAGTAGCCCCGCATCCCCCCAATCCGTCACTCTTCTTTCGAGTGTGCGCCGATTCGCTGGAATTGGACGAACGAGATGACCAGTGATATGACTATCTGAGGGGAACCGATCATGGTCTGGCCGGTCTGCGACGCCAAAGCCCGCTTCAGCGAACTTCTCGATGCCACACTCAGAGAGGGTCCGCAAATCGTCTCCCGGCGCGGCGTAGAGACCGCTGTTGTTGTGCCAATTGAGGAATGGAAGAAACTGAAGGCGCGAGCGAGACCGACTCTGAAGGAGATCCTGCTCGACCCCAACGGTCCGCATGACATCTACATCCCGCCTCGTGGGACCTTCCGCCTGCGGCCTCCACGAGGATTTCGGTAGCCGCAATGTATCTGCTCGATACGAATGTTGTTTCCGAATTGCGGAAGACGAAGCCCCATGGAGGCGTGGTCGCCTGGCTGCATTCCGTGCCGGACAACGATCTCGCCATTCCCGCGGTTGTGATCGGAGAAATGCAGGCGGGAGCAGAACGAACAAGAAGCCAGAACATCGCAAAGTCGGAGGAGATCGAGCTTTTCATCGATCAGGTTCTCTCCTCCTTTTCCGTGCTTCCGTTAGACGCAAGGATCTTCAGAGAGTGGGCGCGCCTGATCCATGGCAAGTCGCGCGATTTGACAGAAGACGCAATGATAGCGGCAACTGCCCGGGTTCATGCGATGACCGTCGTGACCCGGAACATCAAGCACTTTGCGATCTTCGACGTGAAGGTGTTCGACCCGTTCACGGGTCCACCGCGGAGGCAGCGTTGAGTGGGTCATACCCCCGCATCGGCGTCCTCGGCATTCAGGGCGATTGCGCCGCTCATGCCGCCGCGCTTGCCGAAGCCGGCGCCGAGGCCGTGGACGTGCGCAAGGCGGGGGATCTCGAAGGGCTCGACGGATTGATTCTTCCCGGCGGCGAGTCGACGACGATGCTGCGCTTTCTCGACCGGCATGGCCTGTTCGATCGCCTGCGCGAGTTTGTCAGCCATAAACCCGTCTTCGGCACATGCGCGGGCACGATCCTTCTGGCAAAGGAAGTACGCAACCCGGCACAGCGCAGCCTCGGCGTCCTGAATGCGACAGTCGAGCGGAACGCATACGGACGCCAGATCGATTCGTCGATCCTGACCGGGCCGACCGCTCTCGCCGGCGGCCCCATGGAAATGGTCTTCATCCGCGCGCCGCGAATTGTAAAGATTGGCGAAGGCGTGGAGACCCTGGCCATGCGCGACGGATTCCCGGTGCTGGTCCGTCAGGGGAACATCGTTGCCGCCACTTTTCACCCCGAACTCTCCCCCGATCGCCGGGTGCACCGGTTCTTTGTGGAGATCGTGAGGCGTCTTCGTCGCGAAAATCCCGCAACCAATGGAGATTGAGAGGAATCGATTCAGACAAACGGGAAACCATCCCCACGGGACGCTGAAGCGTCCAACCAAATGTGGGATAATGGCGTTCTCACAGGTCTCCGATGCCTTCGACCTTCACGCATATTCCGGCGGAAACCGAACGGAAAGAGCCCGGCATAGGCGGCAAGCCGCCCGTATCGCGCCGGCCCACGGGCGGGGGAGGGGGCGGAGGCGACGACGACTGGAAAAATGAACGGCGTGGACCGCGCGAACTTCTCAACAAGGTCCGCTTCTTCGTCTTTCTTGCGCTCTCGGCCGACATGATCTTCTTTGTTGTGCTGGTGATTATTTTTTACGCGCGGCAGTCGGGGATGCGGCTGAATCCCATTTCGCATGAGCAGATTGGCGACTGGCACCCGATCTATCTGCCTCCGATTCTCTATCTCAACACCGCCGTCCTCCTGTTAAGCAGCCTGAGCATGGAATGGGCGCGGCGCCATATCTTTCGCGAACTTGACGTGCTGGAGGAGTGGCTCGGCCTGGGCAAGCCGGCGCTGCGGCGAGCCCTGCCCTGGCTGGCGGGCACGCTGGCGCTGGGCGGGCTGTTTCTCGCCGGCCAGGTCACGGCCTGGAGGCAATTGACGGCGCAGGGATTTGCCTTCGACCGGTTTTCCACGCCGGCAAGCTACTTCTTCTACGTGATCACTGGTCTCCACGCCGCCCACCTGCTGCTCGGAGTGGCCGGACTGGTGGTGTGCCTGAGCGCGCTGGGATGGTTCAAGCGGGTGGAATACCGCCAGGTCGCCGTGGATACTACGGCATGGTACTGGCACGCCATGGGCCTGGCGTGGCTGCTGCTCTTTGCGGTTCTCATCTCCAGCCAATGATCGATCTTGGGCTGCAGCTTCGGCCGATCATGGGTTTCCGGACGCCGCAGCGTGCCCCGTCGCGGCACCGGTTTGGTCCGGCGCCGTCAGAGTGAACTCGTCCTTTTCTTCGACCGTAAGTTCGGCCGCCCCGGGATCCCGGATCTTCCACATGACCGCGTGCAGCCGGCCGCCATCGACATCGACCGTGAGGTAGTGATAGACGGGGAACGCCGTATCGCGATAGAGATCCGAGCGGCCGCGGATGAGGATCGGATAGGGCTCGGCCCCGCCTCCGCCGGTAACCACGTATTCCACGCCATTGCGAACAAATCGCTCGTAATTGTGGATATGGCCGCTGAAAACAATCACCCGGGCGTGAATATGGTCGAGGCGCGCCTCGAGAATCCCGCGCAGGACGAGGGCGCTCGGGGATGGCACGTTGATGAGAAGCCGCGTCTGCGGGTCGGCGACCCAGGGGATGTGGTAGAGGATGAGCAAAAACTGGACCTGGCCGGGAAGGTGATCCAGTTGTCCGGCAAACCAGCGGGATTGGGGCTGGGAAGCACCGCCCGGGATGGTGCAATCGAGCGAGATCACTTCGACATTCCCCAGCAGGGCCGAATAATTGCGGTGGCCCGCGATCTCGGGAAAATTGGCCAGGTAGTTGACGATTCCCTGCTTCGCCCCGCCGTAGACCTCGTGGTTGCCCGTGGTCGGCAACTCGAGGATGTCCTGAGCCCGCCATGGCGCCGTTTCCTGCTGAAAGACCTTCCAGTCGGATTTTCTTGCGCCGTAGTAGGGCGTGTCGCCGGTAAGCATTACCACCGAGGGGTGCACCAGGGCGATTCGCGCGGCGAGCCACTCGCGAACGCGTGGATTGGTGCCCACCGTGATTGAAGGGTCGGTGAATCGCGAGTCGCCATAAGCCACCATGTGGAGCGGCTTGCCGGGCGCGAAGCGGGAAAAGACAAGGGTGGGAGCGGAATCGGGGCGGTCGCCAGCCTGCGACGCAAGGGCCAAGGCAGACAAATGGGCAACGAAGAGCGCAAGGAAGAAGACGGACTGCGCTGCCGGCACGCGCAGGCGCCTGGGAACGCAGCAAGTGCGAAGCTTCACGGGGTCAGATTAACATTTGGCGGCATGCAGGCGGAGAGGCGCTGCGAATCAGACTCGGGCGCGCAAAAACCAGCGGCACCGTTCCGCGAAGCCGGGTGCATCCGGACACCCGGCGTAGACTTCCCGGTCCGCCGCCAGCAGCAGTTGCACCGCGCGAAGGCGGGCATTGCCCGGACCCGGCGGGATGGAATCGTGAAGAAACTCGTTGGCCACGTACTCGATCGCATGCGCGAGCATGCGCAGCGCGCGCCGGGAATTGCGCGAAATGTGCTTGACCGGCCTGCGCCCGGTGCTTGCGGCCTGCATCCCTGCCGCCATGACGGAAAGCGGAAAATCGTGAGTCGTGGTTCCCATGGCCCTTGTTCCTTGAGAAATCAACGGCAGTTCAGCCGGCTTCGCCGAATGAAAAACTCGCCGTCGCGGCAACCTGCCCGCTTGCCGGTGTTCGTTCGCTTTCGCCCGAGCACACCGATTGTGCCGCGGAGCCCATGACGGCTGCAGTGACGTACCTCACTTCGCAGTCCGCCGCGCTTTGAATCTTCAACAGGCGGGCCCCGCCTTGACGGGATCAGCCTGGGAACCTAAGCTCAAACCAGCGGCCAGCGGGGAGGCCCGTTCCTTGACCGCGGCACCCTCAACACTCACCGGTTCGATTCGGGCGAGGCGGAAATGGTTCCCTACTTCTGGCAGTATCTTCCGTTGTTGCTGCAGATCGCCTTCGCGCTCGCTCTGGGCGTGCTGATGGTGATGGCCTCGAGGCTGATCGGCCGGCATCGCGACACGCCCATCAAGCTGGCCGCCTACGAGTGCGGCATTGAGGCCGTGGGCGATGCGCGCGGCAGATTCAGCGTGCGCTATTACATGGTGGCGATGCTGTTCATCCTCTTCGACGTGGAAGTGGTGTTCATGTTGCCGTGGGCCGTCGTCTTTCGCAAACTGCCTGCGCTGACCGGCTGCTCCCGGCTTTTCGGTTTCTGGGAGATGCTGGTGTATCTGGGCTTTATCGCCGTCGGGCTCTACTACATTGTGCGCAAGGGCGTCCTGAACTGGAGCATGGATAAGGCGGACCTGTAGCATGGGCGAATTGAAGACACTCGCCGGCAAAGCCGCAGTCCTTGAAGGGCTTGCCGATCATCCGGCGGTGAAGGCTCTGGCCGCGTGGAACCAGGCAGCGGTGGAGGATGGCAAGTTCGACCGCGGCGAACTGACGCTGACGATCGCGCGCGAGCAGATTCGCGCTGCCTGCGAAGCCGTCAGGAAAGCCGGCTACAACTTCCTTGAGGATCTGACCGCGGTCGACTGGTACCCATCCTCGCCGCGCTTTCAGTTGAGCTATCAAATCCTGTCGCATTCGCTCAAACAGTACATCCGCCTGCGCGTGATGGTGGACGAAGCCGACCCGGCGGTGAATTCGATCACGTCGGTCTGGCCGGGGGCCGACTTTTACGAGCGCGAAATCTTCGATCTGTTCGGAGTGCGTTTCGAGGGCCATCCGAATCTTCGCCGCATCATGTTACCGGACGACTGGAAGGGGCATCCCTTACGGAAGGACTATCCGGTGGAGGGATATCGATAGATGCCCGATCTTGCGGAACTGCCCGTCATCGAGGCCATGAAGGCCGAAGGCACCACCGAACGTCACATGGTGCTGAATATGGGGCCGCAGCACCCATCCACGCACGGGGTGTTGCGCGTGGTGCTGGAGATCGACGGCGAGATCGTGGTACGGCTCGTGTCCGAGATCGGGTACCTGCACACGGGAATCGAGAAGACCTGCGAGGCCAAGTTCTACCAGCAGGTGGTGCCGCTCACCGACCGCATCGATTACCTCAGCCCGATGGCCAACAATCTGTGCTACTGCCTGGCGGTGGAGAAGTTGCTGCAACTGGAGATCCCGCCGCGTGCGCAGTGGATTCGCGTGCTGCTGACGGAACTGACGCGCCTGAATTCGCATCTGGTGTGGCTGGGCACGCACGCCATGGACGTTGGCGCGCTCACATTGCTGCTCTATACCTTCCGCGAGCGCGAGGATATCCTGAGAATCTTCGAGGATGTCGCCGGCCAGCGGATGATGACCAGCTACTTCCGCATCGGAGGGCTGGCGCTGGAGCCGCCGCTCGGTTTCTTCGATCGCGTCGACGCATTCATCCGGGGATTTCCAGAAAAAATCGACGAGTACTCGAACCTGCTCACCGGCAACCCCATCTTCATGAACCGGCTGAAGGGAGTGGGAGTTCTTTCGGCGGCGGATGCGATCGCATTGGGCGTAACCGGCGCCAACATGCGCGGGTCAGGCGTGGATTTCGACGTGCGCCGCGACATTCCGTATTCGAGTTACGAGAAGTTCGACTTCAAAGTGCCGGTCTCGACGGTGGGGGACTGCTGGGCGCGGTACGAGGTGCGCCTGGAAGAGATGCGCCAGAGCGTGAACATCGTCCGCCAGGCGCTGCAGGGAATGCCCGAAGGGCCGATCAAGGCCGACGCGCCGAAGATCGTGCTTCCCGACCGCGAGAAGATGAAGACGGAGATGGAGGCGCTCATCCACCACTTCAAGATTGTCACCGAGGGATTTGCCGTTCCGGCCGGCGAGGTATACCAGGCGATCGAGTCGCCGCGCGGGCAGATGGGCTACTACGTGGTGTCGGACGGAACCGCGAAGCCGTGGCGCGTGCACATGCGCAATCCCTCGTTCGCGTCGCTGCAGGCGCTGGAGACGATGTGCAAGGGGCGCATGCTGTCGGACGTGGTCGCGGCGATCGGCTCGATCGACATTGTGCTGGGAGAGATCGACCGCTAGTGGAGGGCTCTGCGCAACTCTATGCCGAACTTTGGGTGTCGCTGGCTTCCCTGCTCCGCAGCTATACGGCCGCGCACGGATTGAACGGGAACCGCCAGGCGACGGTGGAACTGGGAGAAGAGCGAATCACAGTGCGGCAGGGAGATTCCTGGCTCGATCTCAGGAGACTAGGGTCGGTCGTGGTCTGGACGCGAGAGAATGGAAGCAGCGGAACGCTTGAGATGACCGGGACCGGCCATTTCAGATCGCACTCTCCCACCCTGTCCGCAAGGAACGCGGAAAGGATGGGGCACCCGGATCCCGGGGCCGAAAACACGGGCCTGAGGCATCCCGACGGAGAAGAAATGGACGTGGTAGCCGAAGCGTGGGCGCGGGAGCTGATGCGATGAGCGCAGAATCCATGAGCATCTTTTCGCCGAAGCTCGCGGCCCGATTTGACGCTCTGGTCGGGAAGTATCCGGTGAAGCGGTCGGCGCTGGTTCCCATGCTGCTCTACGCGCAGGATGAGGTCGGATACCTGTCGGACGCAGTCATCGAAGAGGTCGCCTGGCGCATCGGGATCACTGCGCTCGACGTTCGCAACGTAGCCACCTACTACTCCATGCTGCGCTTCAGGCCGGTGGGCAAATACCACGTGCAGGTCTGCACCAATATCAGTTGCATGCTGTGCGGCGCCTACGATCTGTTCGAGCGATTCCAGGACGAGCTGGGAATCGGAGACAAGGGCGTGACTCCGGACGGAATCTTCTCGCTCGAAGAAGTCGAGTGCATCGGGGCGTGCTCGTGGGCGCCGGCGATCCAGGTGAACTACGACTTTCACGACGAGCTCAGCCCCGATCATGTGCCGGGAATTCTGGCCAGTTATCGCGGAAAGGCCGGGCAGCCGGCCCAGGCCCAGGTCCAGGGAGGTTCGGCGCCGCATGCCTAGACTGGTTTCCCATCCCGACGAGATAAAGGTCATCTCCAAACGCTTCGGCATGGGAGCCGAGAAGATCGACCGCTATATCGAGCTGGGCGGCTACGAGGCCGTGAAGAAATGCCTTCAACAGGGACCGGACTGGATCATCAACGAGATGAAAGCGTCGAACCTGCGCGGGCGCGGCGGCGCCGGATTCCCCACGGGGATGAAATGGTCGTTCGTCCCCAAGCAGAGCCCGAAGCCGAAATACGTGCTGGTGAACGGCGACGAAAGCGAGCCGGGAACCTGCAAGGACCACCTGATCTTTCTGCACGATCCCCACGCTGTGATCGAGGGCACGATCATCGCGGGTCTCGCGATCGGCGCAAAGGTCGGGTTCATCTATCTCCGCGGCGAGTACCGGTACCTGATCGAGATCATGGAGCGCGCGGTGGACGAAGCCTACGGGCGCGGCTTTCTGGGAAAGAACATCTTCGGCTCGGGGAACGAATTCGAAGCGATCGTGCAGACCGGAGCGGGCGCTTATGAAGTCGGCGAAGAATCGGCGCTGATGGAGTCGCTCGAGGGCAAGCGCGGCGTGCCGCGCATCAAGCCGCCGTTCCCGGCGGTGGTGGGGCTCTACGGCGGGCCCACGGTGATCAACAACGCGGAGACGATCGCTTCGGTGCCGCCGGCGATCCTGATGGGCGGCGCGGCGTATGCCGAGCTGGGTTCGCCGCGCAACGGCGGCACGCGGCTGGTGTCGATCAGCGGCCACGTGGAGCGGCCGGGCGTCTACGAACTGGCCATGGGCTACAACCTGCGCAAGATGATCTACGACGTGGCGGGCGGCATTCGCGGCGGGCGCAAGCTGAAGGCCGTGGTGCCCGGGGGCTCGTCGACGCCGGTGCTGTTGCCCGAAGAGATCGACGTGGGCATGGACTTCGACCAGGTGGGAAAGGCCGGCTCGATGCTGGGTTCGGCGGCGGTAATGGTGATCGACGATCGGACCTGCATGGTGGAGATTGCGCTGCGCACCATCAAGTTCTACCGGCACGAGAGCTGCGGGTGGTGCATCCCCTGCCGCGAGGGGACGGATTGGCTGGAAAAAACACTGACGCGTTTCCATGCCGGATTCGGCGTGGCCAAGGACATCGACAACATTTATTACCTGGCCGACAACATGATGGGGCACACCTTCTGTCCGCTGGGCGACGCGGCGGCCATGCCCACGTTGGGCTTCGTGAAGAAGTTCCGCAAGGAATTCGAGGATCATTTGAACGGGAAACCTTGCCCGTTCGCGCGCGAGGGCGTGCCGCAGTTGACTGTGGTGTGAGGCAAAAAGTCCAATGCAGTACGAAGCTCGGGTGAAGGCGTGAGACCGCAAGAGCTGGTTCACATCCTGGAAGCTGATGGTTGGTACACCACCGGACAGAAAGGCAGCCACCGACATTTTCGCCACCCAACAAAGCCGGGACTCGTCATCGTGCCCATGCATTCCGGAAAAGAGATTGGCAAGGGGCTTCTGCACAGTATCCTGAAGAAGGCGGGGTTGAAATGACGCGAGAATACATGGTTGTCTACGAAAAGTGCGCCGGAAACTGGAGTGCCTTCTCTCCGGATATTCCCGGATGTGGCTCGCTCGGTAATGAACTCGAGGACACACGCAGAAACATGCGCGAAGCGATCGAGCTCTTTCTGGAGGAGACCGCAAAGGCAGGCGAGCCAATCCCGCTCGCAACAGCAAAATCCGTGGATTTCGAAGAATTCGATCCCGAACACGAGACGAAAGAATACTTCGTAGAGTGGATGCGCGTATCGCTTCCCCGTTCGCGAGCGGCGGCCGAAGCTTCGCAGGCAGCCTAAGGATCCGCATGGCCGACGTAAACATCACAGTCGACGGAAAGAGAGTCACGGCGCCGGCGGGGACGCTGCTGATCGAGGCCTG
>JASHQQ010000092.1 GCA_030039035.1 Acidobacteriaceae bacterium | reverse complement strand
GAGATCGCGCACCTGAAGTCAGCCGCTCGTTCTCGCTCATCAGCCACAGGAGAATGTTGGTATCGAGGAGCAGCCTCACAAGTCGGCCTCGAACTCCGCCTGAATCTCGGGAGGCAGTGGATCGTCGAAGTCATCCGCAACATGGATCTTGCCCTTCAACAACCCAAAGCGGATCGGCCGCTTCTTCGGATCGATTTTCGTCAGCCGCGCCACGGGCTTTCCGGCGCGGGCGATGATCACCTCTTCGCCGCGTTCCGCCATCTCGATGAGCTTGGAAAGCTGGGTCTTGGCTTCAAAGATGTTGACAGTCATGGCGTGCTGCCTTAGCTAAGTCTAGCTTAGCAGGTCCAGCACTACACCGCAACCGTGAAGCTGTCCTCGGTCCGCATCACCGCGTGATAGAGCGTGTCGCGCTCTACAGGGATTCGGCCAGCCTCGGTGATCAGGCGGCATAGCTCCTTGCGGGTGAGGCCCTGCGGAGTGGTCGCGCCGGCGTCGTGATAGATCTTCTCCTCGATCACCGTGCCGTCCAGGTCGTCGGCGCCAAAGCGCAGCGCGATCTGCGCGATCTTGGGCGTGAGCATCTGCCAGTACGCCTTGATATGCGGAAAGTTGTCGAGCAGCAGGCGGCTCACGGCGATCTGCCGGATGTCGGTCAGCCCCGTGGTCACGGGCAGGTGGTCGAGCGGCGTGTTGGCGGGGTGAAAAGCCAGCGGGATGAAAGTCTGAAAGCCGCCGGTCTCGTCCTGCAACGCGCGCAGCTTGACCAGATGATCGACGCGGTCTTCGTCGTTTTCGATGTGGCCGTAGAGCATCGTCGCGTTCGACTTCAGGCCCAGCCGGTGCGCTGTCCGCGCCGTCTCCAGCCACTCCTCGCCGTCGATCTTGTGGTCGCAGATGATGGAGCGCACGCGCGCCGAGAAGATCTCCGCGCCGCCACCGGGCAGCGAATCCACGCCCGCGTCGCGCAGCCCGATCAGCGTTTTCTCAATCGAGAGCCTGGCGCGGCGCGCCAGATACGCCACCTCGACCATGGTGAACGCCTTGATGTGGACCTTGGGAAAGCGCTCCTTGAGCCCGCGGATGAGATCGAGAAAATACTCGAAGGGCAGATCCGGATGAAGCCCGCCGACGATGTGGAACTCGGTGACGGCTTCGGTGTATCCGGATGCGGCGGTCTCCCACGCTTCTTCGAGCGCCATGGTGTAGCCGGCGGGATCGCCCTTCTTGCGCCCAAAAGCGCAGAGCCTGCACGCGGCCACGCAAACGTTAGTGGGGTTGATGTGGCGATTGACGTTGAAATAGGTCACATCGCCGTGCAGCCGTTCACGCACATGGTTCGCCAGCCAGCCGACGGCGAGCACGTCGGGCGACGCATAGAGCGCGAGCCCCTCGCCAAAATCGAGGCGCTCGCCGGCGAAGACCTTGGCCGCAATCGGCTCCAGACGAACATCGTGGGTCCTGAACGCGGCGGGCTCGCGGCGATCGGCAGCTTCAGCGCACATGATTCGATGATACCGGAGAACGGGCTACGCCGCCCTTGCCTGTCGTGCAAGCTTTCTCAGGAGCCGAAGCCTCGCCTCTTTTGAAGCTCTTTTCGGCACGACCAAACTCGCGCCGGGTAACAAAGCCGCTTCGTGCGGTGCTTTCCCCAGCCATCGAAGCCCGTACCCTCCCAGCCGACCCATCGCCCTCGTTCCGTCCCGCGCGGATCAGAGCTGCGTTATCGCTGGCTGGTCTCGGCGCCGGCGGTCTGCGGCTCGAGCAGGACACCGTCGTAGAGCGAGGCAGCCACCAACCGCTGGCCTGAGGCACGGATCAGGGCGACATCGTAGCCGGTCTGCCACCACCTCCAGCCCAGCGTTTTGGGATCGATGGAGAAGATCTGGTCGCTGGCCCGGGAACTCACCAGCACCTTGTTCAGCTCGCCGTCGTACCACAGATCGTCAATGTCGCGGAACGGCAGCCGCTGAATCCATTGCCAGGTTTTGCCCAGGTCGTGCGTGAAGAAGACGCCTTCGCGCGCTCCCAGCCACAGCGTTCCGTCCGACGAGAAAGCAACGCGATGAATCCGCGTGAGCATCAGCGGAATCTGCATGGGGAACCAGCTCTGCCCGGCGTCGCGCGAGAGCACAACGCCCGTCGGCCGCGCGGCGGCGAACGTTGTCGCGTGCGCGGTGACGGAGAGATAATCGCCCGCGCCCATCACCGGGCCGCCCTGCCAGGTGGCTCCCTTGTCGCGGCTGGTAAACAGGCCGTCGGCGCCGGCCGCAACCCAGACGTCTCCCGCGAGATCGAGCGCGCTCACGCGGCCGTCGAGCTGGTGCGGTTTTTCCTTCACGCGCTTCTCGATATCGATGCGCTTGCCGTGCAGGTTCTCGACGGCTGCCTTCACTATCGTATTGGCTATCGTGTTTCTCGGCTGCCAGCCCGAAGGCGGACCGCTTTTCCCGTCGCCGCTGGAAGCAGCCTGGAGAGCATAGATTCCCCGGCTCGTACCCGCGACGATCGTTCCGTCCGGCGCCTGCCCGAGCGCGTAAACGTCGAGTCCGTCAAGCCCCTCGCCGATATGATCCCACCCCGCGCCGCCATTGTTGGAGACGAATGCCCCGCCGTATTCCTTGTCGTTCACAACTCCCGCATAGAGCCGCGACGAGTTGCCGCGATCGACCAGCAGCGCCTCGACCTTGCGCTCGGAGAACCCTGCGTTCGACGCGGCAAAGCTGGCGCCCGCATCGGCGCTGGAAAGCACTCCGCTGCGATCGGTGGCCAGCAGAACGTGCTGAGCATTCCGTGGGTCGATGTAGACGTCGTTGACGATGACGTCCGCGCCCGTCATGCGGCGGAAGCTGCGGCCGCCGTCCACTGTCTTGTAGAGGCCTTCGGTGGTGCCGGCATACACAACGTTCCGGTCAGCGGGATCCTGCGCGAGGACGCGCGTTCTGCGCGCTTCATTGGGGATGCCCTGGATCTTGTGGAAGAGCTCGCCGGCGGATTCGCTCTTGTAGATTCCGCTGCAGGCGCTCAGGAAAACCACGCGGGGGTGAGCCGGATCGACAATGATCGAAAACACATCGGAATCGACGATGAGTCCCTTCTTGATGCTGTGCCAGTTGGCGCCGCCGTCGGTTGTCTTCCAGGGCAGGTGCCAGGTCCCGGCATAAATGATCTCCGGATTCCCGGGATCGACGGCCAGCGATTCAACCTCATGGATTTCGCTGTTGCCCGGCGGGCTGATCTGCTTCCAGGTCGACCCGGAGTCACTGCTGCGGAAGACGCCCTGCAACGTTCCCGCGTAAAAGATGCGGGGATCGGAGGGAGCCTGCACAAAGGCGAGAATGGACTGCCCATGCAGGCCTTTCAGCTCGCTCCAGCTCCGGCCGCCGTCATGACTCGCCCAGAGGCCGCCGCCGGAGTCGCCAAGCTTCCAGGCAGCAGCATAAACAGAAGCCGAATTCGAAGAGTCGACGACGAGGTTGTCGACGACAAGATCTTCCGTGCCGTCCAGCCTGGACAGTCGCTGCCAGGATGCCCCGCCATCGGTCGATTCGTAGATCCAACTGCTGGTCGTTCCCAAATAGATGTGATCCGGCTGTCCCGGCACCGCGGCGAAGGCGCGCGCGTCTCCACCCGCGGGGCCCACCGTGCTCCAGGGAGTTTCGGCCGGAAGCCAAATGGCCGCGCAAGCGAAAAAAAACCACCCGAGAAGCGAACGAATCTTCCCGATCCGTCGCCGGGATTCAAGGCAGAAAAGCGAACAGCTCATGCAAGAGAGGACTCCACATTCATCCTACGACGCGTTGTATGACAAACAAAGAGGCTGACCGCTGCCCGGTCAGCCTCAATGGATTGCGAGAGGCGCTCGAAAAAAACGACCGTGTTCCGCCCGGGCCCTCGAAACCAGTATCCGGATCGAAGGCCCGGCGGTTTTATTGGGCAGCCGCCGCCTTGTGGTGACCGTGAGGCCGCTCGCCGAGAGGCTTGCGCTCCTCCGGCTTCACGGTGTTCTCGTCCACCGGCGTGGTTCCGCTCACATCCGCGGAGAAGTTCGCTCCGGCGGGCACCAGGTAGTTCTCCACGCTCTGCGCGTCGGAAGTGCCGGTGTCTACCGTGATGCGGGAGGCGTCGATTCCCTTCTCCTTCACCAGGTAGTCCTTGGTATTCACAGCGCGCTGCGCCGCGTAGTCGATGGTCTTCTGATGGCGGCGTGGATGCTTCGGCGGAGCCTTCTCCTCTGCCGTCGATTCGCCCACCACCACTGCGGTAGCGTCGGTCTGGTTTTGCAGTCTGAGGGCAACTTCGTCAAGGCAAGCCTTGGCTTCATTGTCCACGCGGGTCGGACGCTTCTTGTCCGTCGAGAAAGTGATCGAGCACAGCGACTGCGCGTGCGGCACAACCACCGGCGGCGAGGAGATCGTGACCTCGGTGTTCGCCGTCGCGGTTCCTCCCTTGTCGTCGGCGACGTTGCACGTGATCGAAACCGGTCCCGTGGGCGCGCCTTGCGAGCTGAAGGTTGCCGTGGTGCCGTTGCCGCTGATCGTGCCAGCCGCGGCCGAATAGGTGTAGGTGAGCGGCCGGTTCTGCGGGCTTACGCCAGTCGCCGTAATGGTGCTGGTTTCACCCGGCTTGATGGTCGTCGGGCTGGCCGAGCAACTCAATGTCGGCGGCTCGAACGGCTTCACCGTGAACGTTGCCGAGCAATCGGCAGTCTCCCACGGCTTCAGGCCTTCCTTGCCGGGCTTGCCTTCCTTCACGGTGCCCTTCACGGTGTAAGTGCCGGGGGCGAGCGAACCGGTGGCGATGTTGACGGTGGTTCCGTTGCCGCTGGCTCCGGCTCCCGACCAGGAGTAGACCGCGTTCAGCTTGGGATCGAGCATGCCCGGAGTCGCGGTGATTGTAACCGGGTCGCCGGGATAGACCGAAGCCGGATTCGCCGAGCAGGCCAGGGTCACCGGTGGAGGCGGCGCGATGGTCCCGATGTGGATGACCACGCCGGCGCTCAACCGCGCCATGTTGAAGTTGCCGCGCGTTCCCGCCGGCGAAAAGTTGTCGTGGTTGTACTGGTAATCCGCCTGAAAGACGCGGATCGCCAGGCGATGGTCGAAGAGCGGCGTTCCATAGTCCAGACCGCCTCCGGCCGTGACCACCGGGCCCCAGGTTTCGGCCTCGAAGTAGCTTCCCACGCGCTCTGCGCCAACCAGAAAGTGAACGAAGGGAGTAATGTCCTCGGTGGGATAGCGGAAGATCATACCCAGCGAACCGCCGCTGAAATCGTCATTGGCGTGGGTCGATCCGGTGCCGGGGGTTTCGGAAACGTGATGGATGTCGCCCACGCCCTCCACGCCGACATAGTTGTTGAAGTACCTCGCGACGCTGCCGATCCCGCCCCAATCGATGCTGTTGAACTGTTCTGGAACTCCGCCCGGCTTGGTCACGGTTCCGTGAGGCGCCAGGTAGCTGTAGCCCAGGAAAATGTCCCACTTTGAAGGTGAGTCCTGCGCAGGCGCCTTCGCCGGCTTGGAATTATCCTGGGCGGCCATGGTAACAGGGAACAGGACTACACAGGCCAGGGCAATTACCCCGCTCGCAGATCTCAGAAAACGAAAGTTCATGCGCTTCTCCTCCGCAAATCAAAGCTGAACTGCCAAATGAAGTAGGGTTGCTTACGAGTAGGTCTTCCAACTTGCCTGCGTCATTTCACCAAGGGTAACGAATCGTTTGATTCCGACAACCCTATTAAAAGTAACATACGGGATTCGGCAGAGCACAATTTTTTCAACAAGTTGCCTCCAGAATCAACCTCGCGCCCCTGCGCAATGACGCACCTGCCTCGGGCAGAAATGCTCCGGATTCGCGGCGCCTAGGTGGCGTTCAGCGTCTTCAGCAAGCTGCGCGGCTCGCGCTGGATCTTCTCTTGCAGAAGCGTGATGGCATAGATGAGCTGCTCCGGCCGCGGAGGGCAGCCGGGCACGTAGACATCGACGGGAATCACCTGATTCACGCCCTGAACCAGAGCGTAGTTATTGAAAACGCCGCCGGAGGTTGCGCAGGCGCCCATGGAGATGACCCACTTCGGCTCCGGCATCTGATCGTAAAGGCGGCGGATAACTGGCGCCATCTTTTGCGAGACGCGCCCGGCAATGATCATCAGGTCGGATTGGCGCGGCGAAGGCCGGAAAACTTCGGCGCCGAAGCGCGCGATGTCGAATCGCGATGCGCCCATCGACATCATCTCGATGGCGCAGCAGGCCAGGCCGAAGGTCATGGGCCATACCGAGCTCTTGCGCACCCAGTTCACGGCGAAGTCGAGCGAAGTGAGCAGAACGCCCTCCGGCTGCTCGTAACCATAGCTCACTTCGTTGAGCTTGGCGCGGTTCAACGCGCTGCTTTCCAGCGAACCGAACAGATAGCGATCCTTCTCCGCGGTCGCGCCCATATTCCCAATATACGCCGCGGGAGCCGGCATCTGCGATGCCGTGCTCACGGGCGCCGCATCGCACATTCTGAAACGCGCATAAGGATCGCCTGAAGAATCGCGAAGACGCCCGCGAATTTCCTCCTGGGACCGGGCCGGATCATGTAAAAGGAAGGTGAACCACCGGATCGGCGACCGGCAGTCCGGCGCGGGCGGCAGCCAGGTAAACATCGGCCGCATCGCAACGGGTTGGTTCGGCCGTCCGCAAATGCAATCGGCTCCCCGCCTTTTTTGTTCCCGTTTCGTCCACACTCATTCGGAGCAAAACCGTCATGTCCTGTCGCCGAAGCACTCTGTTCCTGCTGCCTGTACTGGCAAGCGTTCCGGCCATGGTCCTGGCCCAGTCCCCTGCCTCTGCCCCGGCCACCCAGGCCCAGATCGAAGCCCTTCAAACCGCGGTGCAGAACGCGCAATCGGCCGGCGACAACGCCTGGATGCTGGTCTCAGCCGCGCTGGTGCTGCTGATGACCGGCCCCGGACTGGCGCTTTTCTACGGCGGACTGGTGCGCAGAAAAAACATGCTCGGCACCATGATGCAGAGCTTCGCCATGATGGGACTGGTCACCATACTGTGGCCCATCGTCGGATACTCGCTCGCCTTCGGTCATGGCAACGCATTTGTCGGAGGATTCGAGCACGTCTTTCTGCACGGCGTGGGACTGACGCCGAACAAGGATTACGGCGCGACCATCCCCGAGCAGACCTACATGATCTACCAGCTCATGTTCGCCATCATCACGCCGGCGCTCATCACCGGCGCCTTCGCCGAGCGCGTCAAATTCAGCGGAATGGCGGTTTTCCTTTCGCTGTGGTCGCTGGCGGTCTACTGCCCCATGGCGCACATGGTGTGGGGCGTGGGCGGGCTGCTCAACTCCACCGGCGGCAAATTTCCCAGCTTCGATTTCGCCGGCGGCACCGTGGTCCACGTCACTTCGGGCGTCTCGGCGCTGGTCACGGCGCTCTATCTGGGCAAGCGCGCCGGCTATCCCAAAGTGCCCATGCCGCCGCACTCGCTGACGCTCAGCTTTATCGGAGCCTGCCTGCTCTGGGTGGGATGGTTCGGCTTCAACGCCGGCAGCGCGGTCGCCGCCAGCGCGCTGGCCACCAGCGCCTTTGTCAACACGCATTTCGCCACTGCCGCCGCGGCGCTCGGCTGGACGGTTACGGAATGGATTCGCAACGGCAAGCCGACGGCACTCGGCGCCATATCGGGCGCGGTGGCAGGCTTGGTCGCGATTACGCCGGCCTCGGGCTTTGTGCAGCCCATGGCCGCGCTGCTCATCGGACTTCTCGCCGGTATCGTTTGCGCGCTGATGGTCTCGATGGTCAAGATGCGGTTTGGCTACGACGACTCGCTCGATGCTTTCGGAGTTCACGGCGCCGGCGGAACGCTGGGCGCATTGCTGACCGGCATCTTCGCGACCTCCCTGATCAACCCCGTCTATGGCTCCGACACGTCGGGCAAGCTCATCCCCACCGGCGTCATCGACGGCCATTGGGGCCAGATGGTGAACCAGATCGCCGGCATCGCCATTGCCTGGGGGCTCTCCATCGTGGGTACGCTGATTCTGCTGTTCGTCGTCGACAAGATCGTTGGCCTGCGCCTGCGTCCCGAGGACGAGGCCGCCGGAATGGATCTGTCGCAGCACGGCGAGGAAGCCTACGACCTGAACACTTAAGAACTTCTTCACGCGGCACCGGCCATGCATTGCCCTTGCCTGATAGATTGTCAAACGAGGCGATTGCGTATGCTCAAGATCGAAGCGATTCTCCAGCCCTCCAAGCTGGATGCCGTCAAGGATGCGCTGCTCGAGGCAGGCATCGAGGGAATGACGATTCTGGAAGCCCGGGGACACGGCCGGCAGAAAGGCCACACCGAATTCTACCGCGGGCGCGAGTATACGGTTGACCTTCTTCCCAAGGTCAAGATCGAGGTGGTCGTCATCGACAACCTGAAGGAGCGCGTCATTCAGGCGATCATTGGAGCGGCGCGCACCGGCCGCATCGGCGACGGCAAAATCTTCGTCAGCAAGGTCGACGAGGCCATCCGCATCCGCAACGACGAGCGGGGCGAAGCGGCGCTGTAAGGGCAGCTTTCAGCCGTCAGCTTTCAGCTATCAGGGGATTCGCTACATCGAGCTGAAAGCTGGCGGCTTCGACCGAGACCCGCCTAGTATCATCAAAACTGCATGAAGACCGGCATCATCGGCCTGCCGCAAGTGGGCAAGACCTCCTTGTTCAAAATCCTGACCAGGGCCAGGCTCGAAGAGCACGCATACTCGAATCCGCGCGAGGCGCACATCGGCGTGGCGCGTGTGCCCGACGAGCGGCTGGAGCGGCTCTCGGCTCTCTACTCGCCCAAAAAGACCACCTTCGCCACCGTGGAATATGTCGACGTGGCCGCCATCGGCCAGGAAGCGCTCAAGGAAACCGCATTCCTCACCAGCCTGCGCAACGTGGACGCGCTGATCCACGTGCTGCGCGCCTTCGAGGACGAATCGATTCCGCACGCCGGTCCCGTCGATCCGCTGCGCGACGTGAAGAGCGTCGAGTTCGACCTGATGGTGAGCGATCTCACGCAAATCGAGAAGCGCATCGAACGCGTGGAGAAAGACCTGAAGAAACAGCGCACCGCCGACCTCGAGCGCGAGCACGCCCTGCTGCTGCGCTCCAAGGAGGCTCTCGAAAAAGAGCAGCCGCTGCGCGAGCTGGAAATATCGCCGGAAGAGAAAAAGCTCATTCGCGGCTTCATGTTTCTTTCGCAAAAGCCGATCCTCTACGCGGTCAACATCGGCGAGAGCGCCTCGCTGGGCGCTGATCTGGATGCGGCCGTCAGCCGATACAAGCTCGACGATGTAGCCCATCGCCCCAACTCGGCTGCGACTGCCATCTGCGGCAAGGTGGAAGCCGAGCTGGCCGAGATGGACGACGCCGAGGCTGCGGATTTCCTGGCCAGCTACGGCCTGCACGAGAGCGGCCTGGTGCGGCTCATCCGCAAGAGCTACGAACTGCTGGGCCTGATCAGCTTTTTCACCGCCGGCGAGGACGAGTGCCGCGCCTGGACCGTGCCCGCGGGCTCGAAGGCGCCGCAGGCCGCCGGCGCCATCCACTCCGACCTCGAACATCACTTCATCCGCGCCGAATCCATTCGCTGGGACAACCTGCTCGACGCCGGCTCCGAAGCCGCCGCCCGCGCCAAAGGTACGCTGCGCCTCGAAGGCAAGGAGTACGTCGTGCAGGATGGAGATGTTCTGCACATCCGCCACAGCGGCTGACATCGCACCGTCTGCTAACCTGCTAATTTGCCAACTCCGCGCAGCGGAGCTTGCCCGCTGCATTGGGTGAGCGAAGGATTCGCGGATGCGCGGGCGTCCCATCCATCCGGTTCGCCGCGGCTCTGTGCGGCGAGCCGAAATGCCGGGATGACCACGACTTCACGCAACCAGGACCTCGATGTTCAGGATCCCGATCCTTCTCGGAGTGATCGCCGCCCTCGCCGACGTGGCCGGCGGCTTCGTTCTCGTGCGCGCCAGGGGCGTGGAGCGTTACCTGCGCTACTTCGTGGCGCTCGGCGCCGGCTTCCTGATGGCGACGGCCCTGATGGAGATGACGCCCGAAAGCCTCATCCTCAGCCCGCGATGGGGCACGGTCTGGATCATGGCCGGCTACTGCATCGTGCATCTGCTCGAGCACACCATCAACGCGCACTTCCATTTCGGCGAGGAAACGCATCATGGCGAGTTTGTCTCGCTGCGCACCGGCTACTCGGTGCTGGGCGGATTGAGCGTGCATGCGCTCTTCGACGGTGTCGCCATCGGCTCAGGCTTTGCCGTCACCAACTGGCTGGGGTGGCTGATCTTTCTTGCCGTCTTTCTGCACAAGGCGCCCGAAGGATTCACCATGGCCAGCGTGATGGTGGCCAGCGGACGCAGCCGGTCCATGGCGCTTTACTCCGCCGTGATTCTCGCCGCGGCCACCTTGGCCGGCGTCCTCGCCATCGAACTTGTGCCCCAATGGCTATCCGTCGGATTGCCGATCTCTGCCGGTGTCGCACTCTATGTGGCGGCGACCGATCTTGTGCCCGAAGTCAATCGCGAGCCCGGCATCCGCATGGCATTGGTCTTCTTCGCCGGCGTAGGCGCGTTTCTTCTTTTACGGATGTTATTGCCTGATCTCTAAAGGCGGCCAATGCTCTCGTAGAGCGATATGGCATTCTTCGAAAAGATGCACACCGAAGGGTCTGCAAAGGATCATCGGCTCGTCGCTTCGCGTGCCGGCGCCGCTGCCTTCTTGACGCCGGAACGCCTCGCCACCACAGCGGTCCTCGACTCGGCGTTGAAGCGTTCGGTCACGTCGGTCAAGCGCTGGGCCTCATAGCCGCGGCGCTTGGCCACGATGCGGTAATCGAAGCTCAGCGACGACGTTCCCCCGCCCGACTCCCGCACCTCAAAGCGGTCGGCCGTCTTGCCGGTCACATACAGTCCCTTCGAGTCGCCGTTCGGCGTCAGGAAGACGTGGTAGTTTGCATCCCCGGTCACCGTTTCCGCAAAGGCCGGGTCGATGCGGACCTCGGCAACACCACTCTCCAGGTTTCCAGAGCCGAAGTCCTCTATCCAGTTCTCCGGCGACTGCATCGCATAGGTCTCCACCTTGCGCGCGCCGTTACCGGCCGGGACCAGCGACTTGATCTGCCCGGTGCAGCTCAGGCTGCCGCCGCCGACGCCGCAGGTACCCTCATTGCTGACAGCCATCAACGTCTTGAACAGCCCGGTCGTTCCGCCGGTTCCATAGTTCTCCGCATACACCGTGGGCCAGCCAGTGCTGTTGTTGAGGAAGACGCCGGCCTGGCTATCGTCCGCGGTGCCCAGAACTCCGATCGCCCAGGCGGGCGCAACGGCGGTGCTACTGGCTCCGGTATCGCCCCACACTCCGGAGAAGACGTTATAGGCCGCGCCCGTGGCGCTCGCGTCGGTGGCGGTGCCGCCCACTCCAAATCCGGTGTCAGAGGATCCCATCGTGCCGGTCGAGCCATTGGTGCCGATGCCGGAGATTGC
>JASHQQ010000091.1 GCA_030039035.1 Acidobacteriaceae bacterium | reverse complement strand
GAGGGCTTCAGCGAGCTGTTTGACCTGGTCGCGCTGCGCCTTGGTGAGCTTGCGCGGAGTCTGCACGACAACCTGCACCACCAGGTCGCCGCGGCCGCGCTCGTTGAGCCAGGGAATGCCCTTGCCGCGAATGCGCAGCTCTTTCCCGCTCTGCGTGCCCTCCGGAACCTTGAGAACGACTTCTCCATCAATGGCGGGGATGGGAATCTCGGCGCCGAGCGCGGCCTGCGGAAAGCTGATGGGAACGACGCAGTGCAGGTCGTGGCCGTCACGCTCGAAGAAATCGTGCGCGCGGATGGAGATGACGATGTAGAGGTCGCCGCGCGGGCCGGCGGAGCGGCCGGCGTCGCCCTCGCCGGCGTAGCGGATGCGCGTGCCGTCCTCGACGCCGGGCGGTACTTTCACATTGAGCTTGAATTCCTTGGCCACGCGCGTCTCGCCGCGGCAGGTCTGGCAGGGGTCGCCGATGATGGTTCCCGTGCCGCGGCACAGGTTGCAGGTGCGGGCGACGGAGAAGAATCCCTGCTGGTAGCGGAGCTGGCCGCGTCCCTGGCACTGGCTGCAGATGGAGGGTCCGCGGCCCGAGGCGCTGCCGCGGCCCTGGCAGGCGGAGCAGACTTCGAGGCGGCGGATCTTCACCTCGGTTTCGGAGCCGAAGATGGCGTCCTCGAAATTGATGGTGAGATCGAAGCGCAGGTCGTCGCCGCGCTGCTGGCGCGAGCCGGTGCGCGAGCCGCCCATGTTGAACATCTCGCCGAACAGGTCGCCGAAGATGTCGCTGAGATCGACGCCCCCGAAGGGGCTGCCGGGGAAGCCGGAGCCGACGCCGCTCACGCCGGCGTGGCCGTAGCGGTCGTAGGCGGCGCGCTTGTCGGCGTCGCTCAGCACCTGGTAGGCTTCGCTGGCTTCCTTGAATTTTTCCTCGGCTGCCTTGTCGCCGGGATTGCGGTCGGGATGATATTTGAGCGCCAGCTTGCGATAGGCGCTTTTCAGTTCCTGTTCGTCGCAGTCGCGCGCGACGCCGAGAACCTCATAGTAGTCGGCTTTGGTCACTCTTGTATTAGAACTCATCGGGTTGTCTGTTCAGCTCGCTCTTTTATTGATTCGGTTACTCGCTTTTTTGTTTCGGATTCGAGGCGACGCGCACCAATGCGGGACGCAGGAGGCGGTCGCGCAGGCGATAGCCGCGGCGAACCTCTTCGGCCACGTACTGGTCGGGGATGTCGTCGCGCTCGACCGAGCCCAGCGCTTCGTGCAGGCGCGGGTCGAAGGGCTCGCCCACCGTGGCAACGGGCGCGACCTGCAACTGGCGCAGGATCTCGTCCATCTGCTTGACGATGAGTTCCACGCCGGAACGAAGCTGCTCGGCCGAGCCGGTGGATTTGAGCGCCAGGGCGAAGTTGTCGAGCACGGGAAGAAACTGCTCGATGACGCTGCCGGTCGCGTATTCGCGGAACTCCTGCCGCTCGCGCTCGGTGCGCTTGCGCGCGTTTTCAAATTCGGCCTGCAGGCGGGCAAGGCGATCGAGCAGATGATCGCGCTCCGCTTTCAACTGGTCGAATTCGGCGCGGCTCACCGGCGTTCCGGCGGTCTCCGATGGCGCATCGGTCGCCGGTCCGGGAGGGATGGCGGTTTCTTCGCCGGCGGCCGGCTCGGCGGCGGCGCGCCCGGATTCGCTCGCGGGCTCCTGCGCCGTCTCCTCGACCATGAGCGCGTTCTTGCTCTTCGACTTGTTGTTCTCGTTCATCTCGTGACTCTCATCTGGCATAACTCTGCGGTTTCTTCGAAAGGCGGAAGCCATTCTCCTGTTCCTATTATCGTTGTTTGTGGCGTGCGGCGCACGGGCGGCACGCCGGAGGCGCAAGCCTATCCGGCCGGGGCTTCGAAGTAGCGTTCGGAAAGCCGGGCGACGTATCGGACTGCCTGGATCATCTCCTGGTATTGGATGCGCGTGGGTGCGATTACGGCAACCGTGCCCAGGTTGCCCCCGCCCAGCCGGGCAGGCGCGCCGATGAGCACCAGATCCTGCATGGCCGGCGAAGCTTCGTCGAGGCCAACGACAACGCGCACCTCCTGCTGGCGGCCGTCGACGTAGGCGGTGAGCAGCTCGACGAGCCGCTGCTTGGCTTCCAGCGCCAGCAGCATTTCGCGCAGGCGCTGGCGATCGACTTCGGCGGCAATCAGATTGGCCATGCCCTCGACGAAGATCAGCGGACCGTGCTCGTCGCCGGCCAGCGCGCCTTTGCGGCACAGTTCCTCCACGGCGGCCAGCATCCGATCGTAGGCGGCGCGGTCGAGTTCGATGCGCCGCGCCACCTCGCTGCGGATGCGCTCGATGGGCCAGCCACGGAAGTTCTCGTTCAGGTAGCGCGCGGCGGTCTCCAGCTCCACCGGCGTGAATTCGCGGTCGATGTTCAGCACGCGATCGAGGACGGCGCCGGCCTGGGTGACCACCACGGCCAGCACCCGGCCCTGCGAAAGCCGCGAAAAATGGAGATGCTCGAGGACCTGGTCGGCAGCGGACCGGGCCAGCGCCACGCCCAGGCCGCTGGAGATGAGCGCCAGCACATGCGAGGTGCGCTCGAGGTATTCGCTGGAACTGGAGACGCCGGTATACCCACCCTCGATCAGTCCGCGGCGCGCTTCGCTGAGCTCCGAGGCGGCGGAATCCATTGCAACAAGGGCCGACGCAACCATGGGTGAAGACGAGCCCAGGCGTGGCTGCGTGATCTGCTCCACGTAATAGCGAAAGGCCGCGGCGGTGGGAACGCGTCCGGCGGAAGTATGTGGCTGCTCGAGCAGGCCGGCCTCGCGCAGCGTGGCCATCACATTGCGAAGCGTGGCGGAACTGAGACCGTCGCGATTCTCAAAAAAACGCGCAACCGCCTGGGAGGCCACCGGTTCGCCTGTGGCAATGTACAACTCAATGATGGCGGTGAGCACCAGTCGTTCGCGCGGACTGATGCGCGCCTCGGACATTCTGGTTGTGGTTTCCTTGTCCATGGAGCCCGGACTGCACGCGTGCGAATCCGGCGAATACCGTAAGCGTTTCTTATTCTGCGACTTATCCCGGAAAGTACGCCTGATTCCCCCTTATAATTCTAGGGACTGACGATTGGCACTGTCAAGACGGCGACCTTCGAACCGCAATCGATGCGATGTGAAGCGCAGGTGTGAGGAAACGCGTCGCATGAGACGCGCGTCTGCCCAAACAGGAGCAACAACTTACATCCACATTTCGATTCGCCGAATCCAATCGGCTTATGTCACCGGAGATCCATTGGCCGGCGATTGCTCTGCGCCTGGCGCTGACAGTGATTGCCGGAATCCTCCTGGGCACCGAGCGCAGCCGGTCGGGGCATGCCGCCGGCCTGCGCACCACGCTGCTGGTCATGCTGGCGGCATCCGTCGCCATGATCCAGATGAACCTGCTGATGGAGAGCAACGGGAAGCCGCAGAATTCGTTCGCCGTTATGGACCTGATGCGCTTGCCGCTGGGCATTCTCACCGGCGTGGGTTTTATCGGGGCCGGGGCGATCATCCACAAGAACGAGTTGGTCATCGGCGTGACGACTGCGGCAACGATGTGGTTCGCCACCGTGGTCGGGTTGTGCCTGGGCGGGGGGCAACTGGTTCTCGGTTCGGTGTCGACATTGATAGGCTTTCTTGTGCTGTGGGGGCTGCGATGGTTCGAGGAACGGATCGAGCTGTATCAGCTTGCGGAGCTGAAGCTCACGATTGCAGAGGATCGGATGACGGCAAACGATCTGCGCGATCGCCTGCGGGCGGCCAGGCTTCGCATCAAGACGCTTTCCGTCACTCATTTCGCCGCGGAGCACCGCCGGAGGTTCGAGTGCGAGGTGCGATGGCCGTCGCACAAGGAGAACGCGGATGTTCCGGCGCTTCTGGCGGAGCTGGAACAACTGCCGGGCGTGGCGGAGATCGAGTGGAAGGGGTTTGGGACGGGACCGAATTAAGGCAGTTTAAGAAATTCTGTAGACGAAGAGAGATCGCTGAGTCGACGCGACCAGCAGGGAGCGGCGACCTTGGGCAAGGATTCAAGGTACACACTATTTCTTAAACTGCCCTAAGTGGATGGCGCACAACAATCCCAAGTCCCGGAATCGGGGCCTCGGGCGCCCGATTGACGCCGCAGGGTCGAGGCGCCCACGCTGATGATGCACGCCGGTCAGTGATCCTGCTTCGGCTGGTTGTAGTACCCGCTGCTGGTGCGCGCCGTCAGGCCGGGCTTGCCGGTTTCGATCCGGAGGTCGTGATACTCGTCGGCGTGGGCTGCCGGCGGAGGATCGAAGGAGATGCGGTAGAAAGCATCGGCGCCGGCGATGCAGCGATCGATCTGTCCAGCGAGGTCGTTGTCCGGGCCGAGCACAAGCCCGCCGCTGCGGATGGCGAGGACCTTGAGCGACAGGTTGCCGCTGTCGGCCCGGTTCGAGGAAGTGACTCCCTTCAGGAAACTCCGATACGCAAAGGCGTCAGCCCCGCTCGAGACCGGATCGGTGGCAGAAACGCTGTCGAGGACGATGCGCGATTCCCGCAGGTCATGGGAAAGCGCGACGATGGTGTCGAAATAGCGGCGCTGGTCTCTTTCCGTTGCACTGAAGTTGGCCGAGTCGAGCGTTGGCCAGCCGGGTCCGACCCAGATGAGCAGCTTGCGGCCGGGCTCCTTTGTTTCGTTCTGGGCGATGTAGGCGAGCTGGCGGACCGAAAGCTGGAAGCGCTCGAGAAGTCCTTCGCCGGCCTGGGCCGAGTCGATGGTGCGGATGCCGCCCTGGATCTGGTCGAGCACTCCGACCAGGGCATTTCCGTCGATCGAAGGCTGCGGCTGAACGCGCAGGCCGGCATCGGAAAACAGAAACAGCGATACCGGCTGGGCGAGATGGCCACCGTTCTGAAGAAGAAACTTCCGCATCTCGGAGCGCACAAAGGCGACCTGCTGGAAGGGAAGATTGGCGGTGTCGATGAGAAGAACGACCCGGACCGGCGGGTGGGGCTTGACGGCGACGCCGTCGAACGAGCGAAACGAAAGAATTTTGCGTGGCTGATTGTTGTCGAAGAGCGTGAAGTCCCAGGGCTGGAGGCCGGTGTCCGGATTGCCGGATGCATCGGTGACTGTTACATCAAGGTGAATGTGGCCCGCAGCGGCGATGGGGCTTGCGGCTTTGGGCGGATTGGCGGGAGGACGAAGAACGAGCACCGGATTCGGCGGGGACGGAGTCTTTGGCGCAGGCGGAGCGCCGCTTTGTTGCGCGCTGCCGGGGAGGGCCGATAAGAGAAGGAAAGACCCGGAAAGAACGAAAGCGGGAGATGAGCTCAACGGATCGCCTTGAAATGAACCCGCGATGTGGAATGGGGCCTTTCTCGTCCAGAAGCCAAGGCCACGAAGTGATCCTTTGGAGGCGAAAATGTACGGGCTGGACAGACGCCTGAAAAAGGGCTGTGGAGCGGCCTTCCCGCGGGCTGAAGCCTGCGGGAAGATGAATGAGCAAAGGACTGGTCCGGCACGACGAATCAGCCCGCACGGACCGTTGGCATTGCTTGCATACGCCTATCGCACCGCCGTGGCGGCGAACTTCTTCACCATCGCCAGCAGCAGCTTGCGGTCGCTTTCGTTCAGGTTGGTGGAGTAGCGGCGGATCTGCGTGAGGAATCGCAACTCGTCGTCGGAGAGCTTCTGCGCATTGAGATGGTGGCTGACCGAGTCGTCGGCGAAGAACTGCGCGATGGGCAGGTCGAGAGCCAGGGCAATTTTCGAAAGCGTATCCAGCGAAGGGACGGTATGGCCGTTTTCCACACGGGAGAGGTAGCAGCGAAGCAGTCCGGTCTTCTTTTCGATGTCGCCCTGGGAAAGACCCTTCTGCAGCCGGTGAGCGCGGATCGTGGTGCCGATCTTCATCACGGAATCAGGTCCTGTGGGTTTCGAGTCAATTGTTTACTTACGTGGTAGCAACCAGAAGAATATTGCCATAAGAGTTAACATGCGCGGGCGGGGAATGCAAGCCCTAAATTCAAAAGCCGGATGGACGATCGGGTCATAACCTTACCCGAAAGTCATCGCCGACGGTCAAAGGCGCTTCACCAGAAATGCCACGCCCGCGATGGGATTGTCGTTGTAGGGCTCGCAGGGAACGAATCCCGTCTCCAGATAGAGCCGGTGCGCCTTCTCCATGGCGGCGGGAACGGTGTCGAGATAGACGGCCTTGCGCGCGGCGGCCACAGCGCGCTCCAGCACGGCCTGCGTCAATGCGCGTCCCAGTCCCGATCCACGCCCTTGTGGGCGAACCCAAAGCCGCTTCAGCTCCCACGCGTCCGCGGCCACAGCGGGCCCCACTTCGCGCCAGGCCACGAATCCCACCGGCTCCTGACTCATCGTGGCGAGCAGGCAGCCGCCTCCTTGTTCGATGTAACTCATCGGTATTCGCGCAGCCTCTTTTTCGAGCGACCCGAAGCAGAATCGGGCCGCGCCTGGCTGGGCGATCACGAAGCGGCCGTACTCGAGCAAAAGTTCTCGTGCCCGCGCCACCGTTTCGCGCGGAGTGGCTGCCGCGAGCTCCTGAATCCGGAATGGTCGCGGGGAGCGTCGAACTGACGCCATGCCTGAGTCTACTTCGCCGGGCAGTCCCGGGCCTCCGTAAACCTTCGCGCACGCTGAACCGTCAGACAAAGTACGGGCGGGGAATGCTGGGGATGCGGCGATTGGCCATACTGTGCGGAGTAGCTGTCGCGATCTTTTTGGCCGGGATCGTTGCCGCACGGGCGCAACAGCCGGCGAGCCAAAAGGCATCCTCCTTTCCCGCTGATGGCGCCGCATCGACGGAGCCGCCGTCCTCCACGGTGGCGGCGATCGCCGGAGGGCGGCTGCACGGTGTTGTCAAGAGCGGCAACATTCCGCTGCCCGGCGTCACCGTAACAGCCGCCAACACGCTCACCGGCAAGCGTTACTCCACCACCACCGGCATCACCGGCGCCTGGTCGATGACGATTCCGCAGAACGGCCGCTATGTCCTCCGCACCCAGTTCGCGGCCTTTGCGCCCGGAGCGCAAGAGGCGCTGCTGAACGCGACCAGCCACGACCAGACCGTCAACTTCGACCTGATGCTGGCGTCGCGCGCCGCCGAACAGCAGCAGCAGCAGGACCGCGCCGAGTCCCAGGCCTCCCAGGCCATCCGTCAGATGGCCGCGACCGGCCTGCAAAGCATGAGTCTGATGAGCGCGTTCGGCGAAGGCGGCGATACGCAGGCCGGAGGATCGGGCTCAAGCGCCGAAGCCGGCGCGGCGCTGCCTTCAGTCGCGGGCAACTCGGATTTCGGCGGCGAATCGGTGGCCATCAACGGCCAGTCCGGCCAGGTGAGCCCGCTTGCTGGAGTCAACATGGATCAGTTGCGCGATGCCATGGAGACGGCTCGCGCCATGAACGGCGGCCAGGGGAACGGCGGTCAGGGCAATTTCAATTTCGGCGGCGGCATGGGCGGCGCATTCGGCGGCGGATTCGGCGGTCCGGGCGGAGCCGGAGGATTTGGCGGGCGCGGCGGGTTCGGCGGCGGGCGAATGAACTTCCGCAACTTCAATCCCGCGCAGCCGCACGGGGCCATCTTCTGGATAGGCAGCAACTCGGCGCTGAACGCAGAACCGTTCTCCCTGCGTGGCCAGCCGCAATTTCAGCCGGCCTCGGGAACCAACCGCTTTGGCCTTACCTTTATCGGCGAGCCCTATCTGCCGAAATTGACCAAGCCCAGCGGCAAAGACACGGTGTTTCTCACTCTCTCCGGCCAGCGCAGCTCGACCCCTTCCGATCAATACGCCACCGTGCCCACCGAGGCCGAGCGCGAAGGCAATCTTCCCGGGCTGGACGCGAAAATCACCCCCGTTCCCGCGGCATCCAGCCTGCTCAAATATATTCCGCTTCCCAATCTGCCCGGCGACGCGCAGAACTACCATCTGCTCACCACGGCGCAGGACAACACGACGCAACTGGGCGCTCGCTATATGAGAGGCATCGGCTCCAACGCTACGCCCTTCGGCGCGTTTGGCGGCCGCGGCCGCAGGACGCAGACCCAGCAGGGACTTCGACAGAGCGTGAACTTCAACTACAACTGGAGCCACACGGCCCAGGACAACATCGACATCTTTCCCGAGCTGGGAGGCAAAGCGTTCACCGATGCGAACTCGCTGCAGGCCGGCTACACGCTCGGCTACAACAAGCTGACCAGCATCTTCAGCGCAAGCTGGAATCGCAATGACGGGCAGACGACGAATTACTTCACCAACAGCATCGACATTGCGACCGAAAACGGCATCCTCGGGCCCGACGGCACAGCCCTGAACACGAGCCCGTTGAATTACGGCCTGCCCAACATCTCGCTCAGCCAGTTCACCGGCCTGAGCGAGCAAGAGCCCAGTTTTACGCTCTCGCAAACCATCTCGCTTTCCGAGACATTGAGCTGGATCCACGGCAAGCACAACCTGCGCTTTGGTGGCGACTATCGCCGCGTGCACCGCGATTTTCTCGGCAGCTCCAACGCGACGGGCACGTTTTATTTCACCGGCTACTACACCGGCTCCGCGCTGGGAGATTTTCTGCTCGGTGAGCCGCAGGAAACGAGCATCGACTCGGCCGTCTCCAAGGCGTACCTGCGCGACAACGTGATGGATGCCTATGCCCTGGACGATTGGCGAGCCCTGTCGAACCTGACCGTGAATTACGGCTTGCGCTATGAGTTCTATGCGCCCTACAGCGAGAAGTACAACCATTTGGCGTTTGTCGATACCGATCCGCTGGCGCAGTTCGCCCATGCGGACGAGGTCCAGGCCGGCGGTGCGGGGCCTTTCAGCGGCCCGCTGCCCGATTCGCTGGTCTTTCCCTTCAGGACCGCAGTGGCTCCGCGCGTGGGAATCGCGCTGCGGCTGCCCAAACAAACCGTGGTTCGCTCCGGCTTTGGCATGAATTACTCGGTCGGACAATACGCAACCTTCGCCACGGCCATGGCGCACGAGCCGCCCTTTGCCAACGAGCAGCTCAACGAGGTGACGACGCAATGTCCGGCGAAAACCGCCGATTGCCTTTCGCTGGCCAACGGTTTTCCCGCGCCGGCTACAACCGGCGACTACGCCGTCGATCCGCACTACGAGTTGCCGTACGTTCAGGTGTGGAACCTTGACGTGCAGAAGACGCTGCCGTGGAACGTGGTCCTCAACGTGGGATACAACGGATCGAAGGGCAATCACCTCGATGTGACCACGGCCCCCGGCCGCACGCCGGAAGGCATCAGCTACTCGGGCGTGGACTTCAACTACGAGCAGGCCGTGGCTTTTTCGAAGTTTTCGGCCGGCACGGTGCGCGTGCGCAAGCGGCTTTCCGGCGGCATTGCCCTCGGCGCGTATTACCAGTACTCGCATTCGATCGACGACGCCGGCTCGGTGGGCGGCACCTCCACCGTCGTCGCGCAAAACTGGCAGGACCTGCAGGCCGAGCAGGAAAACTCGAGCTTCGACATCCGCCACAAGGTCACGGGCGACTATCTCTATGAACTCCCCTTCGGCCAGGACAAGCATTGGCTGACCACCGGCGCAGCCGGGCACATCTTTGAAGGTTTCTCCGTCTCCGGCACGTTTACCTTTGCCACCGGCGAGCCGCTCACCCCGGTCTATCAGGCGGCGCTGCTCGACGTGGCGCGCGGAACCGCCGGCTCGTTGCGCCCTGATCGTGTCCCGGGCGTCTCGCTCACCGCGGGAGGCGGCTCGCTGCAGCACTGGTTCAACACCGCGGCCTTTGCCACGCCAGTTGGACCCTACGGAACCGCTTCGCGCAATTCGATTCCAGGACCGGGAACGATTTCGAACAACATGTCGCTTTCCAAAACCATGCAACTCGGCGAAACGCGCAGCTTTGAGATTCGCGCCACCGCCGACAACGTCTTCAACACGGTGCAGTACTCGGGCGTGAATACCACGCTGTTCTCCGGGGTGGGCGCAAACGTGGCGCAGCCGTTCGGACAGGTCGACTCCGCCACGGCGATGCGCTCGTTCCAGTTTCTGGCGAGGTTCCGGTTTTAGCGGAGTCATCGGATTTGGCGGAACTGGCGGAGTCAGCGGAGATGGTTGGGTTTGAAGCCAGCGAAGTTGGCCGAGGAATGCCGGCCGTGAATGTCCGCGTCGAACGCGCCGGAGGCGCAATGGTTGTTAGCCCCGGGCTTCAGCGTGGGGACACGGAATTCACGAACGAGCACGGAGTCCCGTAGGGACGGCGCAAGGAAATTCGAAATGAAGCGCGCAATTCGCCAACTCGGAGCCATCCTCGCCTCGCTGACCCTTCTTGTCCCTGCCGCGCCATCGACCTTCGCCCAATCCTCCGATTCGAATCAACAATCTCAAAGCGGCTACGTCCTCAAGGTCAGGGGCGAGCTCGTCCTTACCAACGTCGTGGTTCGCAACGCGAAGACCGGCGAACTGGTAAAGGATCTCAAGCAGAGCGACTTCAGGATCTTCGAGAACGGAAAAGAGCAGCAGATTGCCACTTTCGATTTCGAAAGCGTGGACCAGGCCGCGCCGCTCAATGAAGCCACGGTAACGGGCCTGGCCGGAACGGGAAAGCCGAATCCCAACGCGCCCGCCATCGTGGCGCGGCCCGACCAGTTGCGCAATCATCGGCTCATCGTGATGTTCTTTGACCTGACCTCGATGCAGCCCGAAGATCTCGATCGCAGCGTGGACGCGGCAAAACAGTTCCTGCGCACCCGGATGCAGCCCGCGGATCTGGTCGCGCTGGTTTCGCTTGGCGATTCGCTCACCGTCGACCAGGACTTTACCGCGGACAAGGACGCGCTGATTCGCGAAGTGGGCGCCTACAACGGGACCGAGGGCCAGGGATTCGCGCCGGGCGCAACCGCCAACTCGAACCAGGTGGAAGATACCACCGGCTACACGCCCGACGAGAGCGAATACAACGACATCAACACCGACCGCGAGCTCTTTGCGCTGCGCACCGTCGCGCAGTCGCTCGCCAAAATCAACGAAAAGAAATCGCTGCTCTACTTTTCCGGCGGTATCCAGCGCGACGGCATCGAGAACGAGGCGTCGCTGCGCGCGGCCGTGAACGCCGCCGTCCGCGCCAACCTCGCCATCTACAGCGTGGACACGCGCGGCCTGCAGGCGGTTCTGCCGCTGGGCGACGCGTCGACCGGCAGCCTGCGCGGAACCGGAGCCTACGGCGGCGGCGCGCTCCAGAACAATATGAATGCAAACTTCGATACGCAGGAGGTGATGGCGACGCTTTCGAGCGACACCGGCGGCAAGGCGTTCTTCGACTCCAACGATTTTGCACCGGCCTTTTCGCAAATCCAGCGCGACACGTCGGCATATTACGCAATCGGCTTCCGATCCTCGGATCCGGCCCGCGACGGCAAGTATCGCCGGCTCAAGGTCACGGTGAACCGGCCGGGCGTGAAGCTCGAGTACCGGCCCGGCTATTACGCTCCGGCCGACTTCAGGCACTCCGGCCGCGAGGACCGCGAGCGCGAGCTCGAAGAGCAACTGGACAGCGACCTGCCGGCGACCGACATGGCCGTCTATCTCGACGCCATGTACTTCCGTCTCGACGAGAACCGCTTCTACGTGCCGGTATCGCTCATCGTCCCGGGTTCGCAGATTCCGTTCGTCAAGGGCGGTGACAAGGACAAGGCCACACTCGACGTCATCGGCGAAGTCATCGACGAAGTGAAGCGGCCCATCGGCCGCGCGCGGGAGACGGTCAAGCTCAATCTCGACCAGGCGCTGGGCGCGCGCCAGCGGACTATCGAGTACACCACCAGCTTCAATCTGCCGGCCGGCAAGTATCACCTGAAATTCGTTGTGCGTGAGAACCAGACCGGCCGCATGGGCTCGTTCGAGGCCGACATCGTGCTGCCGGAGATGAAGAAGCTGCCGCTGAAGATGAGCTCGATCGTGCTGGCTTCCGCTCGCCAGCCCAGCAAGCAGGAGACGCCGCTGGTGCGCGGAGGCCAGGAATACGTGCCCAATATCAGCCACGTCTTCCGCCAGGACCAGCACCTGTACCTGCTTTACGAGATCTATGCGCCCGCGCGCGAAAAGCCGGCCGGGAATGCGGCGAAGGGAACGAAAGCGGGCGTGGATGTGCTGAGCAGCCTCGAACTGATTCAGGGAACCACGAAGGTCTTCGAGACGCCGCTGGTGCAGGCCAGGGCGATCAACGTGCAAAGCCGCGACGCCGTGGCCATGGAGCTGGACGTGCCGCTGGACAAGCTCAAGCCCGGCCAGTATCTCTGCCAGCTCAACGTGATCGACGACGCCGGCGGCAGCTTTGCCTTTCCGCGCTTCGCCGTGCTGGTGCGGCCGCCGTCGACGGCCTCGGCGCCGGCTTCGGGCGCTCAGCCCGCATCCGGCGGCGCGGGCGCGACTTCTTCTCCGTCCTCGCGATAAGGGCAGTGCCGGCAACCCGATCCGCAGCAATATCCGCGCTTGAGGTGATAGGCCGCGGTGAAGACGAGATAAGGACCCTCATAGTAGAAGTCCTCGGGCGCAAGCGCGGGCGGTTTCGCTGGCGGATTCGGTTCCATCCCATCATTATCCTCACCGATCCTCGCTCGCCGCGCCCTGGATAGAATCGAACCATGGCCCTCACCGCGCAGGATCGCGCCCGCCCCATCAGGATTATTCTCTTCGACGTCGACGGCGTGCTGACCGACGGCACCATCTGGCTTGTGCCTGCGCCGGGCGCGGGCGTAACCAGCGCCGGGCACCAGGCGCGCCTGAAACAGCACGAGGACAAGATCGGATTCGGCACGCATTCGGCAACCCTGGTCGAAGCCAAAGGCTACAGCGCGCACGACGGCACGGCCATTTCGCTGGCGCGGCTGGGCGGGATGAAATGCGGCGTGATTACCAAGCGCATCAGCGAGACCGTGGCCACACGCGCACGCGACCTGAAGCTGGAATTCGTCTACATGGGCCAGGCTTTCAAGATGCAGGCGGTGCGCGAAATCATGGCGAAGGAAGGCGTGACGCTCGACGAGATCTGCTACGTGGGCGACGACGTGATCGACCTGCCGGTGATGCGCGAGTGCGGCTTCGCGGTGGCCGTAGCCAACGCCCGCGCGCAGGTAAAGGCCGAGGCGCATTACGTCACGCCGAATGCGGGCGGCTACGGCGCCGGCCGCGATGCCGTCGAATTCATTCTCGAAGCGAAGGGCATTCTGAACAAAGTCATCGAGCAGTACATCGACGAGCGCAACCCGATCGCGCCGTCAATGGATATCGGCAAGAGCCTCGATCTGGCACGATGATGGGTGCCCCAGGTCCCGATTCTGTCCGGGAACCTGCGCGCCGGAGGCACAGGGGTTGTTAGCCCCGCGCTTCAGCGTGGGGACAGCGGATTTCACAAAAGAGAATGGCGTCCCGTAGGGACGGCGCCGGGGGCATTCATTTTGCGCAATTCAAATGGACCCGCCTCTCATTGTTGCTTCGCGTAAGCCGGAAGCACCTTCTCGATCAAAAACCCGCGCAGCGCCTGGCGCGGATCGGTGTTCGGCTCGGGTTCGGTATTCGATTGCGGATGGGTCGTGTCTTGCGGCGCCGCGCCGCCGGTATCGGTCGTGTTGACAGCCAGAATGCTCGCACTCTTGCCGGCGGGATCGATCAGCAACTCGGACGAGAACCCTCCCTGGTCGCCGTCGTGATAGATGTATCTGTGCCCGTTCACGTTCAGGACAAAAAATCCCAGGCCCATCATGGGCTGCGTGCCTCGGGGTCCTGACGTGTACGGCGTTGGCGCCTGTCCGGCCTCGCTCGCCGGCAAAACGCCGGTCCAAGCTTCTTCAAGCGAGCTGCGCTTGAGCACGATGTCATAGACCGCATTGCCTGCGTCTCCCATCAGGAAGCGGGCGTACTTCACCATATCCGCGATCGGCGCCTTCAATCCGCTGTTGGACGTGGTGATCCCCGTGTCGAAATCGAAGGGCTGCGGCGTGAGCCTCGCGCCGGCGCGCAGATAGCTCGCGGAGACATGGTTCTCAAGAAAATACGGCGAGCGATCGAAGTAGCTCTCGGCCATGCCCAGCGGCTTGAGAATGTTCTTGTCGATGTAGACTTCGAAGTCGTCGCCGGTGAGCCGCTCGATAATCTGTCCGAGAAAAACATAGCCCAGGTTCGAGTAGCTCCAGCGCGTGCCGGGTTTGAACGCTACGTGTGTATAGGGCAGCATGGCCGCTACCTGCGACCATTTCGTCGGCTCGAAGGGCTGCCAGTCGCAGTTCGATGCATCGTCGCAGTCCCACGGCCAGGTCGGGTTGCGAAATCCTGCGCTGTGCGTGAGCAGACGGCGAATTGTGATCGCGTCAATGGGTCCGTAGTCGTCGTGCACTTCGCGTAGCTCGGGAACGTAGCGCACGGCGGGGTCGTCGAGCGAGAGCTTGCCGCGATCGCGCAACTGCAGGATGGCGATGGCAGTGAAGGTTTTGGTGATCGAGGCCCAGTTATATGCGGTCTCTGTGTCCACGCGCTGGTGCGTGTCGCGGTTCGCCTCGCCGAAACTCCACTGCGTCGCAGGTTGAGAGCCGTGAACGAAAGCGAATCCGCCGCCGACGATGCCGTGCCGCGTGAGTTCGGAATCGAGTCGCGAGTGCAGCTCGTCGAGCTGCGCAGGGGCGGATGCGGCGATCAGAAAAATAGCGGCCGCTGCCACAGGGAGCGGCGCCGGCATCAGGCGATTCAGCATGGGCCCATGATAAACCGCATGTGAATTCCCATCGGTCGTCCTTCCCTTCCAGTTGATCGCTTTGCCCGGTTCCGCTTAGTCTTGGCAAAGCATGGGCGCCATCGCCGATTCCCGAATCGCCCGCGCAGGACAGCGAGCCGCCGGAGACAGACCCTCCCTGCTGCTTCGCGGACTGCGCAAGGCGTATGCCGATGTGGTGGCCGTGGACGGCGTCGATCTCGAGGTTGCGCGCGGCGAGTGCTTCGGTCTGCTCGGGCCCAACGGCGCCGGCAAAACCACCACGATCGAGATCTGCGAAGGATTGACCGTACCGGACGCAGGATCGGTCGAAATCCTCGGACTGAATTGGCAAACGGGCGCGAAAGAGCTGCGCCAGCGCATCGGAATCCAGCTCCAGGAGACGCAGTTTCCCGAAAAGCTGAAAGTCGTCGAGGTGCTGCGCCTCTTCCGCAGCTTCTTCCGGCGTGGAATCACCGTGGAAGAATCGATCCGCATTGCGCAGCTCGAAGAAAAGCGCAATGCGCGCGTGGGATCGCTGTCAGGCGGGCAGAAGCAGCGGCTGGCAATGGCCTGCGCGTTGGTCAGCGATCCGGAGCTGCTCTTTCTGGACGAGCCGACCACGGGGCTCGACCCGCAGGCGCGGCGCCACTTGTGGGATCTTGTCGACGGACTCAAGCAGGCTGGACGCGCCATCATCCTGACCACGCACTATATGGAAGAAGCCGAGCGCCTCTGCGATCGCGTCGCCATCATGGATCACGGCAAAATCATCGCGCTGGGCACGCCGCAACAGTTGATCGCTTCTGTGGGCGGCGAGCATATCGTGGAATTCGCAGTGAGCGGGCAGGCGCACGGAAACGGGCGCGTGGATGCCGGCGCGCTGACCGCGATTCCCGGCGTGCAGTCGCATCGCGTGGACGCCAGCATTCATCAGCTCTTGGTGAGCGAATTGCACACGGCGGTGCCGCGCATCATTGCCGCGCTGGGCGAGCAGGGGCTGCATTTGAGCGAACTGCGCACTCACTCGGCCACGCTCGACGACGTCTTCGTGCGCCTCACGGGAAGGAATCTGCGCGATGAGTAGGCTCTCGGAAAGCTCGCTCTTTCAACTCACCGCGGTGCGTTTTCTGCTCTTTCTGCGCGAACCCGAAGCTGTTTTCTGGATTTTCATCTTTCCCATTCTTCTCGCCGTAGGCCTCGGTATCGCCTTTCGCAATCGCCCGCCCGATGTGCTGCCTGTCGGCGCGACCACGCCGCAGCTCACGCAGGCGCTCGCCGCCGGGAAAGGCCTGAAAGCAACAACGTTCGACCAGATCGCAGGCACGCATGCCCTGGCGGTTGGAGACATCCTGTTGCTCGCGATCCAGAATCCGGGCGGCGTCGTGTACAAGTACGACGACACCAATCCCGACGCGCGCATTGCGCGGCTGCTCGCCGATCGCGCCGTTCAAGCCGCGGCTGGCCGTCGCGATGCGGTTCGCGCCGCAAACGAGCTCGTGCATGAAACCGGCTCGCGCTATATCGATTTCGTCGTCCCCGGCCTGCTGGGGATGAACCTGATGGGCTCGGCGATGTGGGGCCTGGGCTTTTCCATCGTCGAGGCTCGGCAAAAGAAGCTGCTCAAGCGCATGGTGGCCTCGCCCATGCCGCGGTGGCAGTATCTTGCCGGGTACGTGCTCTCGCGGCTGGCCATGCTGGTGATCGAAGTCGTGGTGTTCCTCGGCTTCGCGCGGTTGGTCTTCGGCGTTCCGTTCCGCGGCTCATTGTGGCAGTTGGGAATCCTGTGCGTGCTCACGTCGCTGGCGTTTTCCGCGCTGGGGCTGCTGGTCGCCTCGCGGGCAAAGACCATGGAAGCCGTCTCGGGATTGATGAACCTCGTAATGCTGCCGATGTGGATCCTCTCCGGCGTCTTCTTCTCGGCCAGCCGTTTTCCGGCGATCATCCAACCGGCGGTGCGCGCTTTGCCGCTTACCGCGGCCATCGACACCATGCGCGGCAACATGCTGCAGGGAACGACCCTGGCGCAGATGGCTGCTCCGCTGGCGATTCTGACCGCGTGGCTGATTGTGCCGTTCGCGGTTTCGTTACGCATTTTCCGATGGAGGTGATGCACGTCCCACCCTTGCGACAGAAACAAATGCTCCGCAAGGATGGTACATCAGGTCGTCCTATGCTCCACGCACGGAGAAATCAATGGTGGAGAGAAACTTCGCAAGGGACTTTACGGAGGGAGCGTGGGGCTTCAGCCCCACGAATGTCGAGTGTAAAACCTGCCGGGCCTTCAGGCCCGGGGCTAAAGCCCGCTTGATGCCCCCGCGAAGTTGAGGGGCCTAAAGAGTGCGCGTGAGAACCCGTTTCGGCGTAGTTTCGGTGCGCGAATTGGAGGGAGCAGCAGCCTTCAGGCTGCTGAATTTCGGCGCAAAACATCGAGGCGGCTTTAGCCGCGGGCCTTTTGAAACCGACTTTATGGCCCTGGCAAGAGTTCTCACGCAGACACTAAAGGCCCCTGCTCCCTCCGTTCGGCTGCGCCTCGCTATGCCAATATGCGCGCCGCCCTAGAACGTGAACCTCGCGCCGAACTGGAACTGCCGCGGCGAGTTGACGGTGGATTGGATCAGGCCGAAGTTTGCCGGGACCGTCAGGCTGGAGATGCCGGGCATTCCAAACTGCGCCCGGTTGGCGACGTTGTAGGAAGACACGTCGAAGCGCAGATCCCGCTGCTCTCCGAACGAAAATGTCTTGTAGACCGAGAGGTCGAGGTTCAGCGCGCCCTCGGTGCGAACGTTGTCGAGATAATTCGGGGCGGTTCCCGCCACGAACGGACTCGCCGGAAATGCGAAGCAATTGTTATTGAACCATCCTGAACCGGCGATGAAATTGCCGCTGCTGTCAAACATGCCTGGTTTATGCAGCGCGCCCTTGTTGGGATCGCAGGTCAGGTTCGCCCGCTGATTGAAGTAGGAAATCGAGGCGCCGACTACCGGCGAGGGAATGGGGATGCCGGAGCTCCAATAGAGGATGCCATTCCCCGTCCAGCCTCCGAGGATGGCGTTCCCTACGCCATTCAGGTTCAGCGCCCGGCCTTTGCCGACGGGCAGATCGTACGACGCGTCGCCGGTGAACTGGTATTTCACGTCCTGCGGGCTCACCGAGTGCTCGAAATTCTCGTTCTTCCAATCCTGCGGTCCGCCGCCATGGGAGCCGACGAAGCCCAGCGGCGGGTTGCCGTCGTCGGTGATCAGCTTGCCCCAGGTGAAGCTGACCAGAGAGGTGAAGTGCTGCGTGAGCCTCTTCTGCACTTTGGTCTGCAGGGAGCTATAGTCGGAGTCCCCGCCGGGATAGCCGTGCACATTCACGCCGTTTCCCGCGCCATAGCCTCCACTGCCGAACTGCGGGAACTCTTGCAGCGCAACCCAGAGCGGCACGGTAGCGGAGCCGTAGAGATTATTGGTTGAGGGAAGAATCGCGTTCCACTTGTTGGGAACCATCTTGCAGGTGGGTTGCGAAGTATCGACGCAGAGCGAATAGCCGTAATTTGCGATGGTCTGCAGGTCGAGCTGGTTCAGATCGACGCCGCCGAGCGGAAGAAACAGTCCGCGGCTGCCCACATAGCCTGCACTCAGCACGACCTGATCGGGAAGCTGGTATTCCAACCCGAAGTTGAAGTTGTAAACCGTGGGAGTGCGCTGCGAGTGCAGCACGGTACTCAAGGTGTTGCCAAGATTGATGCCCAGGCCGGTTGGGTTCGAGATCGTCTGGACGACTCCGTTGGGAAAGGGATTGCTCAACGAGTAGATGCCGGTGACGCTGGGCGCGGGACTGCCCGGCGCGGCTCCCGCGCAGGCCGAGGTGCCGTTGTACACCGTATTGCCGTCGGCGTTGAGGCAGGTGGCATTCCACAACGTCGAGGTGGAATAGCCGTCGCTGTCTTGCCCGACACCGGCCACCATCTGCGTGCTGGGCCCGTAGTAGAAACCGCCGCCGCCGCGGACAACCAGCGGCTTGATCGGCTGCCAGGAGAATCCCAGCCGGGGACCAAAATCCTTCATATTGGTCGTGTAGGGGCTCCGGTGGCTGCTGTTGGCGTAGATCTCGGCGCCGGTATAAGAGACGCCGTCGACGGTATTGGTTGCTGTGGGATCGAAGTACTCGAGCCGGTTGTGGCGCTCGGTTCTGCCTCCAAAAATATCCCAGCGCAGGCCGGCAGTGATCGTGATGGCCTTGCTGAGATGGTACGTGTCCTCGACAAAGGCCGCGTAATAAGGGCTGGCTTCGGCGGCAAACAGATCCTTGGTAAAGTTGGGGTAGCTGCTCGACTCGGTGCCGGGCGCCGTTCCCATGCCGATCAGCAGTGAAGCGAAGTCGCTGCCGCCATTGGCCGAGGCCACCGATTGGTCCGTCGCGGAGATGTCGAACGCGTAGGAGCCGGAGGGCGCCGGCGGCTGGCCGACATTCATGAATCGCTTCATGTACTCGAACCCGGTCGAGATCTCGTGCTTGCCCCAGATCTTGGTGAGAGCCGCGCTGGCGTCGCTGTTTTCGCTGGCATATTGAAAGGTGTTGTAGTCGGCCGTGCCGCCGATGCCGTTGCCGGCGTCGCTGAAAGTCACGAACGGCAGCAACTTGTAGACCTCCTGCGCCGCCAGCGACGCGGGAAATCCCAGCGTGGTGATATCGAACCCGTTTTGCGACGGATCGCCGCCCTGATTCTCGTAGTGCCGGGTGAAGGAGTAACGCAGGTTCAACACCGTGGTGGAATTCAGCGTCAGGTCGTCGGCCAGCAGAATGTTACGCCCGTTGGTGATGTTCTGGGCGTAGTTCAGGTCCCACATGTTGTTAAATGCGTTGAAGGTCGAGTTGAAGAGCCGGTCGAAGGAGAATCGGCCGAAGATGCGCTGCTTCTCGCTCTGATCCCAGTCGATGCGGACGTCGAACCTCTGCGCCGTCGTCGGATCCAGGCCGGGCTGGAAGAAATTGGTGGTCAGGTCGTCCGACGACGTATCGCAGGTTGAGGGGTTGGGGTAGTTGCACTTGGGGAAGTGGGAGAGAAACGCCGCGCCGATGGGGTTGATGGTGGTGATCTTGTTGCCGGCAAACGGCTGCCGCGTGCCGGCGTTCGCGCCGGTCGCATAGTCCGGCAGCAGCGGATCGTAAATCGTGAACGGATCGGCCGAAAAGTCGCCGCTCTTTTCCGCGGTGGTAGGCACGGTGAAGAGATTCGACCCGTCGTATTGCTCTTGCTGCGTCGCCTCGTAGTCGCCGAAGAAGAAGAGCTTTTTGTGCAGAATGGGACCGCCGATCGAGCCGCCCTCCTGGTAGCGGTGAAACGAGGGCGGCGTATTCGGCGATCCACCGCTGATTTCACTCTGTTTGTTGAAGTATTCGTTCGCGGCAAGGATGTCGGGCCGGAAGACTCCGAAGGCGTCGCCGTGAAATTGGTCGCCCCCGGATTTGCTCACCAGGCTGATGACGCCGGCCGCGCCGCTCTGATACGAAGCCGGAGTGTTTTGCGTTTCGGTGCGGATTTCATCCACGGCGTCTTCGGGAAGGTCCATCGCCGGAATGATGGCAGCCGAATTGTTCTCGGAGATGCCGATCGGGCTGCCGTCGACCATGTAGTAGACCGAGCCCACAATTGCGCCGTTGATTGTATAGGAAGAAACATCGACGCCGGGCCGGCCGCTCGAGATGTTCTCGATGGCGAACGAACTCGAAGAATTGGGCGCCCCGTTGGCCGGGGTGACGCCCGCGCTGAGCTGGATCAGGTCGAAGACGTTGCGTGTCAGCAGCGGGACGCGGTCGATGGCTCCGGCATCGAGGACCTGTCCGACGGTGGAGTTTTCGGTGTCGACCAGATTGGTCGACTCCGTCACCGTGACGGTTTCACTGACGTTGCCCACGGGGAGGGAGATGTTGATGGCGCTCACCTGGTCGACAGTCACGGTGGCGTTGTCGCGCACGGCGGTTTCAAATCCTTTCGCGACCACCGTCACCCGGTAGCTGCCCGGAGCAAGGGAAACGAAGGAATACAAACCCGCGCTGGTGGTCACGGTCGTCTGCTCCACGCCGGTGGCATGGTCGAGCAGAGTCACCTTCGCGCCGGGCACGGCCGCGCCCGAGGGGTCGCTGATCAGGCCGCTGATGCCGCCCCGGCCGGCCTGGGCGAAGACGGCTCCGGCCGCAAAAAGGAGAAGAACAACCCAGCCGATGACGAAATAGCGGAGGCGATTGGCCCTTGTTTTCGGGAATTTCATCTCAGGCTCTCCAAAGAAATGTTGACATTCAAACGTTTGAATATTAGAACTGCAAATCTAGGAGCAAAGCGCAGCCCTGTCAAGTGGAAAAATCCGCCAAGGCCGGCTTGCAGTGATTCCTGGATCTGCAAACGTCCGTCACGGCCGCCAGCTTGAGGTGTTGGCTCGGCCTTTCCAGGGGGCTGCTCGATCACGGAGCGAAATGGTATACGGGCTGAACACAATGCGAGAGAACTCGTTCCACGAGGACAAGTGTCAGGGCACGGCTTTAGCCGTGCCGAAAGAAGCCCTTTATTTCTCTTTTTTCTCGCGGACTTCACCTCGCGAGAAGCTGGATTCAAGAAGATTTTCCGCAGCCTCTGAAGACCGTACCCTCCGAACTGACAGCTTCATGCGTCGCGGGGCGGAATTGACAGGGCTCATCGGGGCCGCCTCCGTGCGCAGGAGCAGGTGATGGGCCAGCGACGATCCGGTCACGTCACGCTGTTGGATGTTGCCCGCGCCTGCGGTTTTTCCGTCTCGACGGTCTCCATCGTGCTCAGCGAGGCGCCGCTCTCGCAGTATGTCGCCGTCGCCACGCGCGAGCAGATTCGCGCCATGGCCCGCCAGCTCGGCTACCACCCCGACGCCTACGCCCGCTCGCTGCGCCGCCGCCGCAGCCAGACCATCGGCGTGCTGGCGTTCGATCTCTCCGACCCGTTCTGCACGCTCATCGCCCGCGGCATCCAGGCGGGCCTGCAGCCCGCCGGCTACGTACCCCTGCTCATGGACGCGCAGACGCAACGCAGGCTCTTCGACTCCTATCTGAAGATGATTCTCGAACGGCGTGCCGAGGGCGTGATTGTCATCGCCAGTTGGGTCTTCGAGGAGACCAATCTGCTCGCCGATATCGAGAAGAACCACGTGCCCATCGTCATCGTCAGCCGCGACCTGACCGCCCGCGGCATCAGCTCGGTGCTGGTGGATAACGAAGACGGCGGCGCCATGGCGATTCGCCATCTGCTCGATCTCGGCCACCGGCAAATCGCCGTCATCCGCGGCCCCGAAGAGATGTTCGACAGCGAGCCGCGATGGTCCGGCGTGCGCCGCGCCGCGGCCGGGGCCGGCCTTGAGTTCGACCCCGGGCTGGTGCTGCAACTGCCCAACCTCGTCGATCCCGCCTCGGGGTTCGAAGGCGGCATCGAGTGCGCGCGGCAGATGCTCGCCTCCGGTCGGAATTTCACCGCCGTCCTGGCTTTCGACGATCTCACCGCTCTCGGCGTGGTGCGCGGTCTCGCTTGCGCGGGCGTGAAGGTTCCCCAGGACTGTTCGGTCGTCGGCTTCGACGAGATTTTGCCGGCCGTTGTCGCTACTCCGGGAATCACGACCATTCGCCAGCCGATGAAGGAAATGGGCCTGCTGGCGGCGCAGTGGGTGCTCGAAGCCATCGAAGCGCGCGAGCAAGGGATCGCGCAGCCGGCAAGGTTTCATCAGGCGCCGCCGGAGCTGGTGGTGCGCATGTCCACGGCTCCGCCGCGAAACCAGGCTGTACTTCTGCCCCAACACAAAACCGCAAAGCAACAATCGATGGAGGCACCAAATTGAAAGTGTTCTTTTCGCCGTCGCATTTTTTCAGGCCCTGGAAGGTCGACTCGCGGACCACTCCGGCTCGTTGTTTTTCCCCATCCTGCCGCCGGATTCCGTTCGCGATGTTTTTGCTTGTTTCCGCGGCAATGCAGGCGAGCTCGGTCACGCCGCTGCGCGAAGGCTGGCGGCTGCAGTCGGCGTGCAAGCTGCAAGCCACGGGTGACGAGATCGCGGCTCCGGGGTTTTCCGTCGATGGCTGGCTGAAGACCCGCGTGCCGAGCACTGTGCTGGCCGCGCAGGTGGCCGACGAAGTGTATCCCGACCCCTATTTCGGCATGAACCTGCGCCAGATTCCGGGTACCGGTTATCCCATCGGAAAACTCTTTTCCAATTTGCCCATGCCGGCCGACAGCCCGTACCACTGCGGATGGTGGTATCGCGCGGAGTTCACGGCTCCGGCCGCCACCGGCCGCGAGCCGCACTTCTGGCTGCGTTTCGGCGGCATCAACTACCGCGCAGAGATCTGGCTGAACGGCAAGAAAATCGCCGACGGAACAACCGTGGCCGGCGCGTACCGTACCTATGAGCTCGACGTAACCGGCGGACTGAAGCCGGGCAGGGAAAACGTGCTCGCCGTGGAGACCTTTGCGCCCACGGAGAAAGACCTGGGCATCAACTGGGTGGACTGGAATCCCTGCCCGCCGGACAAGGACATGGGCCTGATCGGCGCGGTCGATCTGGTCACCAGCGGCGAGGTCACGGTGCGATCGCCGCTGGCCGTCACGCATTTCGAAGATGATTCGCTCGCCGTGGCCGATCTCACCATCTATGCCGAGCTGCACAACGCAACGGACCATGCGGTCAAGGGAGTCGCTTCGGGCGCCGCCGCCGGAGTCAAATTCGAGCAGCCGGTCGAACTGGCCGCGCACGAAGACCGCACCGTCGTCTTTTCTCCTCAGCAGTTCCCCGCGCTGCGGATTCATGATCCCAAGCCATGGTGGCCGTGGCAGATGGGCGATCCGCATCTCGAGCACCTTACCGTGAGCTTCTCGACCCAGGGCGGGCAGAGCGACGAGCAGAGCGTCGAGTTCGGCATTCGCGAAGTCACTTCGGAGTACACCGCCAACGGCAGCCGCCTCTTCCGCGTGAACGGCAAGCCCATCCTGATTCGCGGCGGCGGCTGGTCGCAGGACATGCTGCTGCGCGCCAACGACGAGCGCTTGCGCGAGCAGTTCCGGCTGGTGCGCGGCATGAATCTGAACGCGATTCGCCTCGAGGGCAAGCTCGATACCGAGGAATTCTTCCGGCTGGCCGACGAGAACGGAATCCTGGTGATGTTGGGCTGGTGCTGTTGCGATCACTGGGAGCATTGGCGGGACTGGACGCCCGACGACCTGACCATCGCCACCGCCTCGCTGCGTTCGCAAATGCTGCGCCTGCGCCATCACGCCAGCCTGCTCGTCTGGCTCAACGGCAGCGACAACCCTCCGCCGCCGAACGTCGAGCGCGCCTATCTCGATATCGAAGCGCAGACGCATTGGCCCAATCCCATTCTTTCGTCGGCCTCGCAGGCGCCGACCACGGTCACCGGCCCAAGCGGCGTGAAGATGACCGGCCCGTACGACTACGTGGCTCCAGGTTATTGGTATGTGAACAAGCACGACGGCGGCAACTTTGGCTACAACACCGAGACCAGCCCCGGACCGGCGATTCCGTCGATGGCCAGCCGCAAGAAATTTCTTTCCGATCCCGACGCGTGGCCGCAGACCGCCGACTGGAGCTACCACAACGGCGGAGGCGAATTCGTCAACCTGAAGGTCTTCGATGCGGCCATGGACGCGATGTACGCAACCCCGAAGTCGGCCGAAGAATACACGCGCATCGCGCAGACCATGGAATACGACTCCGAGCGCGCCATGTTCGAGTCCTACGCCAAAAACAAGTACTTCTCGACGGGCGTGATCCAGTGGATGCTCAACAACGCATGGCCGTCGATGATCTGGCACCTCTACGACTATTATCTCGACCCCGACGCCGGCTACTTTGCGGCAAAAAAGGCCTGCGAGCCGCTGCACATCCAGTACTCCTACGACGACCGATCGATCATGGTGGTCAACAGCACCTACCATGATGCGCCCGGCCTTCGCGCCAGCGTAAAGGTCCACGGCCTTGCCTGGAACCAGCTCTACTCCGCCGGGGCGACGGTCAACTCGGCCGCCGACAGCTCGCAGCAGGTCTTCGTGATTCCCGACGCGCTCTATACCAGCCCGGAGCGGATCTTCTTTATCGATCTCTCGCTCACCGATTCGGCGGGCCACGTCGCCAGCCGCAACTTCTACTGGGTTCCGGGCACGCTGACCACCTTCGACTGGGAGAAAACCGATTACACGCACACCCCGGCGGAACGGTACGAGGACCTGACAGACCTCACCCATCTGCCCGAAGCCACGGTGCAGGCCAGCGCGACCGTCGCGCAAACGCCGCAGGGCCGCGAGATTCGTCTGCATCTTGACAACACCTCGCCGGCGCTTGCGTTTCAGATCGGCGCCGCGGTGCGGACCTCTTCGGGGGATCTCGTCGCACCCGTCTTCTGGTCCGACAACCTGATCGAATTAACCCCGGGCGAATCGGCGACGCTGACCGCGCTGCTGCCGGAGGACGCGCCGGCCGACCCGGTGGTCAAGCTCGAAGGATGGAATGTCGCGGCGGCGACGTTGACGCCGACGGCCTCCGGCGCGCAATAACTCTCGCGCCGCGGGCAGTCCTGATAGGGCGCGACTCCACAGCTTGCTGAAAAGCTCGTGCGAGCGCTGCTTTGTAACATGGCCCGGCTTTGAGCCGGGCCGAAAGTGTCGCCAAATCAATACCGGCTTTATCGCAATTCCTGAGTCACTGTATCCCAAAGCCGCTGAATTCAAGTCGACGCGACCCCAAGGAGCGGCGACACTGTGCGGATTTCGAAAGGCCACAGCCACTCAGGAATTGCCGTAGCCGCTGCTGCGCTCCGGTTCCAGCATCCCGTTCAGCGCGCGGTGTAGCTGCCCAATGCGTTGAATCCCGTCGCGGGATCGAAGACCGGCGCCTTTGCGCTGTCGAGGCTGTTCATCGGCAGGGCATAGGCCGGCTGCGCCTGCAGCGACGGCGCCGGATCCGGAATCAACAAAGCAATCGACGTGGTCCCCGACGGCGAAAAATCCTCCGGCAGCGTGACCTGGAGCGCGAACGTCACTGCGGCCGGAGGCGAAGACGATTCGAGCTTTCTTACGTCGAGCGCGGAGAGTGGGATCGGGATTTCGGCAGCCGTTTTGTCATTCGAAACAAAAACCAGCTTCGCCGGCCTCGCTCTGAGCACCCGGCCATAGCCGGCATTGGTGAGCGTGAGAGCCACATAGAGCCGGCCTCCGGCGGCAGGGTTGCCGATGATTTTGGCCCGGTTCAGCTCGATGCGAACCCCCACCTTGTTGAAAAAGCTCAGCGCGCAGCCTTCGTTCTCAAGCTCCGTGCCGATATCCTGCGGGTAGACAAAAAGCGAGATCGACTGCGGATGAAAGGTATAGGAATACGCGTCCAGCGCCGCGCAGCTTTGCAGGGTTGGATAGAGAGCGCCGAACTCGCCCGCAAACAGCGCCGTCGTCGAGACAGATTCCGCGAATTTCTCGAGTTGGCCTGCGGTATATTCCGTTGAGCAGTATCCCGCCGTGGGAGCACAAGGATTCCACGTCGCGCCATCGTCCGGGTCCGAGGCGTAATAGTCATCGTGCAGTCCAAGCGCGGGGTTTGGCGTGGTTCCCGCAAACTGGATCAGGTCGCCGGGGTATCGAACCAGAATGGGAAAGACGCCCTTGAAGTAAGAGAGCTCCTTGTCGAGCACGGCCTTCTGCGCGGCGGGAGTATCGTTGCCGTTCGTCGAGTCGTGCCATTCTCCCCAGGTGCCGATGAACCCCGCCTCCAGCGTGAAGATGAGATCCCGGTGCCGCAGAAGGATGGGTGCCACCTGTTCGATGTGTTTCAGGATGACGTCGAGCGGCGCGTCCATCGCGCCTGGTCCGATCGGCCCGAAGTTGTAGGTGAACCGCACCATCAACCGGTTGCCCGATCCGGCGAGCGCGGCAAATCGATCCTCCATGTCGCTCAACATCTGTGCGGAAAGCGGCCCGGTCACCTTGGGTCCCTGCGAACAGTCCCCGAACGAGATCTCCCCGCTCAGGCAGATGTAGATGCGCACAACCCGCGTTGGACCATATCCGAGGTTGGAAAGATAGATGCAATCGGAAGCCGGCTCGGTCCAGAAGTTGCAGTCCGCATAGGGCGCTCCCTCGCTGGTCGAAATTGTGACCGCATTGGGCAGGAACGTCTTCGCGATCGACAAAGCTGGCTTGTCGACCGGGACTTGGACGGACTGTTCCGCCGATCCCTGCACTCCCTTGCAGGTGAGGTGAAATTCGAGCAATCCTGCCGCGGACGGCGTGACGGCTTCGCTTCCTTGTACGGGCTTCGCGCCTTTCCATGCGCCGCTCGCCGTGCAGGAGGTTGCGTCTTTCGCGGTCCATGTGAGGGTGAAAGTCTCGCCGGTAAAGACCGTCGTCTCGCTGGCGGAAAGCTGGACCGTCGGTTTTGCCGCCTCGTTCTCCGTCGCGGACGCGGCGAGGATCGCCGGCAAAGGCCACAGGCATCCAGCCAAAGCTGCCACAGCGAGCGGCGGCGCCAATCGTTTCATGCGAGGCCTCTTTCGGGTCCGGCGCGCGGCCGGGGCTGGAGGACGCCCCGCGCGCAACAAGCGCGAACAGTATCTCAGACCGGTGCGCCGGCTTCCGGCCGGAAAATAGTTGTTGCAACGAATATCCCGGTCGCGCATCCAAGGCTGTGAAAGGAGCTCCGAATATGAGCACTACCGTTACTTCTCCCGCAGCCGTCACCACCTGGAACATCGATCCGGCGCACTCCGCCGCCGAGTTCAAGGTCAAGCACATGATGATCTCGAACGTGAAAGGAAGGTTCAGCGGACTCTCCGGAACCCTGAACCTCCATGAGCCGGAACACACCCTTACCCGCGTGGAGGCATCGATCGACGTCGCCACGGTCAACACAGGAGACGTCCAGCGCGACGGTCACCTGAAGAGCGGAGACTTCTTCGATGTCGAAAAATTCCCGACGATGACTTTCCGGTCCACCCGCGTCGAACCCAGGGGCGATGGCGAATTCGCCGTCACCGGCGACCTGACCCTGCATGGCGTGACGCGGCCCGTGACTTTTGCCGTGAGCGAAGTCAGCGGCCCGGGCAAGGATCCCTGGGGCAATACGCGGATCGGGCTGACGGCCACCACGAAGATCAACCGCAAGGACTTCGGTCTCTCATGGAACGCAGCCCTCGAGACGGGCGGGTTCCTGGTAGGCGAAGAAGCCACGATCAGCCTGGATGTGCAGTTCCTCATGGCTTGAGGCATGAACGGCGCCGCCGCGCGGCGGTCGGCGCCAAATTGGTTGTTGCAACGAATATCACGCTCGTGCATCCAATATTCGGCCATGTGACTGGAGGTGCAACATGTCGCTTCGCGCCGTCAAACAGATTCTCGAAACCAAACCCACCCTCGAGGGCGCCGGGGTCAGGCTGCAGCGCGCCTTCGGTTTCGGCAAAACGAAGGAATTCGATCCGTTTCTTTTGCTCGACGACTTCCGCAACGAAAACCCGGCCGACTACATCGCCGGATTCCCGTGGCACCCGCACCGGGGCATCGAGACCATCACCTACGTTCTGGCCGGCGAGGTGAACCACGGCGACAGCCTGGGCAACAAGGGCCGCATGACCGCCGGCGACGTGCAGTGGATGACCGCCGGCAGCGGCATCCTGCACCAGGAGATGCCCAAAGGCGACGAGCGCGGGCGCATGCACGGTTTCCAGCTCTGGGCCAACCTTCCCGCCGCGCTCAAGATGACCCACCCGCGCTATCAGGACATCCCGTCCGCGGCCATCCCCGAAGTGACCGAGGACGACGGGACGAAGGCGCGGATCATCTGCGGCGAGTTCTGGGGCAAGACCGGTCCGGTCGAAGGCGTTGCGGCCGGGCAATACTCGGTAGATGCGCGCTACGTCGACATCTCGGTGCCGCCGAACCGGCGCCGCCGCATCCCGATCGAGACCACGCGCAACGCCTTCGCCTACGTCTTCGCCGGTTCGGGAACCTTCCGCGACGCCTCGGCGCCGCAGGCGGTGCTGACCGAGTCGGCCGTCGATCCCAACGCCGAGCCGGTCTACGACGCCAAAAACCACTCGCTCGTGCTTTTCGATCGCGGCGACGAGATCGTAGTGCAAGCCGGACCGGAGGGGATCCGTTTCCTGCTGGTTTCCGGCAAGCCGCTCGAGGAACCGGTGGCGTGGTACGGGCCGATCGTGATGAACACCCAGTCCGAGTTGCAGCAGGCGATGCGCGAATTGCAGAACGGGACCTTCATCCGGCACGGGTAAAAGGCTTCCGGGCTGAAAGCTGGCTTCACGCCTCCACCGGCACCTCGGCCGAGACGATGTACTCCGGCGAAAGGCCCATCTCGCGAAGGGTTCGCAGGCTCAGCGCGTCGTGGCGCTTGGCCAGGCGCTTGCCCTTGTCATCAACCAGCAGTTTGCAGTGAAACCAGCCAGGGTGGACGTAGCCAAGGGCGCGGTTGAGCAGGATCTGGCGAGCGGTGGATTTGAGCAGGTCGGCGCCGCGCACCACCTCGGTGATCTGCATGGCGGCATCGTCCACCACGCAGGCGAGCTGGTAGCTGGGAACGCCGTCGCGCCGCCAGACGACGAAGTCGCCGAAGTCGCGGCCGGCGACAAAACGCTGCCTGCCCAGATTCAGATCCTCGAACTCGATAATCTCGCTGCTGGGCACGATGAATCGCCAGGTCAGGCCCTCGGGTTCTTCGAGCTCGCGCGCCCGCGAGCCGGCGATCTGTGCCACCACGCGGTGATACTTGCGGCAGGTTCCGGGATAGATGGGTTCGTCGTCCTGCTCGTCCGCCGCCACGGAGCCGCCTTCGTGCGGCGCGGCGATCGCGGCCTCGATGTCCTTGCGCGAACAGCTACAAGGATAGATTTTGCCGAGACGCAGCAGCAGCCGCCAGGCATCGAGATATTGGGCATGCCGACGGCTTTGCAGGTAAGGGCCATATCGGCCGCCCACGTCGGGTCCCTCGTCCCAGCGGATGCCCAGCCAGTGCAGATCCTCGACTGCCGCGTCGACGTATTCGGGCTGGCTGCGCTGCGCGTCCAGGTCTTCCATGCGCATCACCAGCTTGCCCCCGGCCTGGCGCGCGCGCTCATGGGCCGTCCAGAAGGTGCGCGCGTGCCCGATGTGCAGATCACCGGTGGGAGAAGGCGCGAGCCTTCCGCGATACGCGCGGTGGGGAATCAGGGTGTGGTCATCCATGCCTGCCTTGAGTGTAGCCAGAGTTGCCACCGCCGTACAGCCGCGGATCAGGTCCCGGCTGGTGCCTTAAGTACCGATAGCCGGCACGGGTTCCTGGTTCACTCCTTGTCGCCGTCGCCGGAGTCATCGTCCTCGTCCCAATGACGATGCCCGTAGTGGCTGACGCTTTCGTTCAGGCGGTCGGGATTGACGGAGACCTGGACGACGTCCATCTCGCCGCTCTCGGAATCGACGATGAACAGCCCCATCCGCGAGCCCTCCGGCCGGCAGAAGATCAGCGTCTGCTCGCTGCCGTGGCGGCTGGTCTCGCGGATCATGCGCTGCCATCCTGCGCCGAGCTTCTCCTGGACCATTGCATTCAGCTCGTCGCCATCCACATCCGCATCGAACGACTCGAACTCCGCAAGATGCAGATTGACCACGCCGCCGTGCGTCGCCCGGCCGGAGATGAAGCTCATCAGTCCGACGAAGGGAATGCGCGTGGCGCGCGCGTGGTACCGGTCCTCGATGGAACGCACCACGCCATTGAAACCGCCGTCGCCGCCGGCGGCCAGCACCGCGGCCGGAACGATCAGAGCCACGAGCGCAACGGGAACCATCCAGAGCCGGCTCATTGCGTGTCTCCCTTCCTGTCTTTCGTCTTCGACTTGACCTTGCCATCGGAGTCGATGTCTCCCAGCGCGCTCAGTCCGCTGAGATGCGTGAGCCGGCTCAGTTCGTCGAGATGAATCGGCCCGAGGATGAGCACGATAGTCAGCTCGCGCGGCTCGGCTTCCAGCACGAACATGCCGTGCGTCTCGCCGTTGACCATTTTCATCATCACGTCGGTGTTTTCGCCGCCGTGCCTGGAACGCTCGCGGACAATGGTTGTCCATTCGCTGGTCTCGAAGTACTGGCGCAGCTTGTCGACCTCTTCCGGCGTGTACTCGTTCTCCTTGTCGAAGTCGTATTCGCGCACATACACGCCGTCGAGTCCTTCGATCAGCTTGCGCGTGGCGGACTGGTCCTCGTCCTTGTCGTCCATGAACTTGGCCGCGAAGGCGAGCATGTTCCGGCCCAGCGTGACCTCGGTGACGTTCGAAGCGCGCGCGGCCAGCTCTTTTTCGACCGGCGAGGGCTGCGGCAACCCGGAGTTAGGTGCGCCCACCGGCGCGGCCTGGGCCATCGCCAACGCGGCCGTCTGCAGCGCGTTCGACTGCGCCGGAGCCTGCGCTGCCAGCGCAGCCATCCCCAGCACAGAAACCATGATTCGGTATCCCATCTTCGATCTCCCTGGTCCCCTGGCCCCTCAGTCCCTCGGTCCCTCAGTCCCTTCGTCCCTAATCCTGCCCACGATCCCTTGTCGACAGCTTCGAATTCATCTCGTTCAAGGCATGCGTGGTGATGCGGAACGCGGTCAACACCTGCTGCCGCGCCTCCTCGCCCCGGCGGCGTACCTCAGCCCGATGCCAGATCGCTACGCCGGCCACAACGGCCAGCAGCACGAACGTGGCTGCGATGCGCGGCCACCAGACGAGGCGGCTGTGCCGGCGTTCTTCGTGCCTCCGGCGAACCTCGTCCATGATCCTGCGCTTCAGCCGGGGCGGCGCCGGCCGGCGTTCGAAGGCCTGGCGCAACTCCTGTTCGAATTCGTCTTCGCGCTCGTTTTCGCGGCCGATTCGCGTTTCATGCTCCACGGATGTACTCCTTCAGACAGCTCTCTGCCTTCACGCGCAACAGCTTCAGCCCGCGCTGCAGGTGACTTTTTATCGTAGCCAGAGGCGTCTCCAGCGCGGCGGCGATCTCTTCCGGCGTCAGGTCCTCCTGATAGCGAAGGACCAGAGCCGCCCGATGCGCCTGCGGCAGCGTTTCCAGCAACTGTTCGAGCCGCGCCGCCAGCGCCGATGGCCGGTCGTCGGTCTGCGCCCCGTGCAACTCCTCGAGCTCCACCCAGAGATCCACGCCTCGCACCTTGCGCCGGCGCAGTGCGTCGGCCGACCGGTTCATGGCCACTCTCCGCAGCCAGTGGCGCGCATGATCGGCCGATTCCAGCCTGCCCAGCCTCTTGTCCAGCTCCAGAAAGACATCCTGCGCGATCTCCTCCGCCAGGCCCCGGTCGGCGGTCATTCGCAGGGCGAGCGAAAAGACCATCGACTGATGCTCGTCCACGAGTTGTTCGAAGTCAGGCTGCCATTCGTGGGCCATGGCGTTCGCTGCTACTCTCTTATCCGCGAAGATTCCCGGGCCGGGATGCAGAGAGTACGCGAACGAGCGAAAAAAGTTCGAAAGGACAGGGACAAGGGGCTAAGGGGCTAAGGGACTGAGGGACTGAGGGACTGAGGGCTGAAGGCTGAAGGCTGAGGGCTGAAGGCTGAAGGCTGAAGGCTGAAAGCCATCCCGACAGGGGGTTCAGCGTCCAGGGAACAGGCAACAGGGAATAGAGAATAGCGTCCAAGGTTCGGCGTTCAATGTCCAGGAAAGGAACAGGGAGCGGAAACCCTATTCGCGGATGATCTTGACGAACACACCCTCCGGCAGTTCGCCTTCGATCAGGTGAACCACGCCGCCTTTCACATAGCCTTCGAGAACCTGCTTCGGCTCCTTCACGCCGCCACCGGTCTTTTGATTCCTGACCCCTGACCCCTGTTCCCCCAGTCCCTTGGTCCCTGAGTCCCTCAGTCCCTCGCGCTCCGGGA
>JASHQQ010000090.1 GCA_030039035.1 Acidobacteriaceae bacterium | reverse complement strand
CTCGACGAGTTGCAACACCAGGGCGTCTGCGAACGCCAGGCAGATCGGGTGGAAATCTGTGACCGCTTCTGGCCGTATCAGAAACAGATCGCGCTGGCCGCCGGGCCTCCGGAGGTAGAGTTCTTGCGGCAAGCGCGGGCGGCTTTCTTGGCGCCGGCTTGCGTGCGCTCGACGTTTACAGTCGCGGACGAAAAGCTGGCACACAATCTCGGCCGAAATGGGGTGACATTGGAGCAACTGCGCCGGGCCATATGGTTAGGATGTGCCCGCAAATATGTGACCCTGTTGAACGGCCAATCCCAAGTGCCCATCACCAGCCTGGCGTACTTCGCATCATTAATAAAGGAAGTCAGCCAGCCGCACATTCCCGCCAGCTACTGGGATCATATCCGCCGCCGGATGGAGGAGATGGAAAAGCGCTGGTTACAGATGGCGAACTCGGTGGCGGCTACCAATGCTGGTTCCGCAGAGGCATCGTCGCCGGAAATGCTGTGAAATGCTTGGGTGGGGCAACCGCCCGGGCTGCCCCACTTCGTTCGGAACGGTGCCCCACCATTTTCGGAATGCTGCCCCACTCCCTCGGAACGCCGCCCCACATGGATCGGAATGAGTGCCCCACCTCCATTGGAATCAGTGCCCATTTGCTTCGGAACGGCGCCCCATCTTTTTCGGAACGTATCAGGAGGGAAACGAGATGATGGAAACGAAATGATGCTGATTGGTTCACCAAGAACAAAAATCTTGACTCAAATGGGGCACTTCGGTGATGATAGCCGTAACCAGCGTCGCTTGCCTCGATGCTGCCCCACTTGCGCTGGAATCAGTGCCCCATTTCATCGGAATACGCAGGGCTGCATCGGGGTCGAGCCCGGAATGGGCACAACCGGCCTTACGTCATTGCCGAGTTCGGGGGCGGGGCTGGGATCGGCATCGTCGTTCTGCGCCGCGTCGACCTGCCAGTTGCCATTCCGCTTCTCGGCGATCATCGTCATCATTCCGAAACGACGCTGTCGCGCGGTGCCGTCGACATTCCTGTCACCCTCCAGCGTCCATGTCCAGTGCACCACCGCGAAGTCCGGCCTCAAAAAACGAACCAGGGTTTGCAGATTCGTGCAGGTGACATTCCTGAAACGCCCACTGAGCAGCCGTGTGTGATACTTCTCAAAGTCTGTGCGGCCATGCAGCCAGAGTGCGCCGACGGTGACGAAATCCACATCCTCGGCCATAATCCCTGCCAGCGCGTGCCCGTCATGCCTTGTAAACGCATCGCAGAACGCCTGCGGAAGCTTGCGTACCCTCTGCTCCTCTACACTGTTTTGCGCCCTCAGGTTTGCGCCCGTGCCCAGGACCAGGCAAAACAAGACTGCCGCTGCTCGTTTCATCTCCTGTCCTCTTTCCTCTGAAATGCGTGTGCGCCGTGACACCTGGATTGCCCGTACTTGCCGGTGCACGTCAGCGAGCGGACAGGATGGGTGACGGGGTGCCCCATCCTTGCCCCGTTCTTGTTTCGGCGGCAAGGGTGGGAGGAACCAAGGTCGTCTCAAGCGCCCGCCCGGTCAACTCTCCACGTACTCCCAGAACGAGTCGGCCAGCTCGGCGCCATGCTCGTTGAGCATGCGGCGCGCGGCGCGCTCCACCTCTTCGACCAGTCCGTGAAGATAGTCGCGCGAGCGCGAGATGGCGACAACCGCAATGGTCGCCGATTGCCATCCCACCGCTTCGTCCATCTCCGCCACGGAGACGTTGAAGCTCTGCCGCAACTGGTCTTTGAGCGAGCGCACCACCTGCCGCCGGTCCTTGAGAGACTGGGCATGCTCAATCCGGACTTCGAGCGTCAGTTGAGCGACGGGCATGGCTCCGGTGGGAATCCACCGACAGTGTAAGGCCGGTTGGGGCCGATGCCATCGGAAAAGTCGAGTGGAGCGATCCATCATGGCCTTGCAACAGGGCACGACTTTCAGTCGTGCCGGCGCGAGCCGCAAAATCAATGGGGGTTTCAACCCCTGAGGCTCCGTCTGCATTCGGAACGCGGAGCAACCCGGCGCCGTCCCTACTTCGTCACCTCTTCCACCTGCACCGGCGCGGTCCTGGGCGTAAACGCGCTCACCACTGCCATGGCGGCAACCGCGGCGATGAGCGCTGGAAAGATCGCATCCCGCTGCGCCAGGATGGACGGAAAGAGATTCTTTACCGCCGGCGCGTCCCAGGCCAGCGTTACCACGGTGCCCGTGGCGATGGCGGCCACGGCGCCCCACGCCGTTACGCGCTTCGAATAAAACGCCGCCAGCACCACGGGCGTGAGCGCGGCCGAATAGATGGTGTAGGCCCAAAGCATCTTCTGCAGGATGCTTTCGGCGTAGATCGCCTGATAAAGCGCCCAGCAGCCCAGCAGTACCACGGTGAGCCGCGAAACAATCAGCACACGCTTGTGCGAGGCCTCCGGCGCGATGTAGCGCACAAAAACATCGTTGATGAGATTGGTGGCCGGGGAAAACAGATAATTGGAAGCCGTAGAGATCACTTTGGCGAAGACGGCTCCGAGCAAAAGGGCTCCCATGAACGGGGGTAGCGCGTTGCGCGCGGTGTAGGGAATGATCTCGCGAGGATGCGCGGCCACTTCACCCGTGGGATACAGCGCGCGACCGAAGACGGCGATGGCCACGATCAGCGTCTCCAGCAAAAGGGTTCCCAGCGTCCAGCCGATCACGGAGATCCGCGCGTCGCGCTCCGATCTGGCCGAGAAAAACTTCTGGTACATCACCTGGTTTCCGAGCATGAGCAGCAGCACGGGCACCAGGAATTCAAGCGCGCGAATGACGCCCACTTCCACCGGCTGCTCCACGCCATTGGCGCCCAGGCGAAAGTTGCCCAGCCACTGGAAGTACTCCGGCGGCAGCGTGGCGTGCAACCCCGACCATCCGCCCGCCTTGAAGTAGAGATACGGCACGGAGACAATGCAGATCACCGTGACCAGCGAGCCGATCGCGACATCCATGTACGCCACCGACGACATGCCGGCCAGCGCGGTAGTCACAATCACGAATAAGGCGATGATGCAGGTGCCGAGCGTCGATGTCACCGTGCCGGGGAAAATCAGGTGCAGCACGTCGCCGCCGCCCTTGAACTGATAACTGGTGATGCCCACGTAGGCAAAGAGGATGGCGATCGTGCCCAGCACGCGCGCCGTCTGGTTGTAGCGCGTCTCCAGCAGGTCGGGCAGCGTGAATTGAGCGAACTTGCGCGCCCGGGGAGCGATGAAGTAGACCAGCAGCAGTCCCACCCAGCCGCCGGCCGGCTGCCACAGCGCGGCGAAGCCGTTGCGATAGGCGTTCTCCGCGCCCGCAAAGAGCGACCCGGCGCCTATCCACGAGGTGAGCAGCGTCAGCACCAGCACCGTGGCAGGCAGCGAGCGCCCGGCGACGAGGTAATCGGCCTTGGTTTTCACCCGTGCCGTACGGCTGATGGCGACCGCAAGCAGCACGGCAACAATCACCACCAGAACCACCACGTACAGAAGCGACATGGAGCGGGAACCTCCGGGGCTGGTTTCCTCGCAGTGTATCGGATCGGCTTTTGCACCGGATAGAAGACGACGAGCCATCCGCCAGACAGCGCCTCCGCGCATTCTCAGGCTGGCCGAAGGCCGGTCGGGCGATGAACCGGCGCTGTTCTTTGGCGGGATCGAAAAAGAAGGGGCCGCTCCTCGATTGACCCTGCGCGACCGGAATTGCTACACTCGTATTGCGGGGTGGAGCAGCCCGGTAGCTCGTTGGGCTCATAACCCAAAGGTCGGTGGTTCAAATCCACCCCCCGCAACCAATTGGTTTACACTGTAACCAGCGATTTGACAACGGCTTAGAAGATACCGGCTTCTAGGCCGTTTCTGTTTTTGAAGTGAGAAATAGTGGTTAAGCGGCCAGAATTCTCGGCTTTTCTTTCTCCACTTCAAGAACCATCTCTGGTGAGCACTGCTCCTGCTGTTCCTGCCGCTTGTAGACCGCCTGCTGAACAGCCTTCTCAATCTCCGCTCCTAATAAACATCTCTTCTATGCAGGCCAACGACGATTCGCTGAGATTCGGTGTCTGCTGACCGCGTCAATGTCATCATCTCAGCTTGGCATTACACGATTGGCGCCGGCCTACAGCATGTTTCCGGCGTCCGGTGTGGTTGTTTCTTTCTAAAAGCCATTGAATACTACAGCACATTGTAGTATAATGAGTTTACGATGCCGACGCCAAGGCTGTCCAGACTGGAACTCCGGATTATGGAAACTCTTTGGGCCAAAGGCCCATCCTCCATCCGGGAACTGCAGGAGGCATTTCCTGAGGAGGGACGACCCGCCTATACGACGGTGCAGACCGTGGTCTATCGGCTCGAATTCAAGAAAGCAGTGCGCCGCACAGAAAAGATCAGCAATGCATATGTGTTTGAAGCCGTGGTCTCCCGCAGCTCCGCGCAGCATCGGTTGATCGATGAGTTGGTGTCGCTGTTCGGCGGCAAATCCCTGCCCATCGTGACGCACCTTATCGATTCAGGAAAACTCAACGCGGAGGAAGTGCGCGAAGCCCGCAAAGCGCTGTGGAGCGCTACAAGGAAGGAAAAGAACAAATGATCACGAACCCGTTGCTCTCCTTTGCGAATCACCTATGGCAGTCCACGCTGTTCGCCGCTGCCGCGGGTCTTCTGGCGCTGCTCCTGCACAAGAACCAGGCGCGCATGCGGTACTGGCTATGGCTGTCGGCATCCGTGAAATTCCTTATTCCCTTTTCGATACTCACGGATATCGGCGATCTCTTGGGACGGTACGCCGCCTCGACCACGCCGAGGCTTGTCCCGGCAGCTGGTTTTTCAGCCCTTGAGCAGATAGGCGAGCCGTTCACAACTCCTGCGGCGCAGGTGGCGACGCCCGCAGTCCACTTGTCTTATGCCAGCGTGATTGTGCCTCTGATCATCGCCGTGTGGGCAATTGGTTTTGCGTTACTGGTTTGCCGTTGGGCTAGGCGCTGGCGGCGGATGCGCGCGTCCGTGCGAACCGCATCGGCTTTGAACCTGCCCATCGGTCTGCCGGTCAGGAGTTCGTCTGCGTTCGGAGAACCTGGCGTATTCGGTATCTTCCGGCCGGTCCTGCTGCTGCCCTACGGCATTGCGGATTGCCTCACGACGCAGGAGATGGATGCCATTGTGACTCACGAACTCTGCCACGTCCGCCGCCGCGACAATCTCACCATGTTGATTCACATTGTGGTCGAATGGCTCTTCTGGTTCCACCCGCTAATTTGGTGGTTGGGCGCGCGCCTGATGGAAGAGCGCGAGCGGGCCTGTGATGAGGAAGTCCTGCGGCTCAGCGATCCGCGCGCATACGCGGAAGGCATAATCAAAATCTGCGAACTTTATCTGGCATCGCCGCTCGCATGCGTTGCCGGGGTAACAGGCGGGGACCTCAAGAGACGAATCGAAGCGATCATCGCCAATCGCGTGGCTCTGAAACTGAATGTCGGAAGAAAGGCAGTTCTGGCAGCTGCCGCTCTGACGGCTGTCGCGGTGCCGATCACTATGGGTATTGTGAATGCCCCCTTCGTGCGGGCACAATCGTCCGCCGACCAGAAGCAACTCAGCGGCACTTCGGGCCAGGTCATGCCGCACGAGAATCTGTCCTTTGAGGTGGCATCTGTCAGACCACATGTTCCCGGCTCACCGGGCTCGACCGGGAGATCGGGAATTCAGGATGACCCCGGGCAGATCCAGATCGAAAATCTGTCCCTCAGGACGCTTATCTCTGTCGCATTCAGCGTGAAAGCCCAGGAACAGTTAGTCGGACCCGGATGGCTGAACGACCTGACGTTCGACATCCTCGCCAAGCCTCCCGCAGGATACAAGCCCGAGCAACTCCAATATCTGCTCCGCAATCTCTTGATCGATCGTTTCAGACTTAGCGTTCACCATGAGACCAAGCCAGTCCGCGGGTTTGCTCTGGTGGTTGCCAAAGGCGGTCCCAAACTCCACGAATCGACAGGCCCGAGGACATTTCATACCGGCCGCAAGGGGCTGATTGAAGGAAACCAGTGGTCGATGAGCGAACTGGCGAACGTACTTGCGCGTTCGCTTGGGCAACCGGTGACCAATGAGACCGACCTTAAGGGGGTATATGACCTCAAGCTGGAATGGACGCCGGATCCCGCGCTTGAGTCGCCAAACGGCCCCGGCAGCGACATGGCGGCTGACCCCGGACCTTCCCTTTTTACGGCATTGCAGGAAGTTGGTCTCAGGCTTGAATCTCGGAAGGTTCCTTCGGACATCGTAGTTGTCGATCACGTTGAGCGGGTGCCTACGGAAAACTGATACGGGTCTTGTCTTCCTGGTGGACTTTGGCGGATATGCGGGCGCTACATCGCGAGGCGATCTTCCGCCCCCGCGCAACATGTTGATGGAAACCGGAAACGCTCACCCGCAGCACCCGGCACTGCACACTGATCGGCCAGATCCGTCGATGGCGTTCGATAAAGGCATACTTTACTTCCGGCCTTTTGCAAGGGTGACAGTCGGAAATGACATCACCGAGCAATTCGAGTGGTGATTTTGTGGGGACGTTGGTCGGAACGCAGACTAAACGTGCCGTTGCTCTCGAGGCACCTTGTGCGATGAAAACAGAACATATCTGTTGGACGAAGCATTAACATTGTCGGCATGCGAGCTGCTGTAAGCAGCATTTGTTGTTTGTTTCTCATGTTGCTCCAATCCAACGGCTGCAACGAGGGTCAGAAGGGAGCAGCGCCGTCCTCCGCGAAGGATCAGCATTATCCTCCGCTCCACAGGTTTGTGAACGTGCCCTCTCCGGGGTCTCCCTCCGGAATCGCACTGGACACGGTCACTGGCCAATACTGCAAAACATGGGAATGGAACTACAAAGCTACCGCTATGAACGGCGGGTTAGATACCTTGCCGACGTGCCTCAGCATTTTCAATGACTTTCCTGCTGGCGAGTCTTCGAAGAACGATCCCGTAGGTTTATCTCAGTCCGACTCGCCAAGCCAGTGACGATCTCGCTCAGAGGCGTTAACGGGGAGCCAGGCAGCTTAAGGAAAGCCATTGCCGACGTGACCAATTCGTGACTATCCGACCGAAACCGACCCCCGCCGATCTTCACAGACCTTCCGGCCCGGGGAGAGAGAATTGCTAAACTGTTACAGGGTCAAGAGTCCTGTCCGTTGTCCGTGTTCTGTCCGTGAACTGCTGACAACATCGCCCAAAATGAGCCGATCGCATGCGGTGCCGGAGCGTGTTTTTGTTGGGGCTTAGCGTCTGGTTTTGTCTGGTGTTGGGGGTGAAATTCCCCTCATAACCCAAAGGTCGGTGGTTCAAATCCACCCCCCGCAACCATTTAGCCGATCGGCCAACCCCGGATAACCCCATATAACGGCGCCTGTCCAGACGCTATGGGGTCTCCGGGGTTTTTGCTGCAGGGCTCCTTCATGGCTCAAGCGCTCCTCAGTGCCATCCTGACCACCTTGCTATTGGCCTCACGCTTGGCCGCCATCAAGGCGTTTCCGTACACATTCATCGTCGTCGAGACCTCAGCATGCCGCGCCGGCTTCTGCTGCACCCCGATCGGGGCGCCGGCGTCGTCCAGCCACGAACGGTAGGTGTGGCGAAAGGTGTGCCAACCAGGTCCGTCGTATCTCCCGGTTGCCTCCCGGCGTTCGTCATGAATGGCAAGGCGCCTGCCGTTCAGTGTCGGGTTGCTCTCCGCGCACCAAACGCCGGCTGCGGCCCCGAATTTCGGTCACACCACCCAACACCATCCCGCCGGACGGATGCACGAGCCAGGCGGGACGGAAGGTCCGACACGTTGTGCTCTATCGAGATCAGCAAGTGATCTTCCAACTTCCTCCTCGACCATGGATCTTGCCTGGCACGCTCCCGAGTGCCGACATCGCACGGCTGAGAACTGGGCAATCTTCGAGGACTGGACCATGCCGGAACCACTCCCCGATTCATCAGCCGAACTCGCGGAAAGTGTCTGCAGAGGATCGGGACTTGATGGAGGCTCTGGGAGTGCCTGGGTTGATTCTTTCCGGCCAAGGCGATCACTACCGCGCGGAGAAGCCCATCACCTTGGAGGTCGCAATGAAAACGGTCTTAATCCAGAAACAGATCACGCTGGATGCCGTCGTGGTGGCTTCGACGGTAGTAATCCTGCTCCTCTGCCGGGATATTGCCCGGTTTGACTTTGGAAGACATCCGTTTCCACAAGGAATCCATCGCGGTAGCAACCATTTGAACGATGGGCCCGGCACGTGCCGAGGAATCCCGCAGGAAGATAGACCGACTGGAATCGGAGATCGCACCCATGCTTACCACTCAACTCAGATCCAAGGCCGAAAGACAATGCAAAACAGACAAGCAAACGCTGCTGGAATCAAGAACAAAGCGAGAATTGTAAGTAATGCTCCAACGACTTTGCTGAACATTTCTGATCGACTCCCCTTCTACGCCTTGTAATCCCGCTGCTGCGCTGCGGCCATCCTGCGGCGGTTCAATTCCCGGTCGACTGTCCTGCTGGCTTTTACCGACCTTCGAGCGGTAGCGCCTTGCGGTGAAGCGAGCGGGGTAAAGCTTGGCTCGAGATTAGCGAAACCAGGGACGCAGCGATGTGTCGCACGGCACACGCGAGCGCGGCTCAGAGTTGGTTTGGTGGATGGCGGATTCTGGTTTGCCGGGAGTTCGACCTCGGATGCTCGTCCTCGACACCAGGCCGCTCCCGGAGTTATCGGAGCGCTCGAAATCTGCATCAACGTGACCTGGGAACCAGGAGGCGCGTGGTCGAACGCGCCGATGGGATGCGGGGACTGTGCAGACGATGAGTGGTGCCACGGGCTTCTGGAAGACTGGCGCCGAGCGGACGCCAGGCATCATGCCTGAAACGAGTGTTTCGAAAATGAAGAGTCGATGTGCGAAGGCTTCCCCCGGAATGCTCTGCCGTGATTCCCCGGAACCTGCTCAAAAAACGACGCGCGGGCGACGCCAAAAGATTGAGCCCGAATTCGAGCGAAAACGATCACCCGGCTATGTCATTGATGAGCAGTTGCTTGTGTTCAGACGTGTTTTGGCGCACTGCATGCTCCCGAAGCGATGACTACTCTCATCCCCGGAGAGCAAAGTCTCATGGGAGGCGGTCATGTCCGGACTGCTCCAGGATGTGCGCTTTGCAGTGCGGCAGTTGCGCAAGAGCCCCGGTTTCACGGTCACGGCGACGGCGATGCTGGCGATCGCCATCTGCGCCAACAGCACCATCTTTAGCTGGATCGACGGCACCATGTTGCGCCCGATTCCTGCGGCAAGAGAGACGGAAAGCCTTGTAAGTGTGATGCGCGGGCAGTGGAGTATCACGCCCCGTCCGCCGTTTTCGTACCTGGACTATTGCGATCTGCGTGAACGCAATCAGAGCCTCAGCGGGTTGCTTGCCTACCATAACGACTGGCTGGCGCTTACCGGCGGCTCGGCTCCCGAGCGCATTTACGTCGCAAACGTATCGGCGAACTATTTTGATGTACTCGGTATCAAGCCAGCACTCGGGCGCTTCTTTCGGCCTGGCGAAGAAGCACGCGAGGGCGGGGTTCCTTATGTCGTCCTGAACTATTCGCTATGGCAAACACATTTCGGCGGCGATCCGGCAATCATCGGCAAGTCCATCGAACTTGCGCGGCGCCCGGTCACCGTCATCGGCGTCGCACCGAAGGGGTTTATCAACGCGATGCCGGGGGTTCGTGACGATGCCTGGCTACCGCTCAATCCCCTGGGCAATGACTCTCAAATGAACGAGCGAGGCAGCCCGTTTCTCAACGTCATAGGCAGGCTCCGCCCCGGTGTCAGCCGCGCCCGCGCGACACAGGATCTTGAACTTCAGATGCGCCGGCTGGTCATGGACTATCCCGACGACCATCCGGGCGTCAACACCATCACGCTCGATCCGCTGTGGCGTTCGCCATTTGGAGCCAATGTATACCTGGCCGCGTCCTTGCCCGTTCTGCTGACCATTGCCGGAGTGGTTCTTCTGCTCTCCTGTGTCAACGTCGCTACGCTTGCGCTGGTTCGTTTCAGCTCGCGCCGCCGCGAAATCGCTATTCGCCAATCGCTCGGCGCGGGACGCATTCAGCTCATGCGTCAGATGGTCTTCGAAGGCGCGCTGGTTTCGTGCGCTGGCGGTACAGTAGCGATTCTGCCCACCTTGTGGACAGCGAAATGCCTAGGTAACTTCATACCGCCGAGCTCCCTTCCGATTGTCCTCAACGGTACGATCGACAAAAATGTCATCTTCGCCATCCTGCTGCTCGCTGTCGTGGCCAGCGCATTCTGCGGCGCATTGCCTGCATGGCGTGCCTCGCGTGCCGGCCCCGCGGAGGTTCTCAAGGATGAGGCAGTCAGCGTCTCCGCCAGCGGGCATAACCGATACATGCTCAGCGGCCTGGTTGCGACCCAAATCGCTCTTTCATCAGCCCTGCTGGTCTCTTGCGGCTTGCTCCTGCGCACCATGAGAAATATGAGTGAGGCCGATCCCGGCTTTCGGGAGGATCACGTCCTCACCGCTTCGGTGAGCCTGGAGAGCGCCGGCTATTCGCCCGGCGAGGAGAACGCAATCCGGCAAAAGATTCTCGATCGGTCGACTGCACTACGGGGAGTCAAGTCCGCGGCGCTCACGGACTGGTTACCGCTCAGCTTCAATGGCAGCAGCAGCGAAGTCTATCCCGAAGGCTACGTACCGCAGTTGCACGAGTTCCGCGAGGTGCGTCGCGCTGACGTGACTTCGGGTTTTTTTGCGGCGATAGGCATACCGATTATCGAAGGGCGTGACTTTACGCGCGATGACAACGAAACTGCCCCACGCGTCGTCATCGTCGATCAGTCCGCAGCCGCCCGCTACTGGCCTGGCGCGGATCCCATAGGGCGCCGCCTCGGAGTCGGTGGTCAGATGTACACGGTGATTGGAGTGGCAGGGAACTCAAAGCATCAATTTATCAACGAGCGGCCGGAGCCGATGGTTTATCTGAGCTTCTTCCAGAGCTCGCGTGCAACGACCGTCGTGCTTCGGACGAACGGCGATCCAGCCGCTATGGAGCCTGCCCTCCTGGAGACGATCCATCAAGTCAATGGCCAGCTTGCGATTTTCGATCTGCGAACCCTGCGCGAAACCACCCGGATCTCGAACTCATTTGCGATCATGGAAAGTACGTTCGCGGGTATCTTTGCGATCATTGCCCTCGTGTTGTCGGCGACGGGCATTTACGGAGTGGTTGCCTATCGGACGCAACTGCGCCTGCACGAAATCGGGGTCCGCGTGGCGCTGGGCGCATCGCGCAGCGATATCTTGCGGCTGGTGATGAAGCAGGGGCTGTGGCTCACCGTCTTCGGGCTGGTATCGGGGCTGGCGCTCTCATTCGTCCTGACGCGACTTATCGCCGGCATGCTTTACGGTATTGGCGCCAACGATCCGAAGACAGTGGCTGCGGTATTTACGCTGCTGGGGGTGATTTCGTTGCTGGCGTGTTACTTTCCGGCGCGACGCGCGGTGCGCGTGGATCCTGTCGCAGCGATACGCGAACAGTGAGCAACCAGTCCGGACTTGACGCAGAGGTGCGAAGTTCGACTTTTCAGGCCTCGGGAGCGCGCTCATCATAATCCCGCGCATTTCCTGATTTTCACCACGAGACAACTCAGGGTGTCATCCCCGCAAAGGAGCACCTGGTGGGGCGTCCCGGCGGAAACATGTAGAACGTCACCGGCTTGCAATTCCTGCCTTGAGCCGCCAATAATGGCTGGTGCCCGCATTTCTCCAGGCGCGCTCTGCTGTCCCTTTTCAAGGGTGCCACCGCTCGCCAGAATGGCGTGCCCGTCAAGAACAATGAATATCTCATCAAACTCGCCGTGCATTTCGGCCATCCCGTTGCGCACTTGAATATAGAGAGTCGCTTTATAACCCTGGTATTCCTTGATGGTTTCGCTTGCGGATCCCTCGCCCAGCATGGCGAGTTTTCGCAGATAAGCAGCGCGCTCCAGAAGGACTGGAAGGCTCCAGTGATCGCATGATCGAGGACCGCGCGCACGCCGCGCATTGGACACCTCGGGACGTCCCTTTTCGGCGTCCAGCAGCTTTTCGAGAATCTCCTGGTCTTGCATCCGTGATCCTTCTCCGCGCACGACTGAACTTGTCTGACAGTGTCAGTGACTGTCCTTTGGAAGAAAAAGCCGTTCTTCATTCGGGGAAGGGCCCGGGACCCACAGGATCTTCCTCGAGCTGTTATGCGACCCGCCAGGGGACCATGAATTACTACGCTGCTTCGGCAGTCAGTTGCTTCGTTTCACCGCTGATCCTGATTGGGTGGGCCCGCGCCTCGGCTTTCCTGGTGATCGTCACATGCAGAATGCCGTCTTCGTACTTCGCCTTGACGGTATTCGGATCAACCGTCGCCGGCAGCGTAAGTGTTCTCAAAAAGCTTCCGTGAGAGCGATCCACTCGACGGTAGCGTGCTTCCTTCCTTGTTGCTTCGAACTTCCGCTCGCCGCTCACGGTCAGCATACTGCCCTCAAGCGACAGCTTCAGATCCTCCGCGCGCATGCCCGGGATTTCCATATCGAGAACGACATCATCCTTTTCTTCACGGAGTCAGTCCGGGATGTAAACCAGGGCGTCGCCAATGGCGTCGACTCGAACAAGACGATCTCCGGCACAGGAAAAGCGTCAAAGAATAGTTGATTGATCCGCTGCTGCAGCAGGGCGAGTTCGCGGAACGGCTGCCATCTTGTCAACCCGGCCATAGTCAAATACTCCCTCGCGAAGTATCCCGAATTCCGTTTGAATGATGCTTTATAGGTAGAGAAGTGTCACGGAAATCAAGATGGAAACGCACATGTGTGATCGCCGTTACGCATGAACCACAAGTAATATCAGAGAGCCCGGTAATAGAGCTATAATAAGAACAGTCAACGCTCCTAAGCGCGTTCCGCTATGGCTGATCGAGCCGATTCCCGATTGGCCCGCCGTAGCAAGACCGGCACAAATGGTGCCGAAGTCATCCGACTCCATTCGCAATTCCGGCTCGAACTCCGACCGGCGCCAACGCGGGTGAGCGCTGACATTGGGAATGGCGGGACAGCCTTGTGGCCGGACATGGCCGGCGGATGTTTCCGGCTACGCTTCTTTCTGGCTTCGAACCATTGAAACGCAACCAGCCTGGATCGGGGCGCGAGGGTAGTCCAAAGAGGCGACTATGCAACCACATCTGATTTTCGCAGCGGAAAACAAAGTGAAGCACGAATTCCTTCTCAGTTGTTTGGCGATGAAGGCCGTGCACCTGATCCACCGGCCTGGCACTCGCACCGAGGAGACGGCGAACCGGGTATTCACCATTCTGGCGCAGGGCGCCACCATCGAGATGCCATTCGGGAAGCCGGCAAAGTCTCTTCCGGAGGATTTTCGTTCACGCGACCAGGATACAGTTGGCAATTCGCGCCGACGCAGTTCGCACATCAAGAAGGCTGCGACAGCCGGGCCTTCCCGTGCCGGAGCCAGTCTCAACCATGAGATCGGGTCGCCAGTCGGCAATGATCCATGAACCCGGCATGGTTTCGACGGGCGCAGGAATCGTTCCGCCGCATCCCTTGCAGCGCACGGCATAGTCGCAGATCGGCGCGTCGGGCAGGTTGAACACGGGAAAAATTAAGGCGAACAAAAAGCGAATCTGCAAGAGTAAAGCCTGTGGAATCCGGCAGACCCAACGCGGTTTTTGTTGGGTTTAGATACGATATATATTGAACAAAAATAACAACTTGCGCTTGACATGGTTCGACGATTCGGGCAACTTCCTCTTGGCTCACTCCCGAGACCAGCCGAGCCGGGGGAATCGGACAGGAGACGGTTCCTCCTCGCGTCACCATCGACCGCGGTCAACACAAAAAAGAGCGAATCAAGAAACAAAATCAATCGGCGAAGCCCCCCTGTAGCGGGCCGGTAGGCCGGATCCCTTGGTGTACGCAAATCCCGCCGTTCTGGCAGGAACACCCACGTTGGCTATTAAACGATTTTGAATCAATTGATTGAGAAATGGGTACCTCATTGGGGTTACTTGGGTAATAGAATTCACCTATACCGATTTACTAAATTGATTTACTCTTTCGCTCGCCACTGCATCAACACGAATCACGAGTCGTTGATTCGACGGCGCGCCGGTGGAACTGCTCCGCCTCAGGCGCAAGCCCGGGATTTGCCGGCGCGCTGCCTTTGGAAAGTTCAACTCCCTCCGGAAACCGAAAAAACCAGTTCCCCACACGAAAGGAAAATCTGTATGCACCTGGCCAGGTTCGTTTCATCGCGAACTATGCAAGTACTCTTCGCGGCTCTGGTTATGGCGGGTTGCGCGGCAATCGGCGCAGACGCTCAGACGACAGTACAAAACAATGGAACCGGAACAAATAACGGGTACTTCTATTCGTTGTACACCAGTAGCGGTTCGGCAACCATGACCTTGACCGATGACTACGGCGGCGGCAATTACTCGATAAGCTGGTCGGGTGTCGGCGATATGGTTGGAGGCAAAGGCTGGAATCCCGGTGGATCCATATCCGTGGGCTACAACGTCGGCGCCGCCAACGGGTATAACACCATCTCTGTCTACGGCTGGACGACGAATCCGCTCGTCGAGTACTACATCACCGAGTTCGGTTCGCTGTATACCGCGGACGCAACTTACAAAGGCAGCGTCAGCAGCGATGGACATACGTACGACACCTATGAGCACGAGCAGGTCAACCAGCCCTCCATTGAGGGCACCGCTACCTTCGAGCAGTATCTGGATGCGTGGGGCGGGTCATCGATCGGATCGAACCACACTGTTACCACGGGCAACCACTTTAACAATTGGAAAAACCTTGGCATGCCTCTGGGCAATTTCAATTACATGATTCTGGGGACGGAGGCATATAACGGCGCCAGTGGGTACGTTAACGCGACCGTCTGGTAAACCTTCCCGCCGATTCATCGGAAATCGCCAGGGCCGGCAGGCCTCGCGGACGCCGGCCCCGGCGGAGCGCATTCGAGGAACGATTCACAAATGCAAGGGCGCGCGGCATCGCCTGGGTGCGCCCATGGTTCCGGGCTTGTCTGAATCCGGATTCTCCGGAACCTTCGACTCTTCGACCCGAATGTACGAGGCCCCTCCATGAGAAAACAACTGGCTGCGGCGGCAATCCTGTTTCTTGTCGGTGCTTGTTCGGCACAGCCGCCTGACAACTTCGTCCTGGTAAAGGGCGGGACCTTCAAAAACAGGACATCCAATTACTATGAAAAAAACATTTTCCTGTCGGACTTTTATATCGGCAAATACGATGTAACTCAGGAAGACTGGGTCGAAGTCATGGGAACCAATCCTTCGCGATTCAAGGGCGGCGATCTCCCCGTGGAGATGGTGAGCTGGTACGACGCCATTGATTACTGCAACAGGAGAAGCATCGAGGAGGGTTTGCAGCCGTATTACAAGATCGACCGGAAGACGAAGGACCCCGATAACAGGCCAAATCCCAGGTTCGGCGATCTCGATGACATCAAGTGGACGGTCTTGAGGAATCCGGGGGGCGATGGGTACCGGCTGCCCACGGAAGCGGAGTGGGAATATGCCGCCGGCGGGGGCCAGTCGAGCCGGAGTTACATCTACAGTGGAGGCAATCTTGCGGACGAAGTGGCCTGGTATTGGAGGAACTCCGGGGACAACTACCTCACCGGATACTGGTACTGGCCGGAAATCGTGGAAAACCATGATCGGACAATGCCGGTTGGCAGGAAAAAGCCCAACGAACTGGGGCTCTACGATATGTCAGGCAACGTCAGGGAATGGTGCTGGGACTGGTACGGCGACCTGAAAACCAATGCAACCAACCCTCAGGGAAGCCCTGGCGGATTCAGCCGGGTCTGGAAGGGCGGCGGCTGGATGGGCGCAGACTTCTGCACCGCAACGGCCTATCGGGGCAGTCTGGCAGCGAATGGCAAGGGTCCCGATCAGGGATTTCGCGTGTGCCGCAACAAGTGAGCGGGCGGCGTTGTTCGATCCATGCGAACTGCGACGGATCGGCCAGCGGCGTGGAACCGCGTGTCCGTCAAGAGTCAACGTGCAGCGCCAACGCGCTATTCAGGCCCGCGGGTGGGACGGTCCCCTGCGCCGGCAGGAGCGCCCTGCTCGATCGCACGAACGGCAAAGAATCCGTGCGGACTGCGCTCCCCGACCAGCTCAATGAGGCCGTGACAGACCAAAGCCTGGGCATCTCTCCAGTCGTTGGGGCGACAGTCGACCTTCGATCCCGCACCCGCCCGGAGCACTTTCGCGTATAGTCTAAGTTCCCGGTCCTTCATATAAATATGTCCCATTTTATGCACGAATGGTGTCAGCCGGGTTACAACTATCGGGGATGTTTGAGCCGACTTTCGTACGCTGGCCGGCCGGCTCCGCAACGAGCCAGGCTCTGCCCAGGGTGGCCGATTGGTCAAACGAAGGCGGATAATCGATGGGGAGGGCAAGGATGGGAATACAAATCGGCGCCAGGCCGGACAGCGGATTCGACGATCCGATCGGAATGCTCATGGACTGCCATCGCAGGATCGAGCACTTTCTCAATATCCTCTGCTTCGTGGTTGAACGCGCCCATGGCAGGGCGTTGTTGGAAGACGAAACGGCAGCCGTGCGGGCCGCGCTTCAGTATTTCCGCACAGGCGGCATGCGGCACAATGCCGACGAGGAGGAATCCTTGTTTCCCCGGCTCCGCAGCGTGCTGAAGGGCGGGCCGTTCGAAGAGATTTCGAGCCTCGAGGAAGACCATCGCGCTGCCGGCGGCCTGCATGCCACGGTGGAGACTCTCTACGACAAGTGGATCGCGGCCGGTTCACTTGACGGCGATGCGCATCTCCGCCTCTCCTCGAGCAGCCAGAGCCTGAAAAGCCTTTACGCCGACCACATCCGGATTGAAGAGCGGATTGTCTTTCCGCGCGCGGCCGAAACGCTGGACAGCGCGGCGATCCAGGCGATCGGGCAGGAGTTTCGCGACCGGCGGCAATAGCGGACGATCGCCGAAGGGCAATCCATCCGGGCCAGATTGTCACAGCCCAGGATGGCTGACCTGGTTGGCGTGCGGGACCAGGCGCGCATAAACCTCGCGAGGAATGTTGGTCTGCCAGTGACCGGTGACTCGCGCCCAGAGGATGATTCCAAAGAATATGTAAGCAAGAATGCCGGTGAGCGCGATGGGTCCGACCACTCGCCGGTACCAGCGCAGCGTCGGCGCCGCCGACCGCCTGGGAGGCAGCGCGAATTGCAGGGCGTTCTCCGCTGGACATGAAGCCACGCAGGCCAAGCAGGCGCTGCACTCCACAGAGCGGACCTGCACGAGCCGGTCGACCGGCAGTTGCGCCGGGCAGGCACGCGAGCACTTGCCGCAGTCGATGCAGGCCTGCGCGTCGCGGCGAATCTTGAGCGGACTCAAAAGCGACGCCAGCCCCAGCAGCGCACCGTAGGGGCAAAGATAGCGGCACCAGAAGTTCCGGATCAGCAGAGAGAACAGCACGAGTAGTGCCATGACGATCGCCCCTGTCAACCTCGGATTGCGGAAGAAATCCAGCATCTTTACGTCCGCGATGATTCCGTAGGGCGTGCTCATGAAGCCTGCGAGCATTTCGGCGGACATGGATCCGATGACCAGAACGAAAAGGCTCAGCAGCAGGTACTTCAGGCTGCGCAACGCGACGTCGAGCCATCGGGGCAGGCGGAAGCTGCGCCCGACGGCGAATCGGCCCAGCTTCCAGAGATTCTCGGAAATGGTTCCCACCGGGCAAAGCCAGGAGCAGAAGGCCTTCTTCATCAGCAGGCTCGTGAGCACGAAACCCAGGAACAGGTACATTGCGGCGGGATGAATTGTGGGCACGCGGCCGGTAAGGAGAAGGTATTTGGTATTCATCAATCCGGCGATGGGCAGCCATCCCTCCACTCCGGAGGGGCGCGACACATAAAGCCCGGTTTCGCCGTGCTCGAAGTAGCGCGCCCAAAGCAGAAACTGCAAGCCGATCCAAAGATTCAGCGCCACAAAAAGCCATTGCACAAGATGCCGGATCGGCTGCGAGCGGTCGGGCGCGGACCGGCGGACGAGGCTTTTCTTTTCTCGCGCGGAAGACCGCTTTGCCAAGGGCGCCATATCGAAGTCTGTCTTCAAAACCCAGCGTAATGAGGCTTTTGAAGAAGGTCAGTGACATTCTTCACACTCTTTCGGCGAGAAGAGCGCCTTCAGCAGCCGCAGGCGGCGAGATACGGGTCGAGCGCGTTGCCGATCGCATCGAGGATGAGCGGGACGGGCTTGTTTTCAAGGGCTCCCATCCGCACCCTGGCGTACTGCGTTGGGAGAAAGTCGCTTAGCACCGTTTCGGGGATGCCGCATTCCTCAAGATTGGCAACGAGCTTCGCGACCGCAAGCTGCACGCCGGCATCCTGCCAGTAATAGCGAATGCGATCGCTGTAGCTGTGAATGCGAAGGCGGTGCTGCTCTTCCAGGCTGCCGGCGTAGTGCTTTTGCCACTGCCCAGGAGAGTTCAGCATCGCCTCTTCGATCGTCTGGCGCAGATGCGACAGACGGGAGGGTCCGACGCATCCCTCTTCGATGGCAGCGAGGGCGAACAGTGCCTGTCGCATCGCGAAAGTCAGCGCCGGCCCGACCTTCAGGATTGCGAAGCCGTCGCGAACCAGCGCCGCGAGCGCATGCGGCATCTGGTAGTCGGTGGAATGCGCCTCGAAGACGATGTCCGGGTGGCTTGTCAGCACACTGCACAGCCGCTGCGCGCGAGCCGGCTGGTAGTCGTGTACGCTGTCGTGTCCGAATTCCACGCCGGGCTGCACAACCAGCGCGATGACCCGCCTCCAGGCTGCGTCCAGTCCGGCCGCGGCGAAGGCCTCCCGATGCAACCGAATCGCCCGCTCCGCGTCCTCCGGCGCCGTGACGGCAAGTTCTGTCTCGTCGACGGCTCCGCCCGGCGTGGGGACTTCGGTTCCGATGACGTATACGGGAGGGCGCGGGCCTGCAACCGATTCGGCAACGGCGCAAAGCCGTGCGGCGCGTTCGGCGATCGTCGCATCCGGCAACGGGCGCGGGTCGCCGAGGCAGGGCATGCTCGCATCGAGATGGATTTTCTCGTAGCTCGCCCGGACGAACAGACGGACCAGGTCGATCGCGCGCGCCATCGCCTCGTCCGCCGCAAGATGCTGCCACGGAAACGGTCCGAGATGGTCGCCGCCGAGCAGGATGCGGTCCCGCGCGAAACCAACCCGCTCCGCAATGCCCTGAACAACATCGCGAAAATCCGCCGGGGTCATTCCCGTGTAGCCGCCGAACTGGTTTACCTGGTTGCAGGTGGCCTCGAACAGCAGCGGCGTGGCGCAGCCCGCGTGGCGCAGCATTGCGGATTCCAGCACCCGCGGGTGCGCCGAGCAAACCGAGCAGATGCCGCGCTGCGCGCCACGGAAATGAGCGAGTTCCTCGAGATACGTTGACATATCGCCGGAGATGCGCCTGTCGCAATTCCTGGGTTACATGATCCCGAAGCGGCTGCATTCAGGTCGACGCGACCTCAAGGAGCAGCGACCTCGCCCGGAATCCGAATGGCTGCGGCATCTCAGGAATTGCCGTAGTGGATTCCCACATTATCCACGACGCGGCTGATGGCGCCGTTGGGGCTCGGAAGGTCGGGCTTGAGGCCGAATCGCATGGATGAAAACAGGCCGAGCAGTTGCGCAAAGATCACATCGAGCACGGGTCGGCAGGAGTCGGGAATGGACTGCGCCGCGGCCGGGGCAAGCACGTATTCGGCTTCGCCGCGCAGCGCCTCCGGATCTGCCGTGGCCACGGCCACGCGCCTGCGCGCCAGGCCTTTGCGTCCGATCTCGCGCAGGAGATCGAGATCGTAGTTTCTGCGCCGCGGCTGGCTCGATACGAAGCAGACGAATAGCGTCCCGGGATCGAGAGCCGCCATGGGGCCGTGGCGAAGGCCGAGCGTGGACTGCGCCATGGCCTGGACGTTCCCTGCCGTCAGTTCGAGAAGCTTGAGCGCCGATTCCGTGGCGGCGCCGGCCAGCGCCCCCGAGCCCACAAAACAGGCCCGTGAAAATCCGCTGTGCGCAAGGTCGGATGCGAGCGCGGCGGCCCTGGGAAGAAAATCTTCAGCCGCTCGGGCCAGCACATTCACGGTGGTTTCGAACTCCGCCATGTCTCCTGCGTGCGCGAGAAGTTGCCCGGCCAGCAGGATGTTGGAAAACGAACTGGTCATGGCCAGTCCGCGATCGTTCGTGCTTTCGTCGAGGACGATGGCGAGGCAATTGGCGCTGCCTTCGGTGGCCCTTGTCATTCGGCCTGCTGCGTTGCAGGAGAGAAGCAGATGGGAAACCTGCGGGCACTCTGCCAGGGCCCGCTCCAGCACGGCCACGCCTTCGGAACTGTCGCCGGAGCGCGAGATCGAAATCCAGAGATAGCGGCGGCCGGGAAGCACAAAACCGGAAAAATCGGTGAGCAGGCCCGTGCTGGCCACGGGGAAGACTTCGCATAGCCACCGCGAGCGCAACAGGTGATACAGGCAGCGGCCAATGTAGTCCGACGATCCCGCCCCGACCAGCAGGACGACCGGGCGATCTGCGGCAGGTCCGTGAATTCCGCACCGGGCAAGAAAATCCTCGATCTCCGCTTCGCGTTGGCGCAGCAGCGCACAGGTTCGCAGCCAGGTTTCGGGCTGCTGCGCGATCTCGCGCGGAGTGTATTCGAGGCCCCCTTCGGCTTTTTTCGCTGCCGGAAGGTTGAGCAAAGCCGTAAGCGGGTCCACCGTTGCACTCCTTCGTCAAAGCGCGAAAAGCGGCACGGACGATTCGATCTTCAATGGTTTTTCAGCCGACAGCGTAACAAACCGAAAGCGACTGTGGCAAACCGGAATCAGAGAGGAAAACCGTGTTTGCGCAAGAAGGACTCGCGCAGCCCTCGGTTGCGGAATGCCTCGGTGCCGCCCGGCCCCAGGGTGGAAAGCGCGCCGGCGATATTGCCGGCCTTCGCGCAGATTTCCGGGCCGGCGCCGCGCAGCCAAGCCGCAAGAAAACCGGCATTGAAGCTGTCGCCCGCGCCGATCGTATCGAGCGGATCCGCGGAGATGCCCGGGACCCGCCAGCGCTGCGAACCGTGCTGCACGATGGCGCCTTGCGCGCCGCATTTCACGGCAATCATCGGCACCACCGTCGAAAGCGCATCCAGGGCTTCCTCGACCGTGGACCTTCGCGCGATCCGGCAAACCTCGTCGCCGTTGGGCAGGAGAATGTCGACCAGCGGCAGGATCTCACCGAGCGGCGCGCCCCAGCGGCTCTCCGGGTCGTCGTTGGTATCGAGCGAAAGAGTAAGACCGCGACCCTTCAGGGTGCGAAAGAGGTCGGGCAGGCCCGGATGGAGCCCCTTCTGCAGAAACAGCGAGGAAAGATGAAAATGGCGCGCCGAGCAAAGATAATCGAAATCCAGGTCGGCCACCGACATTTCGAACATGACGCCGGGGAATGTGAGAATCCGGCGCGAACGCCCGTGCGGCAGCAGAATCGTGATTCCCGTCTTCGCGCCCGTCGTCGCGCGGCAGCGGGAAAGGTCCACCCGGGTTCCGGCGAGCCGTTCCATCGCGATCCGCCCCGTCTCGTCCTCGCCAAAGCGCGTTGTGAATCCCACGCGGATTCCAAGGTAGGAGATGTTGTGGGCCAGGATAGCGGAAGAACTGCCCAGCGTCATCTCGAAGCCGGTGGCGAGAACCTCGCGATCGACGGGAATCTCGGTATCGAGACCATACAGGATGAGATCGAGATTGACTTCGCCCGCGATTGTCAGATCGAACTCGGCCATCGCTCTTCTTTCCGGTCGGCGGACTGCGCCTTGACCGGTTTCTTGCCGGGGAAAAACCCGCGGAGGCGCCGGACTGCTTCGGCTTCCGTATAATTACCATTCGGTCGCGGCCTTCTGCAATTGGTTTCGAATTCCGGACGAGGGAAGAACCGGACCAGCCGATGACGTCGCACACACAACGGCTCGCGCCAGAGCGGCAAAGCGCTGTTTCCGCGCGGTCTGAAGCGACGCCGGCGCGGATCGCGTGGTGTTGCAAGGAAAAGGGATCGAAAGCATGACACGGAAGCCGGAATCGCACGCCCGTTCGCGGAATCGTCTCCCGGCCGACACGGGACAGATGCTGATCGATGAGCGCCGTCGGCATATCCTGTCCCTCATTCAGAATCACGGGAAAGTGGTGGTCGGCGAGCTCTCGCGATCGCTCGCAATCTCGCAAATCACCATCAGAAAGGATCTCGAGTTCCTTCAGGCAAAGGGGCTCATCCAGCGGACGCACGGCGGAGCGCTGCGCCTGCAGTCGGGCGCGCTGTTCGATCCATCGATTCAGGAAAAACAGAAGCAGCACTCGCAGGAGAAGCATCGCATTGCGCTGGCCGCCGCCGGGCTGGTGGAGGAAGGCCAATGTGTGATGCTCGACTCCGGCACCACGACCACTGCCGTTGCACAGGCATTGAAGCGCTTCTCGCACCTCACCGTGATTACCAATGCTGTCAATGTCGTCATTGAGCTGAGCGGCACCGGCTTCGAACTGATCCTTGTCGGTGGCAGCCTGCGCAAGAACTCATTTTCATTGGTCGGACCACTGGCGGAAGATGTGCTCGAGGAAATGCACGCCGACATTCTTTTCCTGGGTGTGGACGGCTTCGATCCCGAGACCGGCGTGACGACGCCGAATTTTCTGGAGTCGCGCGTGAACCGGGCCATGGTGAAGGCCGCGCGCCGCGTGGTGGCCGTGTGCGACTCGACCAAGTTCGGCCGGCGAAGCCTCTCGCGCATCGTGCCGACGGCGGCGATTCATTGTGTGATCACCGACAAGGGCCTGCCGCGCAGCGTGGAGGAGGCGCTCCGCGCGCAAAACATCGAGCTGGTGCTGGTTTGAATCTGTCGCCGGAAGCCCGGTTCGGCGCCGGTCGAGCGGCTACTTCGGCTCGAATCTTCTGTTTTGCTCGGGATGGAAATCCGTCGGCATTTTTCCGGTTATGTGAATCTTGTACGTCTGGACGGCGTGGACCGGGTCGAAACTGTTCGCACTGAGATCCACCTCGTAGTCTCCCGGCTCGGTCCACGCGTGGCTCACGCGGGCCCCATCCGATTCTGTGCCGTCGCCAAAGCTCCATTTCCAGCTCAGCACCGGATCGCCGCTCGTCTGCTGCGCTGCGAACGCGACGCTTTCGCCGGCATTCCCTGTGGCCGGCTGATCCATATGGATGACCGGCTCAACCACCTTCGCATTCCCGTCGACGATCTTGAGCACGCGTACGGAATGCGGAGGCAGCGAAATGTGGATTTCGGCGGGAGCTGGCGGAACCCGAGCCTGGCTGTCGAGAACGTCGGAGAGCGTGTAGCGGCCGACCGTCGCGAGCCCGAGATCGGCGAAACGGATCGAGTGTTCCGTGCTGTGCTCGGTCCAGTTGAAGACGGTCAGGATGCTCTGGCGATTCGACTCTTTGAGAAAGAAGACGCTGGGCTGTTCATCGGAGGGCGCGAAGCTCATCAGGTCGATCGGCTTCGATGCACGCCCCAGGCGGATCATGTCGATGAGGTCCTCGTTCTCGATCAGCGCCAGGCGTTCCGGCGAGTTTTCGAGCGAGGGAAGATTGTCGCCGATCTCGAACATGCCGCCGGAAACCGCGGCCAGCGCGATGGAGACGCGCGCTTCATCGAGCGTCGCCGGCTTCACGCTTTCGTGCCACGACTGGTCGGGAATGGTCTGCGTGGAAACAGTGAACGCATCAGGATCCGAGACGAAGAAGTTGCGGTTCATGTAATAGCGCGCCGCGATGCCGGTCGCCGCGTCGCGGCTGGCGTCGAAGGTGTGACCGGTGTCCTGCGAGATGCGTCCGTAGTCGACGATGCCGACAGGATTCATCATCACGCTGCCGTCCTTGTCGAGCAGCACGTCGTCGCCCACCGTGTCGCGGATGATCTTCAGGCCGATGCGCTGCGCCTCCATCGCCGTGGTATTCGGCTTGAAGTAGTAGCCTTCGATCGCGGTGTCGTCCATGAAATCCAGCTTGATGTAGTGGATGCCCCATTGGCGAACGAGCCTGGAATATGTCTCGCGAAGATACTCTTGCGCTCCGGGATTGGTGGTGTCGAGCACGTAGAGCTGGTCCTTGTCGTCGTCCACGTGGCCGGCGTGAATCGGCTGCCCCTCGGCGTTGTGCACCAGCCAGTCAGGATGGTTTTGAAAGACCCGCGATCGCTCCGAGATCTCGAAGGGCGCGGTCCAGATACCGGGCGTGATCCCGAGACCGCGGATCCGATACTCGACGGGTGTCAGGCCATGGGGGAACATCGTGGCGTTCGGGGTGATGTATTCCCCGCGCGCGTACTGGTAGCCCTCGTCGATGTGAAAGAGGTTGTAGCCGTACTTCAGCAGGTGCTGCGATTCCCACTCGGCGTTGGCCAGTGCCGCTCCTTCATTCAGGCCGAAATAGAATGCCGTCCAGCTCCACCACCCCATCAGCGGCGGGGCTTCGACGCGCGCATGATGAATTTGCCGGATCAGCGAACCGTAGGTCTCGAGCTGCTGGTGATAATCGCTCGAGACGCTCAGCAGAAGCCGCTCCGAAGAAAGTTCCGCGCCCGGCTCGACGGGCAGACTCAAAGTGACGCGATCCTGCGCAGGAGAATGCTCGAGCGAATTCTCCAATTCCAGCTCCGTAGTTCCCGTCGAATCGGCCTCCCACGACGCGACGCGCGGAGAACCGGCTCCGGAGTTGTCCACATGAAGGCGGAGAATGGTAAGAAAACGATCCGATGAAAGCGCACCGACAAAGATGCTCTCCCGGCTTTGCCGGTTGTAGATGAGCTGGCTGCCTACGGCGCGATGCATGCCGTCCTTTGCGTCGGCCAGATCGTGAATCTTCATCCCCGGCCGGTCTTCGCTGAAGCTGTCGGAGAGCACGCGGTCCTGCGCCCCGGGACTACCGGGATCGGGAATCGTTCCGCCCGAGGCTTCGACGGCGCGGATGGCTTCCACATGAATGGTCTTGCCGGTGTTGTTGCTCACAGTCACGTCAAGATCGGCGAATGGCTTGTCCTTGTAGGCGCGCAGGCGATACACAAGGTCAGGCTCGCCCTGCAATCCCGACCATTCAACCTCCCATTGCCCGGCTGCCCCGAGATAGCCGTCGGCGGAGGCCTGCCTGGCCTCATGATGGGGATAATCTGCGCAATGCAGCCAACGGCCGTCGACTTGCGCTCCAATGCACGCGGTCAGCGCCGGAGCCGCGGCGCCGGAAGCGCCGATGCTGTACTTTCCGTCAGGGCTTATTTCGACGTGAAGACCGTTCTGCTGAGCGTTCAGCGGCAATCCAGCCAGCGCAAACCCGGCAAGAAAAATACTCCCTACACTTCTGCGCACGATCTTTCGTCCTCTTTCCCTCACCTGGCTCTCCATGGCGCTGGTGCAATTCTGCAGTAACCGGGGAAACATCTCACACCGGCTGGTCCACAATCTCTTCCCGCTCCTGATCCCAGTAGAGCCTCTTTCCGCTCCAGTACGATTGCGCCGCCATGATGCACACGATCGCATGCGAAAACCCGTGATCGACCGTGGCATTCGGCTGCGTGCGATCGCGCATCGCCTGCAGCCAGTTCATCATATGCGTTACATCGTCGTCGCTCGGACCCAGCGAATTGTGCGGGACGCCCGCAACCTCGACCGTGGTTGCCTCGTCGTTTTCCGGCCCCATTGTCAAAGGAGCTTTCGAAAACACCGGCCCCGAATCCCAGTTATCAAACTCCTGGCGGCCGCCTTCCTTCGTCGTGACAAAAAGCGACGCGCCTTCGCCGCCGTAGTTTTCAATGGTGCCCAGCCGGCCCTGAATGCGCGAAAAACTGCGATAGCTGTTCCCGAAGGTCGTCTTGTACGTGTAGAGAAATCCCTTGGGATAGGTGACGGCCGCTACGCAGGTGTCCGGATTCTGCCGGTCGTCTTTCCACACGAAGATTCCGCCGTTGGCCACCACGCTTGCCGGGTAGCTCTCGTCGCTCCACAGATGCACCAGGTCGCTGCCGTGGCTCATCCACTGGTCGAAGATGCCCGAAGAGAAATCCTTGTAGAGCCGGAACTCGAGATAGACGTGCGGGTCGAAGGGCCGGTAGGGTTTGCCCAGCAGCCATCGCTTCCAGTCGGTGTCTTCTTCGCGGAGCTGCGACTGGCGGCCATAGAGCCACTGCTTCCACTCCATGTTTTCGTCCTGCAGCATCTCGCGGTTGATGCTGCCAATGTCGTTGCCGACGAAGCGCCATCGCTCTTCGTTCACATTCCACTCCTGCTCGATCTGCACAATGTCGCCGATCTTGCCGGAGCGGATGATGTCGCGCACGGCCAGCGGATAGGGCTGGCTGCGATGCTGCGTGCCGACCTGCACAATCTGCCGCGACGATTTGACCGCATCGCGCGCTTCCTTGGCCTCGGAAAGCACATTGGCGAACGGTTTTTCCACGTAGCAATCCTTCCCGGCCCGCACCACCTCGGCGCAGAGCCTGGCGTGCTGAAAATCGCCGGTGGCGATCATCACGCCGTCGATGTCGTTGCGCGCCAGCATCTCCTCGGAGTACTTGTAGGTCTGCGGATCGCTGCCGAACATCTTCTTTACCTGCGCGGCGCGCCGCTCGCGAGCCAGGCTCCAGAGATCGCAAACTGCAACCGTCTCCACCGGAGTCTGTCGCGATGCCAGCCTGGCCATGTGTACGTGGCCCTCGCTGCGGTCTCCGCAGCCCAGTTGCCCCAGGCGAATGCGATCGTTGGCGCCCACGATGCGCGCGTAGGAGCGCGCCGTCAGGCTGCCGGCAGCCAGCAACGCGCCACCGGCCTTGAGGAACTCTCTTCGGTCCACACCCTGGTTTTCACCGGTCATCGCTGCCTCCTTTTCTTGCTGAGCGGGCGAATTGCGTCCTGGCTCGGCCACGCATCCGGAACGGAAGTTTCGGATTCTTACCTTTTAGATCGCAAGGCTAAAATGGTTTCCGAATCGGTGTCAAGCCGGCCGCGCATCCGTGCGGCCGCCGGGTCGCATCTCTTCGGAAAACCCCGATTCCAGGATGGTAGTCGAGTTCGCTCACAGGCGGCTCATCGCGATTCCAGCCACCACGTCCTTCTCAAAGAGAACGAATGCGGCGCAATGCTCTCCATGCCGCTGTCCAGGTCCTGCTCAAGCAGGGATGCGTTCTTGACAGTCGGCGACCTGCGGGAATTAAATCGTAAGCCAACGATGGTAAAGGTAACAACTCGCAATCCGGCCCCATCTCCCCGCGGGAGGATTTCAATTCATGAACAGGAATTCAGAATGCCTTCATGCTGCCCGTGCCGTGCGCAGGTTCTGCGGATTCTGGTTGGGATTGATGTTCCTGTTTGCATTCGCAAGTTTGACAAGGGCCCAATTCACGACGGCCCGCCTCAGCGGCGTGGTCAGCGACGCTTCCGGGGGCGTCGTTCCGGGGGCGACCATGACCGTGACGGAACAAGCGACCGGTTACACGCAAACCATCACGACCGGCGCCGCCGGGGAGTATATCTTCCCAAGCCTCCCGGTGGGCACTTATGAGCTGAACGCGAGCATGGCCGGGTTTTCCAAATACATCCAGAGAGGCATCAGCCTGGCGGTCGGGCAGGCTGCGACGCAGAACATCCGGCTGGGCGTGGGCGCGGTGACCCAGCAGGTGGTTGTGAATGCCAACGCAACCCTCGTCACCACGGATTCACCCACGGTGGGCACGCTGGTCGATCAGAAAGACGTGATCGGGCTGCCCCTCAACGGCCGCGATGTGCAACAACTCGTCTTTCTGGCTCCGGGCGCGACGGATGTCACGTCGCACTACTGCGCGGCCAACTGCGAAGGCGGTGTCTTTCCCAGCGAGCAGTACGCCAAGGTGAACGGCGCCGGCGCCAACGGCGTGAATTACCAGATGGACGGCGTGGACTACAACGACACCTACATTAATACCAACGTTCCTTTTCCCAACCCCGACGCCATCGAGGAATTCAACCTGCTGACGGGAAACATGAGCGCCAATTACGGCAACGCCATCGGCGGGGTGGTCAATGTTGTTACCAAATCGGGTTCGAACAGGATCTCGGGCGATGTCTTCGAATTCCTCCGCAACAATGCCCTGGACGCCCGGGATTACTTTGCCACACTGGTAAACCCGCTGCACCAGAATCAGTTTGGAGGCAGCATCGGAGGCCCGATCCTCAGGAACAAGCTCTTTTATTTCGGAAGTTATCAGGGCACTCGCCTCAGCACGGCGCAAAACGGACAGATCGCCTTCGTTCCCGATCAGGCGGAACGCACCGGAGACTTCTCGGACCTTCTTCCGGGCACGCAGCTCGTCAACCCCAATACAGGTGCGCCGTATCTGAACAACAAGATTCCCGTCAGCCCCATCGCAACTTACATCTTGAGCCGGATTCCTCCGCCCAACGCACCCGACGACGAACTGAATTTCAATGGCGGGCCGGATACTCAGAATACCGACGAGTATCTTGCCAGGATCGACTGGAACGTGGGAAAGCATCATCTGAGCGGGCGTTACTTCCAGAATAACTATACCGATCCGGTTTTCATCCCGCCTTCGACGGACCTGCTTCAGCTCCGTGGAGACGCGGAGCACCTTGTCCTGAAGAATGTGGGAATCGTGGATATCTATACCATCTCGCCGGGTTTCCTGCTGAACAGTTATTTCGGCTATAACAGCGAAAATGGAACCACGCTTTCTTCGGCGCCTTTCAACATGGCGCAGGCGGGATCGATGATCGCCCAGCCGCCGAACCTGGGCGGGGGCAACTCCGCGGTGCTCAATGTTACGGTGGGCGGCGATTTTACCCTCCCGGGCACGCCTTACGGTGTGTGGGACCGCGGCGACCAGTCGTTGCGCGAGATTGCGACGTGGACCAGGGGCACGAACGAACTGCAGTTCGGAGGGGAGATCATCCGCATTCGCCTGCCCATGGGGAACGAGTACCAGGAAAACGGAATCTATTCCTTCACGAACGATCTGACCGGGAGCAATCTGGCCGACTTCGAACTGGGCGCGGTTTCGGAGTTCACCCAGGGCGGCGGCCTGTATCTCGATTTCACCGGTTACAAGGAGAGCTTCTTCATCCAGGATAACTGGAAGGCTTTCCCCCGGCTGACCCTGAGCGGCGGATTCCGCTGGGATCCCTTCTTCCCGTACCAGGACAGCGAGGGACGCGTGGCATGTTTCGTTCCCGGAGCCCAGTCGACGCGGTTTCCCAACGCGCCCCAGGATCTGATCTTCGGCGGCGGCCATCATGACGCCGGATGTCCGGCTTCTTCGATTTACAGCAACACGAGTAACCTCGGCCCGAGAGCTGGATTCGCCTACCAGATGACCCAGGATGGAAAGACCAGCGTCCGGGGCGGCGCCGGATATTATTATGAGCCTCCGAACACCGTGGCCTTTGAGGACGTGGTCGGCATTCCTCCCTTTGCACCCATCGTCAATTTCACCGACGTTACGTTTGCCGATCCCTACGGCAGCGCGGGCGTCGCCGATCCTTTTCCGGCGCAGTTCGGCCCGACCAATCCCGGCTCCAACGCCACATTTCCCACCGATATCTCTTTCAGCCAGATCTTCGACCGGCACTTCCGCTTGCCCATGGTGCTCTCCTATAATCTGACCTTCGAACGCGGCGTAGGGCAGGACTGGATGTTGCGTCTGTCTTATGTGGGCAACAACGGCCATCATCTGAATGGCACCGGCGACCAGGAAAACGGATTGCTGCAGCTTAACCCGGCCATCTACATACCCGGGCAATCGACCGAAGCCAATACCCAGCAGCGTCGTGTCTATCCCGACTACGGTTCCATCGGGTCGATCAACTCCGGCGTCGACAGCAATTACAACGGCGCACAGATCACCTTCGAGAAGCGGGAGACCCATGGCTTCAGTTTTCTCACGAACTTCACCTGGGCAAAGGCGCTGGACGACTATGCGCCGATCGGCGCGGGCAACTTGACCAACAGTTGCAGTTGCGGCCGCTACTTCGACTACGGCCCTTCGGACGACGACCTGAGCAAGACGTTCAAGATCAATGGTGACTACACTCTCCCGCACGCGCACTTGCCTGCGGCCGCGGATCGCATCGTCAACGGATGGGAGCTGACGGCCATCGCCGACTGGAATACGGGTTTTCCGTTTACCATTTTCAGCGGATACGATAACTCCTTCAGCGCCATGGGCTCCGATCGCGCCGACCTGACGGTTGCCAGCGCCAATCAGGCCAACCTCAGCACCGGCCGTTCCCACGCGGCCGAAGTCAACGAGTGGTTCAACGTGAACGACTTTGCCCCGAATGCGATCGGATCCTTTGGCGATACGGGAAAGAATATTCTTCGCGGCCCGAGATATTTCGACACCGATCTGGCCGCCATCAAGACGACGAAACTTGCCGAGCGCGCATCGCTGGAGTTTCGCGCCGAGTTTTACAACGCCTTCAACAACGTGAATTTCGGCAACCCGGATAACATTCTCACCGACTCCGGATTCGGCCAGATCACGGGTTCGGCCGGGTCGTCTTCGTCGAACACCTACGGAACGGCGCAGCCGCGCATCATCCAGTTCGGGGCGAAGGTCTCGTTTTGAGGGAAGGACACGTTCTACGTTGAAGGGGCGTAACCCATGCCGGCCAGCACGCCGCGCATATAGGCGAAGCTCTCGATCACGCCAGGCATCGGGTCGTCCGGATGGATCTCGTATTCGAGGTCGACCCAGCCGGGGTACTTGATCCTGATCAGCGCCTCGAAGATGCCGCGAATTGGCATCTTTCCTTCGCCCACGGCGACCTGGCTCTCCTTTTCGGTAAAGCTGGCCAGGTCCTTTATGTGCATGTTGAAGAGCCGCGGTCCGGCCGCGTGGATGGCCTGGATCACGTCGGTTCCGGCGCGCTCGCAGTGGCCCACGTCGATGCAGCAGCCCATGCGGGGGTCCATGTCCTTCACGGCTTTCAGCACATCGAACGGCGAAGGAAAAACCTTGTCCTCGGGCCCGTGATTGTGAATGGCGAAGCGAATGTCGTACTCGCGAACGAACTTCTCGACACGCGGCAGCGTGGCGAGCGCGGGATCGCCGGCAACGATTACCTGGATGCCGGCGCGCCTGGCGTACTCGAACTTGGAGCGGATGTCGTCGTCCTCGTCCTTGGGGAAATAGACCGTGCCGGCGGCGTGCAAGTGGATGCCCGCCGCGGCGTAGTCGGCCAAGGCTTGGGCTTCTTCGTCCGGCGCCATCGGCAAATGGTCCTTCGCGTCCTTTGCATTCAGACCGGTCAGGCGAAGTTGCTTCATGAATCCGATCAACTGCGCGCGGCTGAAGTTGCGAAACGTATAGCTGGCGAGGCCCAGACGAACAGGAGACGGCGCGCCGCCGGCCTCGGTAAGTTGCGACCATGCGGCCAACGGCTCGGGAATTGCGCCCGCAGCGGCGGCAATGGCGGCGCTTTGCGCGAAGGCGCGACGTGAGAGTTTACCCATTCCGATACCTCAGGGGCTGAAGCCCGACAACTCCTGTACCTGCTCTATGTACGGGCTGAAGCCCGTACCCTCCCACCCTTCGCGGCGCTGATCAGGCCAACTTCGGCGCCCAGCCTTTCTCGTACTCGCGCCCCCACATCTTCATGGCCTCGTGATCGTTCCGGATCTTGCCGTCCGTGGGGTCGAGGCGCAGCTCGCGGTTCACGGTCCAAGCAATATTCGATAGCTGCAGCATGGTCACGGCGACGTTGCCCACCTCAATCGGCGCATTGAGTTTCGCGCCGGTGCGAATGCCGGCGATAAAGTTGGCGAAATGCGCGTCGGTCATGGAGTCGCGGCCGATGGTGTCGGAAGTTTCGGTTTCCGACGAGTGGACCCTGAATTCGGTGGTCTTTTTTCCTTTCAGGTCGTAGACCTCGTAGCCGTCGCGATCCACCAGCACTGTTCCCTCGGTGCCTTCGATGATCGATCCGCGCCCGCGGTTGAAGTAGCGCATTCCGTTGCAGCAGGTGCCCTCCCACGCGAGCAGCTTGTCGTCGTATTCGAAGCTCGTGATCATGGTGTCGTAAAACTGCCAGTCGTCCTTGAAGGCATAGCGTCCGCCGGAAGCCGTGACGCGGTTGGGATAATCGACGCCCAGCGCCCAGCGGCATACGTCGACTTCATGCGTGCCGTTGTTCAGCGTCTCGCCGGTGCCCCAGATGCGAAACCAGTGCCAGTTGTAGGGCTGCACGTTGTCCTTGTAGGGCTGGCGCGGCGCCGGGCCCTGCCACAGATCCCAGTCCAGAGTCGCGGGAACCGGCGCTTCCTTGCCCACTCCGATCGACTTGCGCGTGTTGTTGTACCAGCACTTGGCGAAACAGGCGCGGCCGATGAGCCCGTTGTGGATCTTGTCGACGATCTCGATGGTGTGCGGCGACGAGCGCTGTTGCGTGCCCATCTGCACCAGCTTTCCGTACTTCTGCTGCGCGCGCACCAGCAATGCGCCTTCGGCCGGATTGTGGCTGCAGGGCTTTTCGACGTAGACGTGCTTGCCCGCCTCAAGGCCGAGAATCGCCATCGGCGTGTGCCAGTGGTCGGGCGTGGCGATGGTGATGGCGTCGACGTTTTTCTGCTCGAGGATTTTGCGGAAGTCCTTCTCGCTTGCCGGCGCGTAGCCCATTTCTTTTTCGGTGGCCGCGGCGAA
>JASHQQ010000089.1 GCA_030039035.1 Acidobacteriaceae bacterium | reverse complement strand
TGTTCAGCCGCTGCGGATTCCCGGGCACGGGCTCGACGAGCTGCTTGCTCGAGGGAAGATTGATCGTCTGGCCCCACAAGGGAGTTGCAGCAAGGAGAAGCACCGCGTGGGCGACGGGGAACAGCGCCGAAAGTTTCATGCAGAAACATTAACAAACCGGCCGGAATGGCGGCGTTACAGTGGCGATAGCGCGCGCGCGTCGCGCCATCGAAGGGAGCAGCAGCCTTCAGGCTGCTGGATTCAGCGCAAAACATCGAGGCGGCTTCAGCCGCGGGCCCTCTTGAAGCCGACCTTCAGCCGTCATTGCCGTCATTGCTTGAATATGCTCTTCGGGCAGATGGCGTGTACGCCCACGTTGCCGTCCACAAGCTGCGAGATGTCCACATCGACGGCGACGCTGGTCAGCATGTAGACGTCGTCGCGGCTCAGGTGCATCTGCTCGACAAGGAAATCGATCGTGTCGCGGACGGCGAGCGTGGCCGCCTTTTTGAGATCGGGGCTGAATCCCATGCTGATGTAGCTCGTGGGCGTTTCGGCGCGCGGCCACAAAAGATGCCGGTCCTTGTGCACGACAAAGCGGAAAGTGCCGGAGAGAAACGTCTCCATGGCGGTGATATCGACTTCGCCGTTACCCTGACCGGCATGGCCGTCACCCACCTCGAAGAGAGCGCCGGGCGCGTGAACGGGAATGTAGAGCGTGGTTCCGGCGACGAGCTCCTTGTTATCCATGTAACCGGCGTGGATCCATGGCGGCGCGCTGTCGAGGCGGCCGGCGCTTTCCGGCGGCGCCACGCCCATGCTGCCGAAGAAGGGATGCAGCGGAATCTCGATGCCCGGCGCGAACTTGGCGACCATCCGTTCCCGATCGGGCGGAATGATCTTGCTGCGGCTGTAAGGAAAATCGTTGGGCAGGAAACCGCGCCCGGCGGAGAATCCATTGCACGCGAAGGGTACATCGAGGTCGATCTTGACGATGTCGACTTCGGGAACGTCGCCCGGTTCGGCTTCGGCAATTGCAACCGGGCCAGTAAGAATATGGGGCCCGGGACCGCGGTCTTTCACCTCGCGACAGATGTCGGCGTTGTAGGAGGAGATGTCACCGGAAGCGACGCCTTCGGAAATCAATCGCTCGGTCGAGCCGCAGGTAGAAAGCGTCTGTATGCGCACCGTGTCGCCGGAGTGAACCGTCAGCGCGGGCTTGGCCCGTGCCGGGTAGTAACCCCAAACGATGGTCTGCGGCGAGGCGGGAAGCGAGATCGGTGAGGCCTGCGCCAGCAGCGATGCGCTGACGAATGGCAAAACCGACGCTGAGAGGAAACAATGCGTGGAGTGTCTCCGGCTGGAGGGACGAGGAAAGCGGAAACGAATTTCCCCCCACTATACCCGATGGGCCTTCTTCGGCTGGCTGCTTCCGGTCGTTTCAATCCGGCATCTGTGGCACAATATGAGGCGTAAGCCGATGCCGCGCAACTCGAACAAGAGCGCCGCGAAAATGGGCCTGCTGCTGGTTGCATTCCTTCTTGCAGGCGACGCAATATCCGCTCAGCCAACGTGCAGTTCGACCACTTTCGTCACGGTTCTCGATGAAGTTACAGGCAATCCGATCGACGCTTTGGCGGCCCGCGACTTTCGTGCGCAGTTCGATGGCAGCCCGTTACTTGTCCGTTCCATAACTCCTCCGCCGGAGAAGAGGCGCTTGGTGTTTGTCTTGGACCGCAGCGGCAGCATGATCGGCGCTTCGCCGGATCGCCTCCCGCAACAATATGACCCCCGCGTGCTGGCGCCCTTGGTCCTGAAAGACGCAGTTTCTGCGATCCCGAAGAATGATCTTGTGGCCTTCCAGGAGTTTGCGGGTGAGCATTCCCGGGAAACCGGATTTGTCAGTCCGGACGCTGCGCTCCGCGAATTGCCCGGCTTGCTGGCGTGGTCGCCCCGCGGAACGGGGCAGCCTGGAGGCGGCAGAACTCCGCTTTGGGACAATGTGGATGCGGCTTTCCGGATGTTGGGTTCGCACCAGCCCGGCGACGTGATCGTTGTGATCTCCGACGGTGCTGACAACACGAGCCGCCTTCGCGAGGGTGAAATCCGAAGCGAGCTCATGAGCGCTGGCGTGCCGGTGCTGGCATTCGTCCTGGAAAGCTACAAGCCTGCACCGGATCTGTTGGAGGGGATCCGGGCCTTGTTGGATCTGGCCAATTCCACTGGCGGACTCGGCATTGTTCGCGGAATCATTCCGCGGGATGTCGACATCGGGTACTTTCTCCAGATTCTGCCGAGCCAGGCAATCTCCCAGCTTTCCCACCAGTACGGCTTGCAGCTTGATGCTCCCCTGTCGCGAAAAGCGGAGAAATGGCATCTGGCGCTGGGTCCATCCTTCTCATCGCGCAAGGTTCGGCTGTTGTTTCCCCGTTATCTCCAGCCTTGCGAATCCTCGCCATGACAGGCATGGGGCCGGCGAAAATTGCAGGACTTGCGCTTCATGCCTTCTGGCCTGGTGTTCGCCTTCGCGACCACCTGTGGCAGAATATGAGATGGAAGCAAATGCCCCGGCACCGCAACAGAAGCGCGTGGGTTTGGGTGACGATCGCCGCCATCGCGCTGACCTCGGTCGCCCGCGCTGACGGCGTTCGCCTCGGCGCGAAGACGGGTATGCGCGCCGCGCTGGCCCTTCTGAATCGCAGCCAGAGCCTTCCTCTCGCAGCCAGGCCGGGCGCCCCGCAGTTTGTGTCTCACACCAGTGGGCGGCGAGCAGCAAACCTGCTCCGCGGCTCCGGGTTCGGCGCGTGGGTCGGCATTCTGCCCATCCTGTTTGTCGCCATGGTTTCGCCTCCGAGGGTCCTCCGCGGCGCATCGATTCGCCATCGGAGTGGAACACCCACTTCACCGCTTCTTCCTTCCTCCTTCCAGCGTCCTCCTCCCCGGCTCGCATAGCTCCTTGCTTCGCTGCAGCTCGATACGGCGGCCGCGCCAGGCGCGGTCAGCCCGGCTCATCGCTGCATTCCACGACGATTTACACTGGAAGATGGAGTTTCAAGTGCCTGTCGAGAAAATCCTGACGAAAATCTTCGGTACGTCCAACGAGCGCATTCTCAAGCGCCTGTGGCCGGTCGTCGCCCGGATCAGCGCCCTCGAGCCCGAGGTCAGGCAGCTTTCCGACGAAGAGCTGCGCGCCAGGACGAGCGAGTTCCGGTCGCGCGTCGCCGCGCGCCTCGAGGGGATCGAAGACGCCGACGAACGCAAGGCCGCCGAAAAGCAGGCTCTGGACGAAATCCTGCCCGAAGCCTTCGCCGTGGTGCGCGAGGCCGGCTGGCGCTCCGTGAAGATGCGCCACTTCGACGTGCAGTTGATCGGCGGCATGGTGCTGCACCAGGGCAAGATCAGCGAGATGAAAACCGGCGAAGGCAAAACGCTGGTCGCCACGCTGGCGTGCTACTTGAACGCGCTCGCCGGCCACGGCGTCCATGTGGTCACGGTCAACGATTACCTGGCCAAGCGCGACGCCGAGTGGATGGGCAAGATCTACGAGTTTCTCGGGCTCAGCGTGGGCGTCATCGTGCACGACCTGAGCGACGACGAGCGACGCGCGGCCTACGGCGCCGACATCACTTACGGTACCAACAACGAGTTCGGCTTCGACTACCTGCGCGACAACATGAAGTTCGAGATCAAGGACTGCGTGCAGCGCGGGCATTATTACGGCATCGTCGACGAAGTGGACTCGATTCTCATCGACGAGGCGCGCACACCGCTGATCATCTCCGGCCCTACCGACCAGACCACTGACAAGTACGAGCGTGTGCGCAAGATCA
>JASHQQ010000088.1 GCA_030039035.1 Acidobacteriaceae bacterium | reverse complement strand
CCTCCGCGAGTTCGGCGTGTGAACGGAGAAGAAAGTCCGCGTCTCTCGGTCATTTGGTCAGTCGAAGGCCGCGCAGACCTTCGTCGAATCGATCGTGAGACCGCGGTCGAGATTCTGCATTGTCTCGATCGGTTCCTCGGGACTCGAAACGGCGATGTGAAAAAGCTCAAGCCGCCGCAGGCAGGGCTTTCGTCTGCGGTGCGGAGATTATCGCCTCTTCTTTGATTTCAAAGATGACGCGGCAATCGAAACATCGCGGTTCGCCACCGGCGCGAAGCCTACCGCTGAAGACCAGCCGAGGTCTTCACGGCGCGTCCCTGCGGCACACGCGAAGAACTTGCGAACGCAGCGTGAGGCTGCGCTCCAGTCGCTGAGTCCGCCTTCAGCTTGTCCCCTTCATCTTCTTCGCCCAGGAACCGCTCGTCGTCCTTGCCCTTGATCGCCTCTTTCATGAATGTCATCCAGATGGGCAGGGCGGCGCGCGCGCCGGTCTCCTTTTCGCCCAGCGTCTGGCGGCTGTCGAAGCCCACCCAGGTGCCGCACGTGATCGATGGAGAAAAACCGATGAACCACGCATCCGTGAATTCGCTCGTCGTTCCCGTCTTGCCGCCCAGGGGATGATTCAACTGCGCGGCCGCCGCGCCCGTGCCCATGCGCGTCACCGCGCGGAAGAACGTCATCATGGTGCGCGCCGTCTGCTGGTCGATGACCTGGTCGACCGACGGCGTGTCTTCCCATAGAGTGATGCCGTCGGCGTTCTGCACCTTGCGAATCAGGCGCGGATGTACACGCAATCCGTCGTTGGGAAAGACCGAGTAGCTGTCCACCTGCTCCTGCAGCGTGATCTCCACCGCGCCCAGCGCCACGGGAAGATACGCGGGAATACTCGTCGTCACGCCGAAGCGATGCGCCACATCGATCACTTTATGAATGCCCACGCGCGCGGCCAGCTTCAACGCGGGGATATTCCGCGAATCGGCGAAGGCGTAGGTGAGGCTCATCGCGCCTTTGTAATCGTTCTCGTAGTTGTGCGGAACGTAGCTGCCGAAGCTCACCGGCGCGTCGACAATGATGTCGTTGGGCCGTGCGCCGTCCTCGACCGCAGCGGTATACACGTAAGGCTTGAAACTCGAGCCGGTCTGCCGTTCGGCCTGCGTGGCGCGATTGAATTGCGACAGTTCGAAGTCGCGCCCACCGACCATGGCCAGCACATCGCCGGTAGTGTTGTCCATGGCGAAGAGCGAGCCCTGAACGCCGGAGTCCTGCTCCAGCATAGCCCGGTAAGCGCTGCCTGCCGTTGCATCGGCCAAGTGAACGTAGATCACGTCGCCGGGCTTCACCAGCGCATCGGCGTAGCGCTGTCCGGTCCACTTCCAGTCCTCGGGCAGCATCACGATCTCTTGCGATCCCGCGCGCGCGTGAATCTCCATCGGCAATACGCTCGTCACCACCGCGTGCACGTAGTCACCCGGCTGAAGATTCACCGCCCAGTCGGGGTGGTTGTATGCTTCAATCGCGGTTCCTTCCGCGAGCACATTTTCGAGCTTGCCCTTCCATCCATGTCGGCGCTCGTAGGCAACCAGTCCGTCGAGAACGGCGTGGTTGGCCGTCTGCTGCAGGTCGAGATCGAGCGTGGTGTCCACGCGCAAGCCGGCTTCGTGCACTTCTTCGGCTCCGAAGCGCTTTTCCAGCTCCCGCCGCACCTCGTCCTGGAACCACGGCGCCACGTTCGATTCGGGCTGTGTGATGTGCAACCCCAGCGGCGCCGCGCGCGCCTGCTCGGCCTGCGCATGTGTGATTTTACTGTCGGCCTCCATCTCCGAAATCACCAGATTGCGCCGGCGCAGCGCCTTCTCCGGATTGTTCAGCGGCGAATACGCCGACGGCGCCTTGGGCAGGCCGGCCAGCAGCGCGGCTTCGGGCAACGTCAGACCTTTCGCATGCTTGCCGAAATAAAACTCCGAGCCGGCCTCGAAGCCGTACATGCCGCTGCCCAGATAAATCTGATTGCCATAGAGCGTGAAGATCTGCTCTTTGGTGAACGCGCGCTCGATCTGGATCGCCAGATAGGCTTCCTCGAGCTTTCTCCCGGCCGTGCGTTGCGAGGAAAGAAACAGGTTGCGCGCCAGTTGCATGGTCAGAGTCGAGGCGCCCTGCACCCGGCCGTGGTTGCGCAGGTCGTGTACCAGTGCGCCCAGCACGCGAAACACATTGATGCCCCAGTGCGACTCGAAATTCTTGTCCTCGATGGAGATCACGGCTTCGCGCAGCGCCGGGGCGAAGTCGTCGTAGCCCACCATCACGCGCCGCTGCAGCGCAAACGAGCCGATCATGCGGCCCTTTTGATCGTAGAGATCGGTGGTGGTCGAGGGACGATAGTGCTCGAGATCGTTGATCTGGGGCAGATCGACCGAGTAGACGAGGGTCAGACCGGCCAGCGAGCCGGTCGTTACCGACAACACCAGCAGGGCCGCCAGTGTAAACGGCCCGGCGAGCTTGCGCCTGGGCGCCGCCGTACGGCTGCTACGCGGATCCCGAGACTTCCCCGGCTCGAACTTCTCGCGCAGTCCGGCAAGCCGATGGGTCCGGCCCAAGCGTCGCGGTTCAACAGGCTGAGTGGGGGTGGCAGCCAAGGGATTCAGGCCTCAGGAAAACGACATCCCGACCGGATGGCGAGACAAAGAATTCTCAGCCTGAGCGTACCATGGGGCAAGCTTCAGGGGTACAAACTTCGGTTTCTGCGAACCAGAATCCGCAAATGCAGGGACGATCCCGTCGGCGCTCACGACAGTCTGAATCGTCCTTCGCACCGAAAGGCTCGCTTCTCGCCGTGCCCCCATGGGCCTTCGGCCAGACCGATTCAGGAAATGGAGTGTTCTCTATTACGATGCCCAAGGTCGCCGCTCCTTGGGGTTGCGTCGACTCATCGATCGCGGCTGCGGATACAGAATTTCCCAAATCGGTATACCCAAGAGGGTGAAAATGAATGGGTTTCGCGGCCCGCGAAATCCCACTGAAGGGTTGCCCACCCCTTTTCGCCCGGTTCTGGCGGAACGGTAGAACCGCCATCTTCGACCGTGCCACAAACGCGGCAAATTCACGGTGGGTCTTTGACCCAATAGGGACGATTTCCTGCCGGTTCGGGTTCTCCCTAGAGCCTGTTATTAACCTTCAGGAACAGCACATGTTGCCCGAGTGCTCAAAGCCCGCGCAAAATGCACTGCCCGTGAGATGTGATGCGGAATGCATCTACTGTTTCCTTCTGAATTCCGGTTGCCTCGTAAAAAGCGCGATGATTCCATTGGGTTTACGGGTGCAAAGTTAATAACAGGCTCTAGCCGTTTTTCGCTTTCAGCAACTCCAGAGCCTTGTTGAGCGTATCGTCGCCCTTGTTCGCCGGTGTCTCGTCCAGATCCTCGTCGGCGGCCGATTCCACCACCACGTTGGGCGTCACGGCGTCATCCTGGATCTTTTTGCCGTCCGGGCTCTCATACTTGGCGACTGTGAGCATAAGCGCCGCGCCGTCGGGCAGGTCGATGGTCTTTTGCACCGAGCCTTCGCCGAAGGTGCGCTCGCCCACCACGTCTCCCCGCTTGGCGTCTTCAATTGCGGCCGCAGTCAGCTCTGCCGCGCCGGCGGTTCCGCGGTTCACCAACAC
>JASHQQ010000087.1 GCA_030039035.1 Acidobacteriaceae bacterium | reverse complement strand
TCCGGAGAGTCGTGCGACAGATCTTCCTCACACGCAAAGAAGCGCAGAAACGGCCGCCGCTGCTGCGTCACATGGTCGCGAATGGTTCCGCGCAGCACGGGATAGTGAAGTTCGAGCGCGTCGAGAACCGCTCTCAGCGTGACCGGCGCAACCACTTCGAGAGTAACTTCGGTCCCGGCTTTCGCCAGCGTGCGAAGGTGATGCGGAAGCACGACCCGAACGGGACGCGCGGCGCCCCTTGCGCCCGTTTCCCGATCCGTCATGGCAGCGTCTGCACCTCGACGGAAAAGACCGCGGGCAGTTCGTGGACGATGGGAGACCAGGTGTCGCCGCCGTCCGGCGAGCAATAGACCTGCCCGCCGGTGGTGCCGAAGTAGATCCCGCAATCGTCGAGCCGATCGACGGCCATGGCGTCGCGCAGCACGTTCACGTAACAGTCTCTCTCGGGCAATCCTCTGGAAAGCTCCTCCCATTCGTTGCCGCCGCTGCGGCTGCGGTAGACGCGCAGCTTGCCGTCGATGGGGAAGTGCTCCGAGTCGCTCTTGATGGGCACCACGTAGAGCGTCTCGGGCTCGTGCGCGTGCACATCGATCGCGAAGCCGAAGTCGGTGGGCAGGTTGCCGCTCACCTCGCGCCAGTTGTCGCCGGCGTCGTCGGAACGCATGACGTCCCAGTGCTTCTGCATGAAGAGCACGCCGGGTTTTTTGGGGCTCATGGCGATGTGGTGAACGCAATGGCCGACCTCGGCGGTCGGGTCGGGAATGAAGTTCGATCGCAGACCCTTGTTGATCGGCTTCCACGTTTTGCCGCCGTCATCGGTGCGAAACGCGCCGGCCGCCGAGATGGCGATGAAGATGCGGTCCGGGTTGCCGGGATCGAGGATGACAGTGTGCAGACACATGCCGCCGGCGCCGGGCTGCCACCTGGGGCCGGTGCCGTGCCCGCGCAATCCTGCCAGTTCGTGCCACGACTGGCCGCCGTCGGCGGAGCGGAAGAGCGCGGCGTCTTCGATGCCGGCGTAAACAGTCTCCGCATCGGTAAGCGATGGCTCGATGTGCCAGACGCGCTTGAACTCCCAGGGATGCTGCGTGCCGTCGTACCACTGGTGCGTGGTGAGAGGAGCGCCGGTATCGCCGGAGGTGTCATAGACGAACTGGTTGCCGGGAGCAGGAGGCTCCGGGCCCGGGGTTGGCACCTTTTCGCCTCCGGGAACGGTCCACGTTTTGCCGCCGTCGTCGGAGCGCTGGATGATCTGCCCGAACCAGCCGCTCGTTTGGGAGACGTAGATGCGATTGGGATCGACCGGCGATCCCTTCATGTGATAGATCTCCCAGCCGGCAAAGAACGGCCCGCTCACCTCCCAGCTTTTGCGCTTGCCGTCGGAGGAAAGAATGAATGCGCCTTTGTGCGTTCCCACCAGGACTCGGACTTTGCTCATGAAGTTCCTCTCCAATGAGGATTCGGCGAACCGCCAGTATCCGCTTAGGATTCTTGCCCGAAACCGCGGTCTGGGACAAGAGCTTTTGACCCAAAAGTCATTGAAATGATTTAAGTTACGATTTTTGCAATCGAATCGAGACGGTTCCGGAGCCGATCCGGATCGAATCGACGGACGAGCCGCGAAAGTGGCATTTGGGGGAGTCACCGCCACGCGAGCCGGTGCAAGGCTCAGTACGGCGGCGGCGGATACTGCTCGTAAGGCTCGGCGATGAGATTGAGCGCCATGCCGGCCACGTCCAGCTCGGCCTGTGACCGCAGCGTGATGTCGTAGCCGGTTTCGTTTGGCAGCGCAATGCAGGAGGCCAAGTCGGGCACCAGGGGTCCGCCTTTGGCCGCGGGACTGCCCGTGATGTACCTCATCTTGCAGTTTCCCAACCCTTCGGAATAAAGAAGGTCCTCGTCGTAGACCTGCAGAAAGTTCAGCGGCGCCTCGATGTAGTGGAAGTTGTTCTGAACCACGCTGATGGATGCGTCGAAATCCGGCGCCACCGCGGTGCCCACGAAATAGCTGTCCTCGAGCACATACTCGAGCGCCTGGTCCGGCGTAAGCGTATTGCAAGGGGGATCCTTCGGGTCCCCGGTCGGGCAGCCTTCCGATTCCATGCTCGCCGGGTCGGAAAAGCTGTGCGCAAACTGCAGCCCGCCCAGATGCGCGACATGGGAAGCTGCTGGCCAGGCAACGTCCTTCTCGAAGTTGCCGCTTGATTCAGAGATTCCTCAGGGAAGTGCGTTGGGTATCCCGGCAGTATACTCACCGCCCCGGCCCATGTCCCCCATTTCTTTCATCCGCTCGTGTCTTGCTCGCTAGGAGTCGAAGTCATCGCCTCACCGGCCGGACCGGCCGTATCGCACCGCCTGCTCTAGACTGAAAGAGCGTGGAACTGATCAAGCTATTCGACGAAGAGCGCGACAAGGCGCTGGCGCAGGCTGAGGCCGAAGGCGAGAAGCGCGGCTTGTTCGAGCGCATGAAGCAGGCGGTTTCGCGCACGCGCGAGTCGTTCTCGACGCGGATCGAAGGCATCGTCGCGATGACGCGCACGGTGGACGAGCAGGCCCTCGAAGAGCTTGAGAACGCGCTCCTGGCGAGCGACCTCGGCGTGCCCACGACCACCGCAATTCTCGATGCGCTGCGCGAGCGCGCGCGCCGCCAGGATATTGCCGGCGGAGAAGAGCTGCGCTCGCTGCTCAGGGAGCAGTTGCGGGCGATTCTCGAGGCTCCGCAGCGGCCTGTGGCAACGCCGGCAACTCCGCCCAGGGTGACGTTTCTTGTCGGCGTGAACGGCACCGGCAAGACCACGACCAGCGGCAAGCTGGCTGCGTGGAGCCGCGGGCAAGGGCGCTCCGTGCTCTTGTGTGCCGCGGATACATTTCGCGCCGCGGCGATCGAGCAGCTCGAAGTGTGGGCCTCGCGCTCGGGCGTGGAGATGATCAGGACCCGTCAGGGCGGCGACCCGGCCGCGGTGCTCTTCGACGCCATCGGCGCGGCCAGGGCGCGCGGCATTCACGATCTCTATGTGGACACCGCCGGCCGCCTGCACACCAAAACCGGCCTGATGGACGAGCTCGACAAGATGCGCCGCACCGCCGCGCGGCTCATTCCCGATGCGCCGCACGAGGTGCTGCTGGTGATGGACGCGACCACGGGTCAGAACGGCTTGCAGCAGGCGCGGCTGTTCACAGCATCGGCCGGCGTCACCGGCATCGTGCTCACCAAGCTCGACGGCACCGCCAAGGGCGGCATCGCCGTCGCCATCGCCCGCGAGCTGAATCTGCCGGTGCGCTTCGCCGGCGTAGGCGAGAAGATGGAAGATCTTCTCGAGTTCTCGCCGGCCGGGTTTGTCGACTCGCTGCTGGGGTGACCTGCGCGGCAAAACGGTTACAGCCTTCAGGATCCATGGGAACAACGGCTCCCGGCTTTTCCGCATCCAAGCCCAAGTCGCCTTTCGCCAATTTTCAGAAGGGCCCTGTTTCAACCGTTCATGGTGAAGGAATCCTCCCCAGTGTCCACCGTCTCCTCCGACATCGTCTCAGAAGATCTTTTCGCCGGCGACGGCGAGATGCGGGCGATCATGCGCTCGTTCGATTGGGCTTCATCGGCCCTCGGTTCGCCTGAGACGTGGTCTCCGACTCTCCGCACCATGAGCCGGATGCTGCTGAGCAACAGCTTTCCGATGCTGCTCTGGTGGGGTCCGGATTTCATTCAGCTCTATAACGACGCCTACATTCCGGTACTCGGCGAAAAACATCCGCACCGGGCATTGGGAAAGCCCTTTCGCCAGTGCTGGTCCGAGGTGTTCCACGTTCTGGGCCCGCTTGCCGAGGTTCCGTTCCGGGGCGGGCCGCCGACGTGGATCGACGATATTCCGGTGGAGCTGAGCCGTTACGCCTACAAGGAGGAAGCGCATTTCACGATCTCGTACAGTCCGGTGCCCGATCCGTCCGTGCCCGGCGGAATCGGCGGCGTCATCGCGATTGTGAACGAAATCAGCGCCAAGATTGTGGGAGACCGGCGCATTCTCGCCCTGCGCGACCTTGCCTCGCGTGCCGCCGAGGCCAAATCCGCCGAGGAAGCCTGTGCCGAAGCCGCCATCACCCTCGCCTCCTATCGCAAGGACGCGCCATTTGTGCTGGTCTACCTGCTCGATGAGAAACAGGGTATGGCTTCCCTTGCCGGCCGCGCCGAGACCGGAAACTGTTCCGCGCTCTGTCCGGAAAATGTCGACCTGCAGGATGCTTCGGCGAAATGGCCGTTTCAGGATGCCCTGGCCCGCGACGAGATCGTGGTTGTCGACGACCTCGCGGAAAGGTTCGGGCGGGCGCCTTCGGGGCCCTGGTCCGATCCGCCGGCTTCGGCGGCTGTGGTTCCGATCCAGTCGCAAATCCCGCGGCAGCTTGCGGGATTTCTGGTGGTCGGAATCAGCTCGCGCCTCCAGTTCGACAACGATTACCGCGGGTTTCTCGAGTTGGCTTCCGGGCAGATGGCGACGTCGATTGCCAACGCCCGCGCCTACGAGATGGAGAGACGGCGCAACGAGGCGCTGGCGGAGCTCGATCGGGCGAAGACCACTTTCTTCAGCAACATCAGCCATGAGCTGCGGACGCCTCTTACGCTCATCTCCGGGCCCATCGAAGACCTCCTCGCGCAATCCTCCGCGATCGGGAGCGACGAGAGAGAGCGTCTGGAGCTTGCGCATCGCAATTCCCTTCGCATGCTCAAGCTGGTGAATACGCTCCTCGACTTCTCCAGAATCGAGGCCGGACGCCTGAAGGCGCGGTTCGAGCGCGTCGATCTGCCGGCGATCACCGCCGATCTGGTGAGCGTGTTCCGCGCGGCCACCGAGCGCGTGGGCATCGCCCTCACGGTGGAATGCGCCACACTCTCGCAGCCCGCATTCGTCGATCGCGATATGTGGGAGCGAATCATGCTGAATCTGCTCTCCAACGCCCTCAAATCGACGTTTGACGGCCAGATCGCGGTTCGTCTTCGGGAGCAGGACGGGCGCGCCGTGCTGACCGTGTCCGACACCGGAACCGGAATCCCGCCGGAGCAGATACCGCACATCTTCGAGCGCTTCAGGAGAGTGGAGGGAGCTAGAAAGCGAACCAACGAGGGAAGCGGAATCGGTCTTGCGCTTGTCCACGAGCTCGTGGCCCTGCATCAGGGGACGATTTCCGTGGCCAGCGAGATGGGCGCGGGCAGCACCTTCACCGTCTCCCTGCCACTGGGGATGTTCCACCTTTCGCCGGATGCGATGCCCGAATCGGACCCGATGGAATCGGCAGGCGGCGCAGCCGTCGAATACATCGCCGAGGCGCTGGGATGGCTTCCTGACGAATTGCGATCGATCTCCCCCGGCCTCCCGGAATCCGGGGTCAACGGCGGGATGCCGGTCTCCGGTCCCGCGAACCTTCCGGGATCGACGGTGCTGCTTGTCGACGATAACCGGGACATGAGGACCTATGTAAAGCGACTGCTCCAGGCGCGGTTCAAAGTCATCACCGCGTCCAACGGCCGGGAGGCTCTGAACGTGATCGGCGAGCAGGCGCCGGATCTTGTGCTCACCGATGTCATGATGCCCGAAATGGACGGGTTCGAATTGCTGGAAAAACTGAGGACGAATCCGGAAACAAGCACCGTTCCGGTGATCATGCTTTCCGCGCGCGCCGGCGAGGAATCGCGCGTCGAGGGGCTGCTGGCGGGAGCCGACGATTATCTGGTCAAGCCGTTCACCGCGCGCGAGCTGGTGGCCAGGGTGGAATCCCACGTCCGGATGGCGCGTTTGCGGCGGGACGCCGCCCGGCGGGAGTCCGAACTTCAGCAAGCGATCCAGGGAGTTCGCAAGCAGGTTGCCGAAGCGGTTGAATTCATCACCGATGGATTCTGGACCCTCGATCCCGCGTGGCGAATCACCTACATGAACCTCGCCGCCGAGCGGCTGTCGCGGGGAACGCGGGAATCGAAAATCGGGCAGTGCCTGTGGGATATTTTTCCGGGCATCGTGGGAACCGAATGGGAAAGACAGTACCGGCTCACGATGGATACACGCCAGCCGGTCGAATTCCATTTCCACTATGCACCCTGGGACCGCTGGTTCTGGCATCGGGTTTATCCGTCGCCCGAAGGCGGAATCATCGCCTACGTGCGCGACGTGACCGACAGCCGCCTGGCTGAGGATGCATTGCGCCGCGCCGAACAACTGGCGACCGCCGGGAGACTGGCGGCCAGCATTGCGCATGAGCTGAACAACCCGCTGGAGGCGGTGACGAACCTGCTCTATTTATGCGCGCACGATCCCGAACTGCCAGCTCAATCGAAGGAGATGCTCGGCATGGCCGATCGCGAACTGCGACGGCTGACCCACATCGCGTCGATGAGCCTGAAGTTCTACCGCCAGTCGAGCGCTCCTTCACAGGTTTCGATCGAGGAGATTCTGGATCGGGTTCTTTACCTGAACGAATCCCGGATCCGATCCCTCGCCCTTCATGTGCAAAGGGAGTACGCGCCGGGGTCATCGGTGATCTGCAATGCCGGTGAGATTCAGCAGGTGCTGGCAAATCTGGTTGCCAACGCCATCGATTCGATGTCTTCGCAAGGACGATTGAGGCTCCGGATCCGCACCGCGAGGATCCGGCGGGAGAAAGAAACGATCGGCATCGCCGTGACCATCGCGGACACCGGCCGGGGAATCGACAAGCCGAACCGGGCCAGAATCTTCGAGCCGTTCTTCACCACGAAAATGGAATTCGGCACGGGTCTCGGCCTCTGGGTAGTCAGGAACATCATCGAAAAGCACCAGGGATCGATCCGCTTTTCGAGCGCCCAGGGAAAAGGCACCGTATTCCGTTTCGTACTGCCCTTCGACGGTCCGCGCCAGGCCGTGCGCTGAGCCTGCCGGCGCGCCAGGGACCCTCGGATCATTCGCAGGACCCATTGGCCATCATGAGAGGGGGGCAGCAACTCCCTTTCCCGAAGCATCGCCCACAAGCATTGATATCCGGCCATCCTCCCGGCAGGCGAGGTCGTAGCAATCGCCGCCGAGGGCGCGCATCTTGCCGGCAGCGCGCGTTCAAATCCACCTGACAATGGTTCGGAGTCGGACGGCGCATGAAGCGCTCCTGGACGGAACAGACCTGAAGCCGGTCCTCGCTGACATCCACCACCATCCCGTCGGTCGTCCTCGGCCAACTTCCGCGCGCAGGCCCGTGCCGTGAACGCAAATTCGACACGAAGCCGGAAGTTTGCCGGCGAAAATAATCTTCGCAAGCCATGTCGAGAATGCGATTGCGGCTCCGACTACGGGATGAAAGCGCGAAACGGAGGCCTCGGAGACCGGCTCTCGAATGAGAGGCCGGGATCGGGGACCCCGACGCTGGGCGCGAGGAGAAAGCCGGGAGGAAATGCAATGACGACCCTGACCCCTTATCTTTTGTTCGACGGAAACTGCAAACAAGCCATGGAATTCTACCAGTCCTGCTTCGGTGGAGAGCTGACGCGGATCGCGGTGAAGGACTCTCCGGTGAAAGACTCGATGCCGTCGTCTCAGCACGAGAAGACCCTCAACGCCCGGCTGAAAAGCGGGAGCGTCGATCTCTCGGCGTCGGATTGGCTGCGGCTCGACCGGCCGCGAGTCCCCGGCAACACCGTCTGTCTTTATTTGAGCGGCGGAACGCCTCAGGAGACCACCGGGCTGTTTGCGCGCCTTTCGGACGGAGGAGACGTGACCGATCCGCTGAAGGAGATGTTCTTCGGCATGTATGGCGCGCTGAACGACAGATTCGGCGTGCGATGGATGTTTCACTGCAATCAAGGGCGTTAGCGCCTGGCCTTGGATATTCGCCACACGCTGTGCAGGATGACAGCGGCGTTGAAGTTGCGAACTTCGGTTTCAGGACGCCAACTGAGCGGATTTCACTCACGGCAAGATCGGCAAAGGAGAAGTCGCCATGAAATACATTCTGATGATGTCGGGCACGCAAGCCGGTGTCGCCGGATATCAATCCTGGACGCAGAGCGACCGGGACATGCATATGGAAACCCTGGGCGCCATTGTGAAGGAGCTGGCGGAAACGGGCGAGTTCGTCGCCACGCAGCCGCTGGCCGAACCGGGGGAAGCCAAAGTCGTGCGCGGCGAGAAGAACGGGCTGCCGGTTACCGACGGCGTCTTCCCCGAAGCGAAGGAGTTTCTGCTGGGCTACTGGATTGTCGATGTGGCCACGCCTGAGCGCGCCTGCGCCATCGCGGGCCGGATCTCGGCCGCACCCGGACCGGGAAGCGTTCCGACCAACATGCCCATCGAAGTGCGGCGGTTCGTGGAACCCAGGACCGTCACCCGGGGATAGTTCTTCGACTCACGAATTCGCAGCATCGGCATGATGGTTTCCCAGGTCGCGGAATCGGGATCCGGGGCGCCCGGGCCGGATCCGGATTCAGGCTGCCTTCTGGCGCCTCTCGACAGGATCGGAGGAGGAGAAAGATGAAATACATTCTGATGATGAACACCATGCGGGCCGGAGCGGGAGTTCCTTCGTGGCCCAGAGCCGATCTGCAGGCACACATCGCATTCATGATCGGCTTGAACCGCGACCTGCGCGAGTCCGGCGAGCTGGTCTCGGCGGAGGGACTTTCGTTCCCGGATCAGGCGCGGCTGGTGCGAGCCGGCAGGGACGGCGCTCCGGTCACCGATGGAATCTTTCCGGAGTCGAAGGAGTTCCTCGCCGGATTCTGGATCGTCGATGTCGATTCTCCGGGGCGGGCTTATGCCATCGCGGCTCGAATCTCGGCGGCGCCCGGGCCGGGAGGAACGCCGCTCAACATGCCGATTGAGGTGCGCCCGGTGATGACCGCGCCGCCGCCGGAGATGCTGTGACGGACGACCCTGCGACAGCAAGGCCGTGGGACGAAGCGCCGGAGCACCTGCTGCGCGAGCTGGCGCCGCAGGTGCTCGGAGCCGTCGCGCGGCGCTTTCGCGACTTCTCCGCCGCCGAGGACGCCGTGCAGGAAGCGCTGCTGGCCGCCTTCAGGCAGTGGCCGCGAGAGGGCGTTCCCGAAAATCCTCGCGGCTGGCTCATTCGCGTGGCATCGAGACGGATGACGGACACAATTCGCAGCGAGATGGCGCGCCGTCAGCGCGAAAACGCGATGACGGCCGGGGAGGAGCCGGCGATCGGGCCGGCGGAGACGGAGACCGAAATGGATCCGGAAGACACGCTCGTTCTCCTCTTCATGTGCTGTCATCCCGCGCTGAGCACCTCCTCGGCCATCGCGCTCACGCTGCGCGCAGTCGGTGGGCTGACGACGGCGGAAATTGCCAACGCCTTCCTGGTTCCCGAGGCGACGATGGCGCAGCGGATCAGCCGCGCAAAGCAGAGCATCAGGGCATCGCAGGTTCCGTTTCGCATGCCCGCTCCGCGGGAGCGCCGCGAGCGGCTGCCCGCGGTGCTGCATGTGCTCTACCTGATCTTCAGCGAGGGATATGCGAGCAGCGTCGGCGCGCAGTTGCAGAGGCTCGATCTGGCTCGCGAGGCGATCCGGCTGACGCGCAGCGCCAAGGCCCTGCAACCCGAGGATGCGGAGATCGCGGGCCTGCTGGCGCTGATGCTGCTGACCGACGCGCGTCGCGCGGCCCGGACCGGGATGGACGGAGAGCTGATCCCGCTCGACAAGCAGGACCGGAGTTTGTGGGACCGGGCCGGGATCGCCGAAGGCTCGGAGCTGCTGGCGCTCGCCCTGTCGAAAGGAGCCGTGGGACTCTACCAGCTCCAGGCGGCGGTCGCCGCCGTCCACGACGAGGCCGCGCGGGCCGAAGATACCGATTGGCCGCAGATTCTCGCGCTCTACGAACTGCTGCAGCGCGTGGCGCCCAGCCCCATGGTCACGCTGAACCACGCCATCGCCGTCGCCATGGTGCACGGTCCGGCGCAAGGGTTGGAACGTCTCAGGGCGCTGGACAGCGACGAACGCCTGGCCGGCCATTACCGGCTGGATGCAGTGCGCGGGCACTTGTTCGAGATGCTCGGAGATTTCGGGAATGCCGTGCGCCACTATCGGGCGGCCGCGGCGCGAACCACCAGCATTCCGGAGCAGAATTATCTGATGACGCGGGCGGCCCGGCTCGAAGAGACACGCTAGCGTCGTGATTCATAAACGCGCATCGGTCGGGCTTGTCATCCTGCGCCGAAGGCGGAGGATCCGCGGTTGTTTTTTCAGAGTCTCTGGCGGAACCCTGCTCCATGATCGACTGCGGCTGTTCTTGAACGAATTTCGCATTCACCACACTGGCAACGAGACGGAAAACGCGCCGGGACGCTACTCGTAACGCAGGGCCGCCATGGGATCGATTCTCGCCGCCCTGCGCGCCGGCATGAACGAGCCGGCAAGCATGCATGCGCCGATCAGAAGCGCGGCTGCGATCAGCGTCAGAGGATCGGCGGGACTGACCTCAAAGAGACCTGCCCGAATGGCGCGGCTGGCGGCAAGGCTCAAAGGAATGCCGAGCCCAATACCGATCGCGAGCAGTGCGATGGACTCCTTCAATACCATCCAAAGGACGGCTGCCTTCGAAGCCCCCAGCGCCATGCGAACGCCGAGTTCGCTTGTGCGCCTTACCACGTTGTACGTCATCACGCCGTAAAGCCCGATGCAGGCCAGGGTAAGCGCGAGCAACGCGAAACAGCCGGCCAGTTTCGACACGAACGTCTCCTGGCCGATCATGTCGTCGAATTGCTCTTCGATCGTCTGTGTTTCGAGAACGGGCAGATTCGGATCGGCCCCGGCAAGCGCGGCGCGAACCTCTCCGGTGAGCGTCGCAGGATCGGCGTCGCTTCTTGCTTGCAGCCAATAGGCATAGTGCTCATCGCCGGTAAACTGCGTTACGGCAACGTAGGCGAATGGCTCCGGCTTCTCCGTGGGGCCCCGGTGCTTCGAGTCCTGCACAATGCCCACAATATGCCAGACGCCTGAAGCACCGGGATCGGCGATCGTGAAGGTGTGCCCGATCGCATCTCCGTTCGGGAAATAGCGATCCGCGAATGTCTTGTTCACCACGACGGACTTCGGCGCATCGGCGGTGTCGACGGGTTGGATCGTGCGGCCGCGCCGCAGGGGAATGCCGAGCGTTTCGAAGTAGCCGCTGGATACGCGGTTCAGCAGGGTGCTGTCCTGCTCGGCCGTGGCGGGGCGGCTGTCGATGGCGATCGGCGATCCCCAGATTCCACGATGCAGTGGCGGCGATCCGGCCAGGCTCGCGGAACGAACGCCGGGAAGCGCGTCGACGCGGCTGAGAATCCGCTCGTAGAGAGCATTCAGCCGTTCCGACGGGTAACCGGCGAATTTCGGGTTCGTGTGGACGAGCAGAACATGCGTACGGGTCATTCCGATGTCGCTCCCGTGCAGGTTCTCGAGCGTGCGCAGCAGCAGCCCGGCGACGCACAACAATACGAGCGAGAGAGCCACCTGAGCCACGATCAGCGCTTTCGGCAGCAGCCGGTTCGATCGCGCCGCCGTCCCGCTGGCAGTGCGCGCGCTCGCGTTGAGCGCCCCCGATACGTCGGCGCGTGAGCCGCGCAGGGCCGGGGCGATGCCGAACAGAATTGCCGTCACGATGCAGGTGGCAAAGGTGAACAACAGGACGCGCAGATCGGGAGTTGCGGAAAGTGCCGTGTGCGCGGCCCCGCCGTCGATGAAACGAATGATCGCTCGCGTCGACCAGAAGGCGAGGCCCAGCCCCAGGCCGCCGCCGGCCAGCGCCAGCATCAGTGCTTCAACCAGGATCTGCCGCACGATCCGGCCGCGACTCGAGCCCAGTGCAAGGCGCGTGGAAAACTCCCGTTCGCGCGCTGTGGCTTTGGCCAGCAGCAAATTCGCCAGATTGGCGCACGCGATCAGCAACACGACGCCGACCATGATCATCAGCACCGTCAACGGAGTCTGGTAGGTTTGCCGCACCTCCGACAGTCCCGAACCGCCCGGCAGCAGGGGAATGAATGTTCCGCTGATCTGCTTTCGCCTTTGTTCCGGGATTTTCGCCCCTTCGCGCTCAGTGAGAAATCGCTGGAATTCGACGGTCGCCCATGACTGCGCCTGTGCCACGGATACATTCGGCTTTCGCCGCGCCATCATGTGGATCCAGAACAAGCCGTCCGGTTTCAAAAGGGAAGGTTGCAGCGTGACTTGCGGCTGCATGGTGATGGGCAGCCACAGGTCGGGCGACTGCGCATTCAACGTTACTCCGTAGAACGAAGCGGGCATCACGCCGACCACTACGAACGATGTGCCGTTGATCGTGATCGAACGTCCCGCCACGTTGGGGTCCGCGGAGAGCTCTTCTTGCCAGTAACGATGGCTGATGACAGCAACCGCGTTGCTCCCCTCGGTCGCGGTGTCGTCCGGATTGAAGACGCGTCCCAGGAAAGGCTGGGCGCCCAGCACGCTGAAAAACGTTCCCGAGACAAGATGGCCGATCGCCTGGGTTGCAGGGCCTGCTGCGCCGGACCCTGTGCGCACGCTCACCACGGTGGGAAAGCTGGCGAATGCGCAGATCCCCTCCAGCTCACTCCGGTATCCCGCGATGCGGCGATAGAAATCGTAGGGAAAGATGTCATAGGGTCCCGGGTCGGAGGCGGCGATGATTCCGGCATCGCTGCCGTCGCCGAACGAAACCAGCATCCGCGGGTCGTGCACCGGCAATTGCTTGAGCAGCAGATCGTCGATCACGGTGAAGATCGCGGTATTGGCGCCAATGCCCAGAGCCAGCGACAGAATCGCCACGAGGGAATGCCCTGGGGAGCGCAATATCTGTCTCAGGCCGAAGCGCACGTCCTTCCAGACTGATTCAGCCTGGGATTCCCACCCCGCGGCCCATACCTTGTGCCTCACCATCTCCGGGCTTCCGATCTCGGCGCGGGCGGCGCGCTCTGCCTCGTCGCGGCTCATTCCCTGCCGCATCCAGTGCTCCACAGATGACTCGAAGAAGCCCCGCACCTCGGCATCGATCCCGGCATTCCGTTCGGCCGGACGGACCAGAGACCTGATTCCGCTGAAGACGCTACGCAGCGACACGAGCCTTCTCTCCTATGCTTCGAGGATTCTTCCGATCGCCGCGACCTGGCGATCCCATTGCACCCGCTCTTTTTCAAGAGCTTTCAGGCCGCGCGGCGTCACCACGTAATACTTCGCGCGGCGGTTGTTTTCCGAGGCTCGCCATTCGGATTTCAATCGCCCGGCGCGTTCCATGCGGCTCAGGGCGGGCAGAAGCGATCCCGGATTCACCCGGAAGGCTCCGGCGCTGATCTGCGCGATGCGCAGCGCGATGCCGTAGCCGTGCATGGGTTCCAGGGCCAGCGTCTTGAGCACCAGCATCTCCAGGGTTCCTGGCACCAGCTCGCTCGACTCGTCCGTCATCCTCTTCTCCACTAGGCTAACTAGAGGTATACGTTCGTCTCATCTGGATTGTCAACAGGAATGGGACGGGCACCATCGACCCGGTAATGGCTGACCTTTGTCCGGAAACCCGGGTCGGGCCGCCGCACCGCTCCCTGGAATACAGGGGCGGCGGGACGTGGATGTGTCTCGCCGCCCTTTCTCGTGCCGGAGTTCCGGCCCGAGCGTGTAATTCAAGTTAACTTACGACAATCGTCTTGGTGCGAGGTTTCTCGAAATTGCCTGCGTTGTCCACGCCGAAGAAGACCAGCGTGTGCGTGCCCGAAGAGAGTTTGAAAGGTTTCGTATAGACCGTGCAATTCGACGTGGCCGTCGCACTGCAAGACGGCTTGTCGACCGAGTAGTAGATTCTGGCGACACCCGAGCCGGTATGGTCGGTGAAGCCCGGATCCTGTGCGGCAAGTGTGATTGTGACCGAAGTCAGGTTGCTGGCCGAGATGCTGTAGCCGGATACCGGCGGGATGGTGTCGTAGCAGAGCGGTCCGTACCTTTCGGGAAAGCTGCTGTTTCCCGCAGTGGATTCGCCCTGATTGTTCCAGCCTCGCGCGTACACGATATGGCAACCCTGGATCTGGGCGTTCGTGCCGGAGAGCGCCGAGCAGCCATTGGGTGTAAAGGCCAGGCAGCCCGTTGCGCCGTTGGGGAATTGCGGGCCGCTATAAAAGAAGTTGTCGGTTGAGCCCTGGATCTGGCCGCGCGGCTCGCTGCGGGGATCCGGGGCGATCGAGTCCCAGCCCTGCGCCTCGCCGGCGATGCCGGTGCCGGGGATGCCGGGCGCGCCGGCGAAGTCGTGAATCTTCCAGTTGACGGTCTGGTTGGTGTTGTACCACTTGTTGGTGGCCGGGCCGGAGAAAGTCACATAGGGCAAGCCGTTGGCAGCCCCGAGCTCCCAGTTGATGGCCCAGGCCAGTTGCAGCATGTTGGCGGAGCCCCAGCCGGTGGCCCGGTCGTAGCCCGGCTTGGCGCACCAGGCATTGAGGCCGTACTCAATGGTCAAGCCGTTTGAGTTGCAGCCTTCAGTCGTGTCGTAAAAGGGAACGTGAGCCGCCTGATTGCCCTGGTTGGCGAGTTCGCTCCTGCCTTCCGCGTAGATTGGATAATTCGCGTTGCCGATCGGCGCGCAGGCCGATTTCCCCTTCGAACCGCATTTGTCGCCGATGTACAGCAAGTACGCATTGGCCTGTGCAAAGAATCCGGCCAGCATGGGCGACGAAACGCTGGTTCCGCCCGGGTGAGCCCAGCTATTGTCGATCCAGGTGTCGTGGCCATAGAAGGCATCCAGCGACATATCGGGCACGGAACGTTTTGAGATCCCCATCCACGACTGGTAACCGGGAACGCCGAAGTACTCGCTGTAGCCGCCGGTTCCGCCGCCGTTATTGTTGTCGCAGGCCTGGACGGCGTTGGATACGGATTGGGATCCTGTCCAGGCCACTTCGGGACCATTCGCGTACAGGTCGTACTGCGTGCCGCCTACGGCAACAAAGTTCGGGTCCGACGCCGGAAACTCCACGCGCAAACCGTCGTCGCATCCCCCCGTGGCGCCCTGGTCGCCCGCGGCTCCGAGCAGCGTCCATCCCATGCCGCTCATGGGGACAAAGGTGTCTGCATCCAGCGTCTGCATCTCCGTGTTGGTAAACTCGGAACCGTCGCTCTCAACCAGGGCGAAGCTGACGCTGGTCGTCCGCGCGTGTTCATCCTCGGCCATGTGGTAGTAGATGTCGGCTATCGACTGGGTGCCGAAGTTGGGAGCTTCATAGACCACCACGCGGCCCGTATCCGCGGACGCACCCTCGTTGTTGGCCATGGCCAGCGACCACTCCGTATCCAGCGTGACCTCGCCGCAGTTGTCGTCGTAACCGTTCGAGTTGTTGCAGGTGTAGCCGCCGTCGACGGAGATTTTGTCGACGTTATATGCGAGGTAAGGAAACGCCGACTGGAAGCCGGCGATATCGCTGAAGGCGAAGTCGCCGAAACCCGCAATCGCAATGGAAGACTCGCGCGGGGAGTGGCCGCCGCCTGAGTGGAGCGGATTGCAGCAGTGTCCCTGATTCATGAGCGCCTGGTAGTCGTACCCGTAGGTCGAGAAGTAATCGCTGGGCTCGAAGTAACCGGAAGGAGGAGGCGGGACATCGGGGTGGACGGAGAGGCGCTCGACGAGCGCGCGAACGGCATCGGGGTCGGCATCCTTCTGTGCTGCGCCCATGTGCTGAATCGCGGGTCCGGGGATGTAGTCGGGCTGCGGAACGAGGCGGCCGGAACCGGCTGCGGGCCGAAGGACTGCCACCGAGTCGAGCCCGAGCACCGCATCCACCATCCCGGCCACGCTGCCTGGAAGCTGCGGGTCGCGGTCGTTGGAAAACGCGATGCGCGCTTCGTGACCGTTCAATTCAGGGATCTGATAGCGGTTGATGCTGATGTGGAGCGCCTTTTCGATCGCTCCCGCCGGGGCCTCGAGATCGACGGCCAGGCGATGGTGATAGCGGTAAGTGACGGTGAATCCGTTCTTCTGCGCCCAATCCACCACCGCCTGCTCGGCCTCGCGAGTGGGACCGAAGCGGTCCGCCCACTGCTCGGGCTCGAGGAATTGATGGAAGTCCGGCGAATTCTTGTCCTGCAGGTCTTCCAGATACTGGCGCGCCTCCTCAGGATGCGCCGGCTTGAGCACAATCGCCAGGCGCAGCATATTGGAGGGGTTGTAGTGGCCCAGCAGCATGGCCCGGCCGTCGAGAACCACGCCCGGCGTGAGATCGGTGAGAGTAACCAAAGGCTCGTTGGCGGTGGAATCGCCGGCCGGAGCGGCTGCGGCCCGGCCGGAAAGCGTAGTGAGAGCGAACAGGGACGCGGAAAGCAGGATTGCGCCCATCGAACGCCCAATTCGGGTTATACGTTTATTGAGCTCCATGGGGAGCTTCTTGGTGCTTTGCATTTTCATTTGAGATTTCTCCAATTCAGGTTGTCCCGCCCCCAAGGGAGGGTGTTGTCTGGTTTGTCCCCGTCGGGCGACTGCCGCGTTGGCTGCGCGCTGCGATTCGGGACTGTGAATGCCGATTCGTCCGGAAAACGACGGTCTCGCCGCTTCCGGCTTGCGAACTCATGGAGGATCGCGATCCGCCGGTAAAGATGGGTGACAGGTCGAATCACCCGGGAGAAGAAGCCGGTCCCGTTCTGCCTGTCCCGGGGCGAGCTTTTGCCCGCAGAGAGGGCAGTGGTCCAGATCCGCCGGCGTGCCGGAGACAAGCAACGTATTCTCCTGGCGCTCGATGGTCATCTCGGTTCGAACGGTACGGCTCCGACCGCCGCCGGCAGGCTCCCCGGCGGAGATCGTTGTCCGCCGCGATAGCCGCTGGTAGAGTCTGTACAACCGGCCTCTGTCATTCACGCCGCGACTGTAGCGGGGTCTTTCCCCAAAGGCCAGTGACGCCTTCTGACAAGCTGTGACAGGTTCTGAATCGCCTTTAAGTCAATGAAAACGGAAGGGATATTTCAATTCGGCGAGTTTCAGATCGATGCCCTGGCTCGAGTCGTGCGTCGAGGGGACGAGGTTTTGGCCCTCAATCGCCGGGCCTTCGATGTGCTGCTGTACCTGGTCCGGAACTCCGGCAGGATTCTGACCCGGGACGAATTGCTGAAGAATGTCTGGCCAGACACTTTTGTGGACGAGAACAGCCTGGCGCAAAGCATCTCCGTGCTGCGCCGGGCGCTCGGCGAGAAGCCGGGCGAGAACAGCTACATCGTCACCCTGCCGGGGCGGGGTTACCAGTTTGTTCTGCCGGTCAGGGCGATCGCCGCGGAAGGCCTGATCCCGGTTCCGGAAGCGGCGCCGGTTGCGCGCGATGCCCCCAATCAGGTGCTCTTGCAGCAGCACACGATCAGGACCCATGTCGTTGTTGAAGAGACCGAACAGCTCAGGCCGTACTCCCGGAGATTCTGGACTCTGATCGGGACCGGCGCCCTGGTCCTGGTCATCGGGACCATCGCGGTGACGGGTTATATTCTGCATCTTCGGTACGCGCGCCGGCTTACCGAGAAAGACACCGTGGTGCTGGCCGATTTTGCCAACCGCACGGGCGACCCGGTCTTTGACGACACTCTGAAGACCGGGCTCAGCGTGGCTCTCAACCAGTCTCCGTTTCTGAATGTGCTTTCCGACAACAAGATCGCCGCGATCCTGCGGCTGATGTCGCGTCCGCCCGGCACGAAACTTGCGCCCGATGTGGTCCGCGAGGTATGTCAGCGGGCGAGCAGCAAAGCCTATATTGCCGGATCGATTTCGAGCCTGGGCAGCCAGTACGTCGTGACTGTGGAGGCGGTCAATTGCCAGAGTGGGGACACGCTGGCCCAGGAACAGGCGACGGCGCCGGCGAAGGAGAAGGTGCTCGATGCCCTGAGCCGGGCGGCGACGAGGCTGCGCACCAAATTGGGCGAGTCGCTGGCTACGGTGGAGAAATATGACATTCCGCTCTACCAGGCCACCACGCCTTCGCTCGAGGCGTTGAAAGCATTCAGCCTGGCCGGAAAGGCCATGATCGGCAACGATCCCGCGGCAGCCCTGCCCTACACCCGGCACGCCATCGAGCTCGACCCGAATTTCGCCATGGCTTACTCGCAAATGGGAGGGACCTATTACACCCTGGATGAAACGAGTCGCGCCAAGGAGTACTTCGCCAAAGCCTTCCAGTTGCGGGACCGGGTCAGCGAAGAGGAAAAGCTGCACATCGCAGCCGCCTATTATGGGTATGCCTCCGGTGAACTGGACAAAGCCGCGCAGACCTTCGAGGAAGTCACGGCGATCTATCCTCGCGGCAGCCACGCATACAACCAGTTGGCCGTGCTCTACGAGCAACTCGGTCAGTATGAGAAATCTGCAGAAGCAGCCCGCACCCTGTTCCGGCTCGACCCGGACAACACGTTCGCCTACACCAATCTCGCCCTCGACGAAATGGCCTTGCAGCATTTCAGCGATGCGAGACAGGTCATTCAGCAGTCACGCGCACGGAATCTCGACGACTACCTGATCCATATCGATCTTTACGGGCTTGTTTTTCTTGGCGGCGATGCGAACGGAATGGCCGAACAGCAAAAGTGGTTTGCGAGCCGGCCCCGGTACGGGAACTATGGGCTCGCACTTGCCTCCGATACCGAGGCATATGCCGGACATGTGAAGAAAGCGCGGGAACTGACGGGACAGGCGGTCGAGTCGGCGATCCGCGCAGACAACAAAGAGGGCGCAGCGGTGTACCGGGCCAATTTCGCTTTGGTGCAAGCGGCTTACGGCGACGATGCGGAGGCCCGGCAAGCGGCCACGGAGGCGATGCAACTGGCGCCTGCAAGTCCGGGAGTTGCAGCCGAATCGGCGCTGGCGCTGGCCATGGCGGGTCAATCGGCGCGAGCTCAATCGATGGCTCAGGATCTGAACAAGCGCTTCCCGCTCGACACGCAAATGCAGTCGCTGTGGTTGCCGGCGATCCAGACGCAACTGACACTTGGCCGGCAGAAGCCGGGAGCTTCCCTGAATCCGTTGGAGACAGCTTCGCCCATCGAGTACGGCAGCATCGCATATGTCAACAACGTCTCCTGCCTCTATCCAACCTACGTGCGGGGACAAGCTTATCTCTCGGTCGGTCAGGGTAGTGCCGCAGCCGTAGAGTTCCAGAAGATTCTCGATCACGGCGGTATCGTCTGGAACTGCTGGACGGGCGCCCTGGCGCATCTGGGCCTGGCTCGCGCGAACGCTCTCGAGTCGAGAACGGCGCCGGCCGCCGATGCCGCTGCCGCCAAGTCAACTGCCTTGGTCGCGTACAAGGACTTCCTCGCGCTCTGGAAAGATGCGGACCCCGATATCGCCGTCCTGAAGCAGGCGAGGACTGAATACGCGAAACTCGCCGCCGGCGGGCACTGAAGTTGTCCGCCAGGTGACCTTCCGGAGTGCTCGTCCGTCAAATGCCTGAATGCATCCCTGGAGCCGGCCTGCATGCACACCGCCGCGCGTGTCTTCGTCGCGTTCCTCCTCGCGGCCGGTTGCGGCGGATGCGGGTCGATCACGTACAACACCCCGTCGCCTTCCGATCCCGGCATTGCCATCGTGCAGGTCAAGGATCTCGGGCCCATCGCCACGAATCCCGACATTCTGGGGCGCGACGGCGCCTACAGCGCGCTGTTCCAGGGCAACTCGGTGTGGCTTTACGGCGATACTTTCCTCGCCCAACCGAACGCCGAAAACTTTACGCTGATCAGCGACTCGTGGTCGTATACCACGGACCTGAATGCGCAGAACGGCCTCAGCGGCTTCAAGGAGCGCACCGACCCGGCCGGCGCGCCGGAGATGATTCTGCCGGAGACCTCCGCGGAACAGGCCTTTAACCAGGCGCACAACGTGAACGACTGCAAGGCCCAGCCCTGCGGCGCACGATGGGCGCTGTGGCCCATGTCGATCACCGTCGATCCGGTGGCGGATCGGGCCCTGATCTTCTACCAGGTGGTGAGCGCGCTGCCCGGAGCCTTCAACTTTCAGGGAATCGGCGAGTCGGTCGCGACGTGGCAGAGCCTGTCGGTCGTACCCGTTCGCCCGGTCTTCAATCCGCCGATCGTTGCGGGCCATCCCGACCTGATGTTTACCGAAAGTGAGCCCACCTTCGGGTCTGCCTCGCTGATTCGAAACGCGACGCTCTACGTTTATGGTTGCGGCATTCCTGACAATGGCTCCGATAAAGGCTGCAGATTGGCGAAAGTCGATCCGGCCCAGGTGCAGAATCGCGCGGCGTGGACGTTCTACGCGGAAAACGGAGGGTGGTCCGCGCAGATCGCCGATGCCGCGCCGGTCTTTACCGGCGGCCCAGGCATTCTGAGCGTGGCCTGGAACGGGTTTCTGCAAAAGTATGTAGCCGTCTACAGCGCGTCCTTCTCGCAGAACGTAATGCTTCGCACCGCGCCGGCTCCTGAAGGACCATGGTCCGACGAGATGGTCGCATTCGAGGCTATCCAGCCGGTGTCGGGCAACGTCTACGATGCGCACGCGCACACGGAGTACGACCTCAACGGCGGCCAGACCTTTTTTGTCAGCTACTCGCGGGCAACGGGAGAGTTTTCAAGCCAGGTGCGGCTGATATCGGTAGAAGTGAAGCTGGCTCCTCTGCCCTGAAAGCCTGTGAATCCGCTGCGTTGGGAAGGACCTGCCGATCGGCCGGCGAGGCGCGGCGCACAGCGATCTTCTACTTTCAGATTAACGCTCCCAGGAGAGAAAAAACAGGCTGTAATTTCGCTCGCGATCCGCTACTTTCAACGAGCCGGGATTCAGGAAACGGCTCGGGAGAGTGCGAATGAGGGAATTTGCGGGCAAAGTCGCGGTCATTACCGGGGCCGCGAGCGGCATCGGGCGCGGCCTCGCCGAATGGTGCGTGCGCGCCGGCGTAAGCGTGGTTCTCGCCGATATCGAGGAAGTCTCATTGGACAGGACAGGCGCCGATCTGAAGGCCATGGGCGGGACTGTGCTTTGCGCAAGAACGGACGTGTCGAAACGCGGCGACGTGGAATCGCTGGCCCGGCGGGCGTTTGACGCCTTCGGCAACGTGCATCTGCTGTTCAACAATGCCGGGGTTGCCGCGGGCGGCGCGCCGTGGGAGGCAACCTGGAACGATTGGGAGTGGGTGATCGGAGTCAACCTGTGGGGAGCGATTTATGGAGTGAAAGTATTTGCGCCGCTCATGCTCGCCCAGAATACGGAATGCCACATCGTCAACACCGCGTCCGCCGCCGGTCTTTCGGCCGGAGGTTTCTCGGCTCCCTACTCGGTGACCAAGCACGCGGTGGTCGCGCTCTCGGAGAGCCTTTATCTCACGCTTCAGCAAAGGGGCACGCTGGTCAAAGTGTCGGTTCTTTGCCCCGGTCTGGTGCGGACGAACATCGCCAACGCGGAGCGCAACCGCCCTCCTGAGTTGCGCAACGAACCGGCGCCGCTGACCCCGAAGATGCAGGCCGGGAGGGCCGCGCTGGAAGCTCTTGTTGCGTCCAGCATGCCGCCCTCCCAGGTCGCCGAAATCGTCTTCGAAGCGATCCGCAAGGAGCAGTTCTACATTCTCACCCATCCCGATTGGACCGAAGTCATCCGGCTTCGCACCTCCAGGCTGCTGGCGATGGAGAACCCCGAGAACCCGGCGGCGGAGGTGATGAAACTTCTGAATCAGCCGATGTGAAGCGATCCCGGTCAAGACGGCGAGGCCGCATTCGCTATGCCGTCGCCGCGCGCCGGCGCCTTCCGCTCAGCAGATAAATCGCCGCCCGCAATTCGAGGAGCGGATCGGCCGAGGGCTCGATTCCCTCCACGCGCGGAATGGGATCGAAGATGATCTGCTTCTGCTGCGCGATGGAATCCGGCAGGACATGCGTCAGTTCGAAGGTCCCGAACTCGACGATCCTGCGGCTCTGGGGCCAATGCACCGTCGCATCATCGACGACATCTCCGGCTTCTGCGAGCTGCAGGAGGATCCGGAAGCGGACGGGCGTCCTGTCCACGCGTTCGGCGAGCTCGTCGTAGTGGTAGTTTGGGCCCAGTCCGGCAACCTGAGCGTCCGTGAGGTAGTCGTTTCCCTGCTCCGGAACGATGCGATAGCGGCCGAACCGCTTGTCGCCCGCGGCATTAAGGAATGCAAACGCGGTTACTCCGAAGTAGCTCTCCCGCGCGAGGCTCGACGGAAAAGGCTTGGGCGCCTGCACAAAGGCCAGCGCGGCCGGATGCGCGCCGAGGAACTTCTCCACCGGCTTGGGCGAGGGCACGTCGGCTCCGCTGGCGGCGACGGCGCGCAGGAACTCGAGAAACTCGTAGCCGTCGCGCGTGGGAAACGCATCGATCGAGTGGCTGACAATGTCGGTGTGCACGTGCTCGGCGAGATTGAAGCGAATCGCCAGGCCGCGGGGGTTGGCGTCGGGAACGTTGTCGGGGATCTGCGGAATACCGGTGGAGTTGGAAAAGCGAACCGTGACCGGCGTGGATTCACGCAGGATGTGCGGGGCCCTGGTGAGCGATTTCGCCGCTGCGGCCGGTTTGAAGTTGCCGGTCAGCATGAGACCCTTGGCGTGCGCCGCTCGAAAGCCGGGATGCAGACCAAAAAGCTGGTCGAACTGCCGCAGCAGATCGTTGGCGAGTGCGACAACGCGTTCATCGCTGGGGAGTGGCATTCTGATTTCTCTCCTTGTATCGTGAGGATTCCGTTTGCAGGTGAATTCCGGGCGGGACTGCCGGACTCCGATGCGGAGCGCCGGCCCGTTGAAGGAAGGTCAGGCTTCCGTGCAGCCTGACCCGATTGTACGGCCGGAACGCGGAGCGCCCCGCCGGCCCCGCCCGCTTGCCCGCGGTATTCCCGCTGCATGTAAACTTGATTCTTCAAAACGGCATGGGTTATGCGCAGCGATGTTGAAAAAGACATTTATTGGATGCACCGCGCGCTGGAGCTGGCCGCGCGCGGCATCGCCGTCAGCTCGCCGAATCCCGCGGTGGGCTGCGTGATTCTCGACCGCGCGGAGCAGGTGATCGGCGAAGGCTGGCACGAGTATGACCTGGTCGATCATGCCGAGGTGATCGCGCTGCGCGAGGCGGGCCAGCATGCGACCTCCTATGGAACCGACAATCGCCTCTTCGGCGGAACGGCGTATGTGACGCTGGAGCCATGCAACCATGTGGGCCGCACCGGACCGTGCACCCAGGCGCTGATCGGAGCCGGCATCAAGCGGGTGGTGGCGGCGACCGTCGATCCCAATCCCAACGTCGCGGGCCACGGGATGGAGGCGTTGCAGGCGGCGGGCGTGCAGACGTCGCTGGGAGTCTGCCAGGCCGAGGCGCGCCGCATCAATGAGGGATTCGCCCGCTGGAGCCAGCACAAGCGTCCGCTGGTGCTGATGAAGGTGGCCATGACGCTCGACGGCCGCATCGCGCCGCCGGCGGGCCAGCACTCCGCTCGCGAGCCCTACTGGATCACCAGCGAGGCCGCGCGCGCCGCCGTGCAGCCGCTGCGCTGGCAGGCCGACGCCGCGCTGACCGGCGTGGACACGGTGCTTGCCGACGACCCCATGCTCACCGATCGCAGCGGCCTGCGCCGCCGCCGGCCGCTGCTGCGCGTGGTGCTCGACTCGGCGCTGCGCATGCCGCTCGACGCGAAGATGGTCAAGTCGGCGAACAACGACGTGCTCATCTTCACCGTCTCAAAGGACGAAGCGAAAATCCGGGAACTGACCGGGCGCGGCGTGCGTGTGGAAGCGTTGCCGGCTGAGGCCCCTGCACCCGGCGAACGGAGTTCCGCGACGGGTCTGCAGGCCGCGCGCGTGCCTCTGGGCCGGGTGCTCGACAGGCTCGGCGAGGAGGGAATTCTCACCCTGCTCACCGAGACCGGCACGCGGCTCAACACGGCGCTGCTGGCCTGCGGGTTGGTCGATCGCGTGCACCTGTTCGTCTCGCCCCAGATCATGGGCTCCGACGCCGTGCCCGCATTTCGGGGACTGGCCAACGCCATCATGATGCCCGGGATGGAGGTGGAGCGCTACGGCAACGATCTTGGCTTGAGCGCGCTGCTTCGCGACCCGTGGCCGAAAGTCAGCGAACCGGGAACCGGGAATCGGGAATAGGGAACAGGGAACAGGGAACAGGGAACAGGGATCAGGGATCAGGGATCAGGAGTCAGGGATGAAGAGCGGTTTTGCGTTCACTCCCATTCCGTGCCCATGTTGTCGTCGGTGATCAGCCGCGCTCCTTTGAGACGCTTCAGCAGGCTGTCGCGGGATTCCAGCTCGCCTTTGGGAGCATCGAGCTGGCCCGGAAGACTCAGTAACTGGCCCAGTTTTGCCTGTGCAACGGGGTTCGCCGGATCGAAGACGATGCGGCCGTCGATCCGGTATTGCTCGAGAATGCTCTTCCAGCGGGCCTTGTCCAGCGTGAAGGGGCTGTCGCTCACGGCCAGGAAATTGCTGACGCGCAGCGCGAAGGGGAATTCGCTGGCGCCGGTGGCCAGCACGCGTTCGGACCACGTGGTGTTGTAGTAGAGAATTCCGCCGGGATTCATGTGCGCGCGCGCCAGGCGCAGAAAATCCGTGGAGAGCAGGTTGGTGTTGTTGGCGCGCCAGTGAAAACTGGTGTTCATTACGATGAAATCGAAGCTGCGGTCCGGATGCGCCACCAGCCAGCGCCGTCCGTCGTCGATGACGATGTGCACCCTGGGATTGCCAGGCAGGCTGCGGACATCGGCGTATCGGGCAATCAGCGGAAGATACCCGTCGTTGATTTCGACAATGGTGAAGTCTTCGACCGACGGGTCATTGGCGATGACCTGCGCCCAGGACCCCGACGCGAGCCCGATCATCAGCACATGCTTCGGGGCGGGATGCATTCCGGCGAAGGCATAGGCGCGAAAGAGCCCGTTCGAATCGTGCAGGATGTCGGTGTTGAAGCAGCCGTCGTAGGCCCCGCCGCCGTACACGGTGCTGACCGGATAACCATATTGCGCGCTGCTGGTGGAAACGGCGACGATGCCGCTGCGATTCTCCACGAGATCGGAGAAGGCCATCCCCGGCTGGTACGAGTCCTTGAAGAGCAGGCGCTCGTACAAGCCCGAGAACAACGGGCCGGATGCAAGCGCGAGGACCACACAGCCGGCGCAGCCAAGGGCAAAGAGAGGCTTGCGCATCTTCCAGCCGGAGAGCATGGCCAGAGCCGCCGAAACCGCGAAGCCGAGAACCAGCAGCAGCACCGAAGTGGCGCGCGTCGACCAGATATCGAGCACCACAAATCCGACAAGAAAGCTGCCCAGGGTGGAACCCGCGATATTGCTCAGGTAGAGCAGACCGACGCCCTTTCCGGCCTGCTTTGCCGGGTCGATGGCGGCATGCGACAGCAGCGGAAAGGCCGAGCCAAGCAGCGCGGCTCCCACAAAGACCGGCAGCATGGGGACGATGGCGAAGTGCGACATCCAGCGCGCCAGCAGGGGCCCAAGCAGAAACGAGGCGATTGCTCCCAGCAGGACCACCTGGGAGCATGCGGCCAGCGTGCGGCGAAGATCCCTGTCAAGCCCCTTGACGCACGCGTCGCGCACCTTGAGCGAGCCGTAGGCGATCCCGAACAGGTAAAAGGCGAGCAACTGCGCAAAGATCGGAGCCTTTGCGCCGGTAGCGAAGGAGTACACGCGATACCAGACGATTTCGTAGGCCAGGGCAATAAACCCGGTCGCGCCTGCCAATACCATTCCGATCCACATGGGAATCGTTTCCCGATGCCCTGTTACCTCCGGTTCTGTGTCCCGGTTGCGAGCGGGTGCGCTCCCCTTCTGAAGGATCAGGGCCGTGGCTCCCACAGTTGCGTTGAAGCAGACCGCAAGCCTCACCGAGCCCGATTCGCCGAGCAGACGCATGAGCCAGTGAGCCGCCGCGAAGCACGCGGCGCCGGAGCCGAAGGTGTTCACCGCATAGAGGATTCCCAGAGACTCGCCGACATTCCCGGTGCGTCTCACGAAGTACTCCGACAGCAGCGGCAGCGTGCTGCCCATCAGCAGCGTGGGCACCAGCAGCAGTGCCAGGGCGATGCCGCCGGTAGCCATGAGAGAAGCGCCGGCGGTGAAAGCTGCCGCGCGATGGAAGATCCAGAGCGATGCGGCGCCGAATGCGCCTACCGAAAGCTCGATGGCGCCGAAAGCGGCGAGCAGGCGGATGCCCGGGCGCGCCGAAAGCCGGCCCCCGGCCAGGCTGCCGAGGCCGAGCCCCAGCATGAAAACCGAGACGATGATCGTAACCGACTCGATGTCCACGCCGAAGAGCGTAAACAGCGCGCGCTGCCACACGATCTGATAGAGCAGGGCGGGAAAACCGGAGAGGAAAAACAGAAGATAGAAAGGCCACGTCCTCGCGTCGGTCCCTGTGACCGTTGCGACCGGAATCGGAGATCGATCGGGATGCCCGAGCGTGGTGGCCATCCGTTGGAACCTTTCCCAGGATGCTCATGCAGCGGCACGGCGCGCGTCCTGGTCTCCTTCGGGACCGGTGCAGGCCGATCTCGCTCCGCTGCGTGCTCTTCAGGTTTTTTCGAATTATAAGGAATGCCGGGATTCCGGGATGTACCCCGAACGAGTCATGCGGGACCGGCAAAGGGCAGGAAAGCGCCTTTCGTTCCGGGACTTGCAGGGAGAGACAGACGATTGCCGTCCCGCTCCCCGGCATCCGCCTGACGAATGCTAAAATCGCTCAGTGCCGGGTCCTACGCGACGTAATCCCGCCAACCCCGCCAGGTCCGGAAGGAAGCAACGGTAACGGGCTAGTACGGGCGCAGTAGGTCACCCGGTACTTTTGTGCGCGGAGCGCGAGTTGCGCACGTTCCTCCCAGGGTTCCCGCGACCCCGGTCTTCGGGCAAGGAGAAATGCATTGACCCTCGCCGTACGCCCCGCCGTGGGCCGGCGCGCCAAGATCACGGCGCTCGGAACCTACGTCCCGCCCGATGTGCTGACCAATCAGGATTTCGAAAAGATGGTGGAGACCAGCGACCAGTGGATCATGGAGCGCACCGGCATCCGCGAGCGGCACATCCTGGAAAAGGGAAAGGGCACCAGCGATATGTGCGCGGTGGCCGCGCGACGATGCCTCAGGCAGCGCGGCATGGCGCCCACCGACGTTGAGGCCATCCTCGTCGGCACGGTCACTCCGGACATGATGTTTCCCTCCACCGCCTGCCTGGTGCAGGAGAAGATCGGCGCCAGGGGCGCGTGGGGATTCGATGTCTCCGCCGGCTGCTCGGGATTCGTCTACGCGCTGCAGGCCGGCGCGGGGCTGGTGGCGAGCGGAGCGCATTCCAGGGTGCTGGTGATCGGCGCCGACGCCAACACGCGCATGACCGACTACACCGACCGCGCCACCTGCGTGCTCTTCGGCGACGGCGGCGGCGCGGTGCTGCTGGAACCCTGCGCGGATGGCGAGATCGGGCTCATCGATTTCGTGCACGAGATCGACGGTTCGGGCGGCGTGTCGCTGAATCTCAGGGGCGGCGGCAGCCTGAATCCTCCCAGCCACGAGACCGTCGACAAGAAGTGGCATTACATCCACCAGGATGGGCAGGCCGTCTACAAGTTCGCCGTGCGCAAAATGGCCGAAGCCACAACGACGGTGCTCGAACGCAACGGCATTACCGGCAAGGATCTCGACGTCTTCATTCCGCATCAGGCCAACAAGCGCATCATTACCTCGACCGCCGACCGGCTGGGCATGGATCCCGCGCGCGTCATTATCAATATCGACAAGTACGGCAACACCTCGGGCGGCACCATTCCGCTGGCCATGGAGACGGCGATCGAGCAGGGCAAGCTGAAAAAGGGTGACCTGGTGCTGCTGGCGGCCGTCGGCGCCGGGTTTACGGTGGGTGCGTCGCTGCTGCGGTGGGAGATGTGAGAAAGCAGCTCTTAGCTTCTAGCTCTTAGCTTTCAGCTAGTCAGGTCCCGGAAATTCATGCCTCTAATTACCGCTGTCATCCTGAACGAAGTGAAGGATCTGCGGTTGTTTTTGAATGCCACAAACTTCGTGGAAACCCGAACGAAAGCAGCTGCGGAAGATGCCACTACGCATGGCTTCGCTGACCCTGCTTCGCGCTATCGAACAGCGCTGCCGCCGAATCCGCCGAGAGCGTACTCCGGCAGCGCACCAACCTCCCCTGCCTTTTGAAAAAACTCTCGCATTCCCGCGATGCATTCTTCATCGAGAACGTAGTGGATGTTCGTCGTCAGGTAGGAACGAATGGTCTGCTCGGACAAGGGCAGCTTGCGCGCCCACTCCTCAACCAGCGCATCGAGCCTGGCCAGACCGCGATCGCGCGAGCGGACCAGATCCGCGGTAATGCTCTCGTCGAGCGTGCCGCTGCAAGCCGGGCCGGCCGCCCAGACGGCGGAGATAAATGCACTGCCCGTCAGGGAGTGCCATTCTCCGGCCAGATCATGGTAGACAAGCTCTTCACCGGTCCGTTCGACGCGGTTGGCGCGTTCTTCCAGAGCCAGCAGGGCGGGGTCGCCGATGACGATGGCGGCGTCGGCGCGATCGAGCATGGCGTCGAGGTCGGCCGCCATGGGCACGAAAGGAACCGCCGGATTCCCCCATCCGTGGAGCAGGATGCGGGCATAGATGAGTGTGGTCCGGCTGGCGATGTCGGCCGCGATGTTGCGCAGCTTCTCGAGCGGCTGCCGGGCCCGGCGCACCAGCAACAGCGACCGGACCCGGCCTTTCGATGCGATGGTGCAGCCGGGCAGGATGCGCAGGCCGGGCGTGGTGGCGAGGGCGGCAATGGGGACAAGGCCGATGTCGGCCGTCCCGTTGGCCAGGCGGTCGGCGCACTCCGAAGGCATCATCGATTCGACCTGGTAGCGCGTGGACAGCTCCGCAGCCAGCGGCGGATGATCGAAGTCCCACATCAGCGGCGCCGGGTTGAGAAAGCCAATTGCGGCCACGCGCAGCCGCCTGTGCTGGAGTGAACTCACGGTCTTTAGATTATCAGCGGAGAGATCAGAGATCAGAGGTCAGGGAACAGGGAACAGGGAACAGGGAACAGATGACGGCTCACCGGCCAAGGGCCAAGGGCTAAGAGCTAAAAGCTAAAGGCTAAAGGCTGAAGGCTGAAGGCTGAAAGCTGAAAGCCAAATAGCTGACGGCTGACGGCTGAAAGCTTCCCACCGACTTGACACCCAGCGCATCAACCGTTACTTTGAGCGCATTACCCCTTGTTCAGCGTGTGTTTCGTTCCCCATCGGAGATCACCGCCTGAAAGTATGGGCGCGGGAGCGGGACCAAATGCATGTGACCGTGGATGGCGCGGTGCTGCCGGCGCAACTGGACGAAGATCGGCTGGCGTGGCTGGCTCTCGTGCTCGCGCCGGGCCTGGGACCCAGGCGCATTGTGGACGCAATGCGCGAGCTGGAAACTCCGGGCCAGCTCTTTTCGCTTCCGCTCACGTCGCTCGAGGGGTTGAAGTTTCCCGCCGAGGCGGCGCAGTTCGTCTTCGACGGCCGCGCGCGGTCCGCGGCCGGGCAGGAGTGGGCTCGGGTCGCCGGAGACGGCGCAACAATTCTCACTTATTCGTGTCTGGAGTATCCGGAGCGCCTGCGGGAGATTTACGATCCGCCGCCGGTGCTGTGGGTGCGCGGAGCGGCGAGCCTGCTGGCGCGTCCGGCGATCGCCATCATTGGAACGCGGCATCCCACGCCTTACGGAAGCGGCGTGGCTGAGATGTTGGCTCGCGACCTCGCGGCGCGCGGCATGCTCGTCATCAGCGGCATGGCGCGCGGCATCGACTCCTCTGCGCACAAGGGCGCTCTGGCGGCGCGCATGCCCACGCTGGCCGTGTGGGGAACGGGCATCGACGTGGTCTATCCGAAAGAGAACAAGAAGCTTGCCGAAGAGATTCTGGCCTCCGGCGGAGCCATTGTCAGCGAGGTGCCGATGGGCACGTTTCCCGCGCCGCAGAATTTTCCGCGGCGCAACCGCGTCATCAGCGGGCTCAGCGTGGGCGTGCTGGTGGTGGAAGCCGGCGAGAACTCGGGCACGCGCGTGACCGCGCGCTGCGCCGCCGACCAGAACCGCGATCTCTTTGCCGTGCCGGGCAACGTGACCAGCAAGAATTCCTGGACCCCCAACACATTGATAAAACAGGGCGCCAAGCTCGTGGCCACGTGGGAAGACGTCTGGGAGGATCTGCCTTCGCAGGTGCGGCTGGAACTGGAGTCGCAGGTTCCGGCTGCATCCAAACCGTCTCCTGCCGCATCATTACTGCCTGACCCGGTCCTGCGGCCCCAGGAGGCGATGGTACTGGAAGTGCTACGCTCGGATGAGTCGCTGCAGATCGATGGGATTCTCGAGCTGATGGAGACGCAATTGACATCTTCTGAGGTGTTTACGGCGCTCTTCGAGCTCGAGTTGGCCGGCCGTGTGCGACAGTTGCCGGGAAAGAATTACGTGCGAACGATGTAACGGTTCCCTCGCTCAACGTCCAACTGGCCGGGTGGTTTCTCGCGGGTTTTCGTGCGCGAGACGGGTTTGCGCGGGATGGAAAAAATGGGGCGGACGTTGCGGGAAGAATCCTTCGGCGCTGGAAATCGGATGGGGTTCCGTGGTAGCTTGCAAATTTCATGGCCTGATTTTCGAGGGAAGGCCGTCCTGCTCGCCGGAGAAGTCCGGTCAGGCGGGCCGGCGAGCCATGCGAAAATCGCCGGGATCGAATTCGCCGGGACGAACGGCGTTTTCAGCGAGGCAGAAAGTTAAAGGATAGGAATGAGTCGATCACTGGTCATCGTCGAATCGCCTGCCAAGGCCAAGACGATCGAGAAGTATCTTGGCAAGGGGTTCGAGGTCAAGGCGTCGATCGGGCACATTATGGACCTGCCCAAAAACGACATCGGCGTCGAGTTGAAGAAGCGCACGTTTGAGCCGCACCTCATCGTTTCTCCGGGCAAGGAGAAGATCGTCGAGCAGTTGAAGAAAGCCGGCGCCCGGGCCGACGCGATCTTCCTCGCGCCCGACCCCGACCGCGAAGGCGAAGCCATTGCCGCGCATCTGGCCTTTCAGTTGGGACACACCGCCGCCGAACGCAAGAAGATCCGGCGCGTGACGTTCAACGAGATCACCAGGAAGGCCGTGAAGGAAGCCTTCGAGCATCCGCGCGACGTGGATCAGCATCTGGTGGACGCGCAGCAGACCCGGCGCGTGCTCGATCGCCTCGTGGGCTATCAGATTTCGCCGCTCTTGTGGGACAAGGTGCGCCGGGGCCTCTCCGCGGGCCGCGTGCAGACCGTCGCGCTGCGCCTCATCGTCGAGCGCGAACGCGAGATCGGCGCCTTCCAGCCGGTCGAGTACTGGACGCTGGATGCGCTGCTGCACCCCGACAGACAACCGGAGAAGCCGTTTCAGGCCCATTTCGTCGGCATCGACGGCGAGCCGGCGCGCGTTCCCAACGGAAAAGACAAGGACGGCAAGGACCAGTTCATTGCCAATGCGCTTCCCGACGAGAAGTCGATGCGCGACGTTGTCGCGGCGCTGGACGACGCGACGTGGTCGCTGGCTTCGGTGCAGTCGCGCGAGCGGCAGCGGCGTCCGCTGCCTCCGTTCATCACCAGCCAGTTGCAGCGCGATGCCTCGAGCAAGCTCGGCTTCAACGTGCGCCGCACCATGGGCGTGGCGCAGCGGCTCTACGAAGGCGTGGATCTCGGCCCCGACGGCACTGTCGGCCTGATCACCTACATGCGTACCGACTCGCCGCGCGTGGCGCCCGACGCAATCGGGAGCGCTCGCGCGTGGATCGAAAAACAACTCGGTGCGGCCTATCTGCCCGACAGCGCCAACGTCTTCAAAGGCAAAAAGGACGCGCAGGACGCGCACGAGGCCATCCGCCCGACCGACGTCTCGCGCACGCCGGAGTCGATTGCGAAGTACATGAGCGACGAGCAGCTCAAGCTCTACACGCTCATCTGGAAGCGCTTCATCGCCTCGCAGATGACACCGGCCGTCTATGACGTGACGACGGCGAAGATCGAAGCGGCATCGCGCAAGACCAGGAAGACTTACGACTTTCGCGCTTCCGGCTCGGTGCTGCGCTTCGACGGCTTCCTGAAAATCTACGAAGCCATTGAAGAAAAGAAGGACGATGACGATGAGTCGGCCAACCGGCTGCCCGACCTCGACAACGTGAGCCGGCTCGAGCTGGAAAAGCTTCTCCCCGAACAAAGCTTCACCCAGCCGCCACCGCGCTATAACGAAGCCTCGCTGGTGAAGGAACTCGAGGAGCGCGGCATCGGCCGCCCGTCGACCTACGCGTCGATCATCAACACCATTCAGGATCGGGAATACGTGGTGAAGCACGGCGGCTCGCGCGGCCGCTTCTATCCGACGGAGATCGGCATGGTCGTGTGCGATCTGCTCGTCGAGAATTTCCCTTATATCTTCGACACCGCCTACACGGCAAAGCTCGAAGAAGAGCTCGACGACATCGAAGACGGCAAGGAAAAGTGGACCGACCTGCTCAACGGCTTCTATAGCTATTTTGAGAAGGAACTGAAAGACGCCGGCAAGAAGATGCGCAACATCAAGCGCCTTGAACAAGTGACGAACGAGAAGTGCGAACTTTGCGGATCGCCGCTGGTTCTGAAGTGGGGCAAGTTCGGAACCTTCTACGCCTGCTCGGCCTACGACAAGAAGGACCCCGCGAGCTGCACCTTTACCAAGGAAAACACCGCATCGAAACCGGACCTGAACACGCCCGAGGGGATGGAGGCCGACGAGAAAGAAGAGTACTGCGAGAATTGCGGAAAGACAATGGTGTTGCGGCGCGGGCCGTTCGGGCCGTTCATGGCGTGCCCCGACTACAACGCCGATCCGCCCTGCAAGACGATCCGCAAGTTGAGCCAGAAGCAGCAGCAGAAGCCGCCGGAACCCACCGGCGAAGATTGCCCGGTGTGCGGCAAGCCGCTGGTGCTGCGCCAGGGCGCCTATGGCGAGTTTGTCTCCTGCTCCGGCTACCCGAAGTGCAAATACGTGAAGCAGAATCTCATCGAGGGTATGAAGTGTCCCAAGTGCGGCGAGGGCGACCTGGCCGAGCGCAGGGCGCGGCGCGGCAACGTGTTCTGGGGATGCACGAGTTATCCCAAGTGCGATTTCACGTCGAATTATAAGCCGGTGCCGAAGAAGTGCCCGCAGTGCGGAAGCCCGTATCTGGTCGAGAAGACGCTGCGCTCCGGCATCTATCTCGAATGTCCGAACAGGAAAAAGTCCGCCGAAGAAGAGTCGCGCGCAAAGCGCGGCAAGAAAGCGGCCGCGGAGCCTGCCGAAAAGGCCGTGGTCTGCACCTACTCCAGGCGCATCGGCAATGCGCCTCCGCCTCCAACTGCGGAGACGCATGGGCCGGTTCCCGAATCGAAGGTCGGCCAAAAGGAACTGCAGCCGGCCTGACACGGGTTCGCACACCCACACCATGCGCGTTCGGGCTTTCTCAGCGCAAACTCTCCAGGGCTGCCATGAGAGAATTCTTGCCTGAGTTCAGGCATCGCCCGAAATCCCGGATGCCCCGGCAGATGAACCGAAGGCGAGGAACTTCTCTGTGCAAGGAGCGCAGAATCCCTACGACGCCGTGGCCTATCCCCGCCTGGCGTTTTCCGACACTCACCCGGATCGCCTCGCCACCATGGCCATTCTCCATGGCCTTTCGCCGGCGCCGGTCGATCGCTGTCGCGTGCTCGAAGTGGCCTGCAACGAAGGCGCCAACCTCATTCCCATGGCCTATGCCATTCCCGCAAGCGAATTCGTGGGATTCGACCTGGCCCGTCTTCCCATCGAGCGCGGGCAGGAGCGCATTCGCGCGCTGGGGCTGAAGAATATCCGCATCTTCGCGGCCGATCTGCTTGAGGTGGGCGCGGAGCTCGGCGAGTTCGACTACATTATCGCGCACGGCTTCTATTCCTGGGTTCCGGCGCCGGTGCGAGAGCGTCTGCTCGTGCTCTGCAGCGAGCTGCTCGCGCCGAACGGAATCGCATTCGTCAGCTACAATACGCTGCCCGGCGGATTGGTTCGCGATGCGATTCGCGAAATCATGCTCTATCGCATCGACGGCACGGAGCACCTGGAAAAGCAGGTCGGCGGGGCACTCGAACTGGTTCATTTCCTGCTCGCATCGAGGTCCGAGGGCGACGCGTACCGGCGGCTCATGGAAGAGCACCTGAAGAAGATAGAAGAGCGCACCGCGCCGGCCACATTCCACGACGAGCTCAGCGAAGCGTTTCATACGGTTTCCTTCACCGGGTTCATGCGGCATGCACAGCAGAACGGTCTTCAATACCTGTGCGAGGCCGCGCTGCCGCCGCCGCCCGATCCGTGCTACCGGCAGGAGATACGCTCGGCAATGGAGGCGATGGCGCCGGGAAACATCATCGCCCAGGAGCAGATGCTGGATTTCGCCCGGGCGCGCAAATTCCGCGAAACGCTGCTGTGCCGGGCCGATCGCGAAATGCGCCGCGATTACCCGCCAGAGTCATTCCGCCGGCTGCAACTGGCTTCGCCGGCGACCTCGGCCCAAGGCGACGCGCCGGGAGCGATGATCTTCACCTTGCCGGGCGGCATCAAGATGGAAGCGAATCACCCCGGCGCGGTAGCGCTGATGCTGGCGCTCGAGCGAGCCTGGCCGCGGGGACTCGGATTCGAAGAGATCGAGCCGCGGCTCGCCGGAACCGGCCTGTCCCTCGATGCCAGCGGGGCAACGATGCTGATGCGGATGGCTGTCGCCAAGTTCGTCGAACTGCACGCCTGGCGGCCCCGGCTTCCCGCCGGAATGCCGGAGCGTCCAAGGGCCAGCGCCGCAAGCCGGCAGGAAATCCGGGCGCACTCGCAGGGAGTTACGCTCCTTCACTCGATGGTCAAGCTCGACGATGCCGTCGCACAGAAGTTCTTTCTGCTGCTCGACGGAACGCGCGATCGCGGCGCGCTGCTCGAGGCGCTCGCCGGGGAGTTTCCAGAAATCCCCCGGGAAGAACTCGGCAAGCAGTTGGAGCCGAGCCTGCAATATTTCTATGGCGCGGGATTTATCGAGGCGTGACTTCGCAACCCGAATATGAATGAGATCGTGATCCCCGGCGGTCCGAATGGCACGGGCAAAACAACAGTCGCGCGCATCTTGCTGCCAGAGTTTTTCGGATTGAAACGGTACGAGTATCTCAACGCCGACGAAATTGCCCGCGAAATCTCGCCACAAAACGTGGACGCCGTGGCGTTTGCGGCCGGGCGGCGAATGATTGAGCGCATGCGGGAGCTTGTGAGCCAGCGCAGGAGCTTCGCGTTTGAGACGACCTGCGCCGCAAAGTCGTATCTGCCGCTGCTGGAGCGGTGCAAGCGAGAAGGCTGGCGAATTGCCTTGATTTGTCCTTGGCTGTCTTCGCCCGACTTTGCGGTCAGCCGGGTCCGACGAAGGTGGCTCAGGGCGGTCACGGAATTCCGGACGAGACGATCGTCGGAAGGTTCCATGCGGGCCTCGGGAATATGCTTGGGCTTTATCTCCCACTGGCGGACACCGTCGCGATCTACGATAATAGCGGTACACGGAGAGTCTTGATCGCCGATCAGGAACCTGCGTGCACCCTTGTGATTCACGATTCGGAGCGTTGGTCGAGAATGGTGGGGATGGCTTCATGGAAATGACTTCAAGGGAAATCCTGGATTCGGTTGATCGGGCACTTGAGGAGGCCGCTCGCCGGCTTGAGTCCGGCGAACCCGATGGGTCCGGCCGCTACGATACCGATGAGGAACTGGCTGCCGGGGCGGCGACCGGCAAGGCTCGCGCGGAATCGCGCCAGTCCAGGGCGCCTGCCGCCTGAATCCTTCGTATTCTGCGGTTCCAATATGTCCTGGTGAGTCCGAATTCCCTGTGTCGAACTGCTAGTATGGCCATCGGAGACGCCCATGGAACGAATGCTCGCAACTCCCGCCGATGCCGACATCATTCTCAAGCTTTACGAGCTGCGCACCGAGACGCTGATGCGCCAGGCGCGCGCCTGGATGACGGGCGAGTTCTGGCCGGCCACGGCCGAGGATTACTTTGCCGTTGCCGGCAATCCCGCCGACCCGCACAATCCGTTCCTGCGCCAGGTGCTCACCTATTGGGAGATGGCGGCCGCCCTGGTGCTGCACGGCGCAGTCTCGGCCGAATTGTTTGTCGATTGCAACGCCGAAGGCTTCTTCATCCTTGCCAAGTTCGCGCATATTCTGGAGGCCGTTCGCCAAAAGCAGCCGCAATTCCTGAAAAAGACCTCGGAACTGGTCGATAAGTACCCGGCCGCCGCGGCGCGCTACGAGTACACGCTCAAAAATGTCGAGGCGAGGCGCAAGAGCATGGCCTCCGCGGCGCCCGCAGCCGGCAACTACTTTTATCCGCAAAAATCCTGATGCCTCGAGGGCAGGCCTCGATCCGCGAGCGCAAGGGTATTGTTCGAGGAAGGCGGTCGGCTCGCGACCGTTTTCAAATCGTGCTGGAAGTTTACTTGCCCCGCCGCTCGGCCTACTGTATCCACATGCCGGATTCCCTCGTTGGGTTGCGCGCTTGCACCTGGCTCCTGCTACTGGCCTGCATTGGGGCTTCAGTCGCCCTCCAGCGATGCCGAAGCCAGGATGGCGCTCCGGTTGCGACACAGGTGCCGCGAAGCGCGGCGGGCGTTTCCGAGGGGCTGATCCGGTTCGATTTGCAGGTGACTGGTCCAAACGGGGATGCGGTGACCGGTCTCGAGGCGCGCGATTTCACCCTGCTCGACGACGGCAACCCTGCAGAAATTGCGACGTTTCAGGAGTTCAACGGCGCCGCTCCGCCGCCGGTCCCGGTCGAGCTGATCTTCGTCCTCGACCTCGTGGATTTGAATTCGCTGAGGAATAAACCGAAGGGAGAAGCGGCCCAAATCGCCCTGGAGAACTTCCTGCGCAGCAAAGAGGGCCGGCTGGATCAGCCGGTGAGCGTTTATGTGCTGACGAAAGATGGACTGTCCGGATCGGCGGAGCCCTCCCGGGATGGCAACGTGCTGGCCAGGATGCTTGCCACAGACAGCCTGCCGCGCAGGAGGCGATCGCCGGCGGATGATTGGTTTCACATCATGCCACTGCAGGCTGAAGCGCTGGGCGCGATCGCGTTGGAGCAGCGTTTGCGGCCGGCGCGCAAGGTGTTGGTCTGGACGGGCCCGGGCTGGGCCGCAAACAGGCGCAAAGACGAACGGCTCTTCCTCGGTATCGTCGAGCTGTCCACGCGCCTCCGCGAAGCCCGAGTGACGGTCTGGGGCGCTGGCCAATGGCCGTACCCGAGGCCGGGCGAAGATGCCGCCGCCAGCTTGAATCCCGAGTTTTCCCGGGGGCCGGGAATGGCCGGGACGGGCGGGCCGGTTTTGCGGCCGGACATTCGCGATCCGGAATATATGGACCCGGTGAAGTCGCCGGCCGATGCCCGGCTGGGCAACGTGGCGCTGGCGGTGCTGGCCGCGCACACCGGGGGCGGAACGATTCTGGCGCGAAGCATTTACGATGCCATTGAGAAGCTCGCTGCCGGCGCGAATTCCTACTACTCGATTACATTCAACCCGGCGCGGACCACGCAGGTTGACGAGTACCACGAACTCAAACTCGAGGTCGCGGGAAGCAATCTGACCGCGCACGCGATCTCGGGTTACTACGACGAGCCGGTCTTTTACGATCAGCCGCCGGCCCCGGAAGAGCGATTGAGCGTGGCGCAACTGGATGCGATGGTCGCAAGGGGAAGCCGCGGCGGAGAACCGCGGATTGCGAAGGAGCTGGAGCACGCGGAATTGACCGAGCGGCTGAGCGCGGCGCGGCGCGAATCGCTGAAAGCGCGGCTGCCGGATTCGAATTCTCAGCAGTCGCTCGAGGCGCTCGCTGACCGCTCGGAATTCCTCCCGCCGCCACGCGATGAGGTCCTCGCCATCCCTGCGCCGGATGCGGCGGCGCAGGGTCAGATGCTGGCGCGGATGGCATCCGGCCTCCATAAGACCATCGAGCAACTCCCGGATCTGTTCGCGACGCGGACCACATCGGCGTTTAATGAACCCGCCATCGCGGCCAAGGCCGGAGCGTGGAAACAGGTATCCGCCGATGAGTCGCTGCACCTGACTGGGACGTCCCGGACAACGGTGCTCATCCGCAATGGTCGGGAAGTTGTCGATCGGACGCGCCATGTGGAAGCCGGCGAGCACAATCTGCTCACGGAAGGAACCTTCGGACCGATTCTCAACCTCGTGCTGTCGCACACCGGCGAGGCGCACAGCCGGGTGGCATTTAGCCGTTGGGAACGAGGAATTGAAGCGCCGGTTGCCGTTTTTCGCTATGCGGCTTCGAAGCGCGCAGATGAACTCCAGGTGGACTCCTGCTGCACCGCGGGGCCGGCCGGAACAGCGTCCATGCCGCCCGTGGCCGGCTTTCATGGAGAGATCGCGATCGACCCGGCCACCGGCGCCATCGTTCGGCTCACCGTAGAGGCTGACCTGCAACCGGGCCTGCCTGTCACCCGATCCGCGGTGATGGTGGAATACGCCTCCATTTCGATTGGGGGCAAAACCTGCATTTGCCCCGTGCACAGCGTGGTCATTTCGCGTCAGCGGATTGAGTGGTCGCTGCACGAATGGAGCGAATCGTTCACTGTCTACGGGCGGTACGAGACACTGCTGAATGACGTGACCTTCAGCCGCTATCATCTGTTCGGCTCGGAATCGAAGATTCTGCCCGGATACGCAGCCGCTGACGGCCGGCCTTGACGGTTGGGCGGTCCCGGAAGCAACGCGTTCGTCTTTGACCGAACGCGAGAATCTCGAATCTTTCCCTGGCTTTCGGGCCGCCAGTTGCCTGTCATTGCTCCATCGGCGGCCCCGACGTCCCATCGGACCACTGGCTGACCCAGACCATGAAGATCGTCACGCGTTCCTCGGGGTCATTCGTCGCCATCACCGGCGATCCGTCCAGGTTGGCTCCCCAGCTTTTCGTCGCGTCGTTTGCCACAAAAAACATCACATGCGGGTGCCAGTTCTTGCCCGCGTCGCTCAGGTATTGTTGCTTCGACATCATGTAGCACATCGCGCCAGGCTCCAGCGTTGGCAATTGTTTGCGGTCCAGCGCCGACTCCGTCGCTGCGGCGATCTCCGGCTTCGATTTCCCGGCAAGGACCAGCCGGGTCCTCAACAGGTAGATCGGCTCGAAGCTCCTCGCCGCCGCCGGATTGAAGCAGATAGGCGAACGGACCTTCGGATTCCAGAAATCCGCGTTATCGACCGCGGCGCCCCATGCCCTTTCCACGATGCAGAGGAAGCCGTTGTTGCCCTTCACCGCGGTGACGTAACCATTCCGTCCCAGCACCATCACCGCGGCGTCATCCGAGATGGATTTCGGAGCCGCGGTGCGAGCCAGCGCGATCTCGGCATTCTCGTCCGGGATCAAATACTCATCGAGAGGGGCCATGGCCGGATAGGCCGTCTTCTCCGGCTGCCCCTGTGCCTGACAGGTTGCGCCGAATAACGCCGCCAGTCCTGCGAAAAGCACGGTGAGAATCCTGATTGTCTTTTGCATCAAAGCCTCCGGAACGCGCATTCTGCGCAATGGATTGGGGACCGCTCGTTTTCATTGATTCGGATCTTCGCCGCGATGCCGGCTCCCCCGGTTTCGCGGACTGACATCGCCGGATTGCGGACTCTTCCCCAGCTCACCTTTATAATCCATGGAACCGGGTGCCCGCAGCCCAGATCCGGCCGATTCTCCTGATTCCGGCCCCTGGGCTTGTGGTGGTAGACTGGCGGACGGTATAAAAATCCCCTTCGGAGGCTACCTGTGAAACGAACTGTCGCTCTGCTGGCTGTGGTTGTCTGTTTCGCCTGGGTCGCGGCCCGCGCCGCCGACTCGACCTCGATCAACGGCTGGATTTCCGACTCCATGTGCGGAGCCAAGCATGCCGGCAGCGGCGCGGCGTGCGTCAAGAAGTGCATCGAGGGCGGCATGGCTCCGGTCTTTGTCGACGAGTCGAAGAAAGCCGTGTGGAAGATCGACAACCCCGACGCGGTGAAGGGTTTCTACGGCGACCATGTAACGATCCAGGCAACGACCGACGCGGACAACAAGAGCGTCCACGTCGACTCGATCGCGGCCGCCAAGTAGGCCCGCGGCCGGCCTCCGGGACTCGCCATGCGCGAAAATCTCTGCTAGTGTCATATCCGGCAGCTTCGCCTTGTCGCCTGCCGGCAAGGCGGGGTGTGTATCCGACGCCTGTGAACGGGAACTGCCCATGGCGCGAGCAATCTGGAACGGCAAGGTGATTGCCGAGAGCGATCAGACCGAAATCGTCGAGGGAAACGTCTACTTTCCCGAGTCGAGCCTGAAGCGCGAGTATTTTCGACCGAGCACTACCACCTCCACCTGCCCGTGGAAGGGTCAGGCACGGTACATGAACCTGATCATCGACGGGCAGGACAATCCCGACGCAGCCTGGTATTATCCGGATCCCAAACCCGCCGCGCGCAAGATCAAGGGCTATGTCGCGTTCTGGCGCGGCGTCGAGGTGGAAAAGTAGCGGCTCGCGTCCGCGACCATGCCCGTCGCGAGGCGCGTGGAGAGATCATGCGCCGGGGATTGGTTCGTCTCCCAGCCTGCTGCTCCGTTCTGCTGATGGCGGCAATTCTGCCGGCGGGCTGCGGGCATCGTCCCGCGCTTGGGATGTCCACCCCCGCGCCAACGCTGCAGGGCGATGCGGCGCATCCGGGTGCGACGCAGGGGTGGGTCCGCACCGAGCTCTACTTCGGGCTGGGTCCGGCCGATCGTCCCGATCAGGGCATCAGCGAGGCGCAATGGCGCGATTTCCTCGACCGCGAGGTGACTCCGCGGTTTCCCGCCGGCCTGAGCGTCGAGGATATCTATGGGCAATGGTCAGGCAAAGGCAAGTCCGCGCCGGAGCGCCTGCATTCCAAAATCCTGATCATCCTTTATCCCGGCACCGGGGAAAACCAGGCCAGGATCGATGCCATCCGCTCGGCGTGGAAGCAGAAGACCGGCGACCAGTCGGTGCTTCGCGTGACGCAGCCGGCAGACGTGTCGTTCTAGAACGGATTGCATAAATCCGGTTTTGAAAAGGCACCACTTGCCGGAGTCTCCATCAAGCCGCTCCAGCTTGTTGGGGTGGCTTGAGTCGCGCCGCAGAAAGCTGCAGGCTCCGCGGGGCTTTAGAGCGGTTTCGCTTCGCTTCTCGACATCTCGAATGTCCCCAAGGCGGCTTTTTCTCGGGGAAAAAGCCACTCGGGGCCCTCGATCCTGTCAACACTTGAATCGAAACCGCTGTAGCCCCGGAAGGGCGCTTTTTGGGGCGGCCGCGGGTATTTACCCAACCGGCTCCAGGGCCTTTCCCCTGAAGTTCCTTGCAAAATTGCCATAAGAAAACTGTCAAAGGTTCCTGACGTAGATCAGGGCTTTCCAGCGCTTCCCTGGTTTGAGGTTGGGAAACTCAAGCGGATCGCGCCTTTCCTCGTCGGGCAGGAACCCGCACTTTTCCAGCACCCGCGCCGAGGGCCGGTGATCCGGATGGCACACGGCAACCAGGCGTTTGACGCCGCAGGAACGGGCAAGCCTGACCATCGCTTCGAGGACCTCGGTTGCAAATCCCTGGCCCCAGGCGTCCCTGGCGAACACGTATCCTGTCACGGCGAGGGCCGGAGTCTGGAACGAGATTCCCGTCCCGCCCAGCAGGCGGTGCTCCGCGCCCCGCTCAAACACCAGGTACGATCCCGCCGGCCAACGCTTCCAGTCTTCGTCGCTCCACTCCAAAAAAGCCCGCGTCTGCTCCAGCCTGCGATGCGTCGGCCAGCTCAGGTAGCGCGTCACCTCGGGATCGCTGGCGTATCGCCGGAAGATTTCTTCGGCGTCGTCGGCGCGCGGCTTGCGCAGGAGCAGCCGTTCGGTTTCGATGCGCTCGGTCGGTTTCATGCGGGAGTTTTTCAGTAGGCCTGCAACTGCGAGAGCGGCAGGCGCACGCGGAAACAGGTCGAGCCCGGCTCGGAGCGCACGCTCAGGTGACCTTTATGCTTGCGCACAATGCGCATGGCGTTGTCGAGACCGAGCCCGAGGCCCTGCCCGGGCGCCTTGGTGGTGAAGAACGGTTCGAAGATGCGGTCCTGCAGCTCCGGCGGAATGCCCGGGCCGGAGTCCCAGATCTCCACCAGGATCATGTCGGCCTCGAGCCGGCAGGCGAGCTTCAGCTCTCCCTGCTTTCCCATGGCGTCGAGCGCATTCTCGATCAATGCCCCCCAAACCTGGTTCAGCTCCCCGCCATAGGCGCTGATCGAGGGCAGGCCGGGCTCGTAGTCGCGCAGCACGGCCACATGCGTCATGCGCGACTGGAACATCTGCAGCGTGGCGTCCAGGCCCGCCGGCACATCCACTTCCAGAATCGGCGCACGATCCATGGAGGAGTATGTCTTCACCGCGCTGATCAGGTCGAAGATGCGCGCCGAGGAGTTGACCAGCGTCTCCACCGCGCGCGAGGTGCGCAGGTAGCGGGCGAAAAAGCCCAGAGCGACGCAGATTTCGCTGTCGCGCAGCAGGGGGCGCAGCTCCTCGAGGTCGCTGATCGTGACGCCTTGCTCGGCCAGTTGCGGCGCGATCTCCCAGATCTCGGAGCTGCCGATCCCGGTGAGCCACTTGCGGATCGATTCCTCGCCGCCGATGATCGCGAGGGCGTTGCGGCCGTCCTGCGGCTTGCGCGCCAGCACCTTCTGCTCCCAGGCCTCGATGCCGCGGATCTGCTCCTCGTTGAGACAGAGATTGACCAGCCTGAACCGGTTCTTGCGGTTGGCGTTGAGTTCGATCACCAGGCTCGCGGCGGCGCGCTGGGCCGCCGAAGCGGGATTGTTGAGTTCGTGGGCCAGATTGCCGGCCAGTTTCCCCAGCGCGGCAAGCTTTTCCGCCTGCTGCTCGATCCGTGTGACTTCGCGCACGCGATCCAGCAACGTTGAGACCACCCGTTGCGCCATGGAAGGGATGGTCGCCAGCATCTCGGGAAAAAGCTCTTTGGAAATCACCAGCGACCATACGGGAGAGATGGCGAATCCCTGGCCGCCGAAGCTCTTCATGCGCGAGAACGGCAGCAGGCCGGTCATTTGTCCGGCGCGGCCGATGAACAGGGTCATGGGACCGCCGTCCTGGCGGCGGACGTGAATCTCCCCTTTGAGGATGAGGATCATGCGCTCGGCCGGCGCGCCCTCCTCGAAGAGCACGTCGCCGGCGTCGGCCACCAGTTCTTCTCCGTGCCGCGCCAGCCACAGGCGATCTTCATACGGAAGTCCGTGCAACGGTCCGATGCGGTCGAGAGCCTCCGCGATCTTTTCCACCGGCGTGGGACAGACAGGGGGCGTTACGGCAGGGGATAGCATCCGGGGACCTCCTGGACGTGTTTACAGGATAGCCGATGCGGCGCGGATGCATTCGGGGGCGTGGGATGAATCTCCGGGGAGCAGGGACGAATTGGGAGTCGAG
>JASHQQ010000086.1 GCA_030039035.1 Acidobacteriaceae bacterium | reverse complement strand
AGATCCAGCACGAGGCATTTCTTCGATTTGCCGTAAATCGACTTGATAATCGCGGCAACATTTTGCGCGAGAGCGACCGTCGCCGTGGGGCTCACTGCCATGTGGAAGTTATACCAATAAGTATGCGCGTGCCATGCGGCCAGCCCTGCCTGCGCGGAAAGGTAATGAATATCGTTGATGAAGAAATTCGAATGGCTGCGAGCATAACCGGCGAGCTCGCTGTTCAGTCTCGCCAGGAAGCTCATGCGGCTGTGTGGCTCGAAAGCTTCAAGGTTGCCCAAGGGTCGAAGTCGCGGCAGATCGAAGTTATTCTGAACGATCGGCGCACCCAGCTTTGAATGGATCTTCTCCCATAGGAGTTCGAACCTATCCATCTCGCGTCGAACAAGCTGTTCGACTTCCGCCTCGGATTCCGACAGCTCCGGAAATCGGGCTACATTCTGCCAGGTCGTGTGGATAAAGACGACATCCGGCTTGAAATCCATCAATTCCGGGTTTTCAAAGAGAACATCCTCGGAATAACGGTTGTAGCCGGATTCGTAGAACGTCGGCTGGATTCCCTCCGCTAGCAGAAACAGCTCCAGCATGGCCTTGATTTCGCTGGTCGTGGAGCCACCCAGGATGGCAACCCGCTTGGCAAGAAGATTCGATTTGGCGAGAAGCTCTCTCTTCAGCGAACTGCGCTTCCGCAGGATCGTTGCCGGCGACACGGGAGACCGCATCTGCTTCAAAATATCCGGTTCGACTGCTTGAGTTTCCATGGCCGTCAGGAGGAGCGATCGTCGAATCCGGCGAGGCGCAGCAAATCGGCGACTGTGGAGCAGCCCACGACCTGTTCGGGTGAAATCTGAGTTTCGTTGGTAGTTTCCGCCAGAACGATAAGTCCAACGAGAGCCGTCGAATCCCAGTTTTGGAGTTCGTCCAGCCTTTCGTCGCCGCGCAGCGTTCCGCTACGCAGTCCAAGGATCTCGTCCAGCTCCAGCAGGAATTCGTCACGCGTAATGGTCTTGGGGTTTTCGGGCACACTCTCTCCTGTCGTTAGCCTCTGACAAAGCCGTCCGGCTCTGCCCCCTCCCGCGGAACCGCCGATGAACGACATCGGCCTGGCCGGTGGGATGCAGAGCCGGGGAAAAAACGGTTCCTTGTTGCGCGAAGGCGCGGCAAGACTTCGAGCTCGAAAAACAGGTGGTCATCGCCTTCCGCGCACGTACTCATTCTGTCCAGATGATATAAGTCGGGTCGCCGGGGATTGGCAACACTCTCGCTCAAAAACGCAGCCTGATGGCCGGTACGTTCAAGATGGTCCAGCATATCAAGAGTCAAATCCTTCGACGAGCCATAGGGCTGGCTGAACGAGCGGATCTTCGAACCCGACAGGGCCTCAAGCTCGGCCTTGTTTCTGTCCACTTCCAGGGCAATCTCCGTTTTTGTAAGCAATCTGCAGTGAGCGTGCGTATATGTGTGATTGCCGATCTCGATGCCGAACCCCGCCAATTCTTGCAACTGCCTGCCGGTCAGATACAAACGGGAGTCCTTCGCCAACTGGAGCCCGTCTACGCCGGCGTCGCGACGCAGCGCGTCAAGAAAGACTTCACGCTCCGACAGCGTGAGCGATGGAAGAAAATCGCCGAAGACTTCGGGCAAAGTCTGCACCTGTCTCGCCTCTTTGCCTTTCACAGTCTGGGCCGCGCTGTTGATTGCGTCCACCCCACGCGTCTTGGCGATATAGCAGATCAAATTATCCGGCGCCAGGCGGCGATTGTCGACAAACGCCGCGTTCACGAAAAAGACAGCCGGCACCCGGTATTGTCGGCAAAGTGGCGCAGCCACTTCGGACACCGAAGCATACGCGTCGTCGAAGGTCACCAGCACCGCCCTGTCCGGCAATCCGCGTCCATCGCGATTCGTCAGAACGTCTTCGAGGCTTACCGGGGCATAGTGGGCGGTCAGGAATCTCACCGCCTCTTCGAATCTCTTCGGCGAGACGGCGACACGAATTCCCGCCGTGAAGGGCGACGGCTCAGCGGAGATGTGATGAAACACCACGCATCGCAGGGAATAGTCGCGGCCGAGAAGGCGCGCGATTCCGAAGCGGCCGGGCAGGTTCCAGAACGCGCGCGCCGCCATCCCTGTGGCAAATTGGCGAATCCCGTCAGACGGCAACTGTTTCGTTCTCCAAAAACGCTCGCTGCCAAAGCTCCAGACTGAGCAGCGAGAAGATGTCCTTGGACCGGTCGCTGCCGTTCGAATTGGCCAGCAGCAACCCCTCCACCGCCTGTTGGCTGAAGTAGCCTCGATCGATGGTCCTGCGATCGGTCAGGATGCTCCACACCCGATCCTTCAGATCCTTCCTGAGCCATGTCTCGTAGGGTACGGGGAAGCCGGTCTTTTTTCTTTCCCGAATTTCCCTGGGAATCCGGTCCGACAGCGCCCTCTTCAGGATGAACTTTGTCGTGAATCCGTTCAGCTTCAATCTGGATGGAAGCGACGCGGCGAACTCCAGCACCTTGTGATCGAGCAGAGGCACGCGAAGTTCCAGCGAATTGGCCATCGTCATCTTGTCGGCCTTGATCAGCAGATCGTCGGGGAGCCAGGTCTTCGTATCGATGTAGAGCATGGTATCGAGCGTGCTCTTTCCGTGCATCTGCGCCTGCAGCACACGCACTGGTTCGACGCTCTGCTCGCGATCGACCGCGCTCCGAAAATCGGCCGAATAGACGCTGCCCAGCCCGTTGCCGGTGGTGCGGTGCGGATTCGACGTGCGGCTGTAGTAATAGTCGGGAAAAGTATTGCTCAGCAGCGGCACGTACTTGTTCACTCGCGAAAAATGAAACAGCGAATTGGCCAGCGAAATGCCGCCCGCGAGCGCGCCGTTGACCCACGGCCCGCCGCGCTTCATGCGTTCCAGCCACACAAGGTTGCGATAGTTGTTGTATCCGGCAAAGGCCTCGTCGCCGCCTTCGCCCGAGAGAAGCACCGTCACATGATTTCGCGCCAGCCGCGAAACATAGTAGAGAGCGATTGCCGGCGGCTCGCAGACCGGCTCTTCCATGTGCCACACATACCTGGGAAGAAAGTCCGCAAAATCGTTCGCGGTGATCGTCATCTCATGGTGGTCTGTCCCATAGCGCTGCGAGGCCAGCCGTGCATAAGGCCGCTCGTCGGCGAATTCCTGTCCGTCGAAACCGACCGTGAAGGTGCTCACCTGCTTGTCCGTCTCCTGCACGGCCAAACTGAGCACGCCTGTCGAATCGACCCCGCCACTGAGCAGCACACCCACCGGCACGTCGGCGATCATGTGGAGACGAACGGTATCGGAAAGCAGTTCAACGAGTTCTTTTTCTGCTTGCTTCGCGCTCCTGCCCGGCGAAGTCTCCGAAAACTCGAGATTCCAGTATTGCCGGACCGACGCCTTGCCGTTCTTCACCAGCAGATAGTGCCCCGGCGCCAGCTTCCGGATGCCCTTGAGAAGAGTCTCTTCGCCGGGCACATACAGAAAGGTGAGAAACCGGTCGATAATCTCCGGAGCGATCTGCCGCTCGACCGACGGATCGGCAAGAATGGCCTTGATTTCGGAGGCAAAGAGCAAACAACCGCCGGTCAGGCGGTAATACAACGGCTTGATCCCCACCCTGTCCCGTGCCAGCAGAAGAGTCTGCGCGCGGCGATCCCACAGAGCGAAGGCAAACATCCCGCGCAGTTTTTCGAGGCACCCGGTTCCGAACTCCTCGTAAAGGTGGACGATAACTTCGGTATCGGTCCGGGTTTTGAATTGGTGGCCCTTGCTCAAAAGTAGCGCGCGGAGTTCCTGGTAGTTATAGATCTCTCCGTTGAAGACGATCCATACCGACTCGTCCTCGTTCGACAGCGGCTGATGTCCGCTCTTGAGATCGATGATCGAAAGCCGCCGGAAGCCCAGGCCGACAGGCCCCGAGACGTAATACCCCTCGTCGTCGGGTCCGCGATGGCGAATCGTGTCCGCCATCGCCGTTATCAGCTCAGGCGATACGGTCTCGTTCGTTCCGAATGCGAGTTTCCCGCAGATGCCGCACATGGTTTGAAGTGAAGCTCAGTCTCTGAATCTACCGCCAGATGGTTTCCATCCCGAAAAGCCGCCGCAACTGCTGCCCGCGAATGTAGTTGAAATAGGAGCGGTCGTTCAGCCGTGGCGGCCGGGTAAGGTGCGATTTCAGAAATCCGTAAAGCATTCCGATCGAGCCGATGATCCGTGGCCTTTTTGTCAATCGCGAAACGCAGCTCGCCGCGACAAAAAGAGGATGATACCCCGAAACATAGCAGGCCACTCCGTGCTTCACCCGGTCGCGGAACAGGCCTTCTTCCGTACCCGTCAGGCGATGGTGAAGGAGAACCAGCTCGGGAAAGGCATAGGTGTTGAAGCCCATCATATTGGCCTTCACTTCGTCGATCGTGTCCCATCCCGAAGCCGGCCAAAGGCCTCCAATCGCCTCCCAGCACGAACGCTTGTAAATTTTCGTCGCGCCGCGCACATGAAATCGCGGATTCTGCTCGACCTTCATCTCTCCGCCGAAATCGTGGTGAATGTCGCCGCCGCCGATTCCCAGCTTCGGGTCCTCGCGAAAATGCGCGAAGCAATTTTCAAAGTAGTCGGGAGCAAAGCTCAGGTCGCCGTCCAGCTTCACCAGGAAATCCCAGTCGTTGCATTCGAGCGCGCGGAATCCGTCGTAGAAGGCCTCCATCACGCCCCCGCCGGACTTGCGAAAGCCGCGGTTGGCGCGGTGCAGCACGCGAATCCACGGATACTGTGCGGCATACCGGTCAGCGATCTCGCCGGTGCGGTCGCTGGAGCCGTCGTCGACGATCAGCCACTCCGCCGGCCACACCGTCTGCCGGCACATGCATGCGATCGTTTCCTCGATGTGCTCCTCTTCGTCGCGCACGGGAGTGATGATCGCGTAGCGCGTCGAATGAACGCCGGAAGTTGCCATGAGTCGATACAGGAAAAACTGGCTTCGGAAAAGAAGGGTTCTTACTTTGTCGCTGCCAGCGGCAGCCGGTGTTCGAGCACGCGGCACATCACGTCCAGGATGCGCTCGGCGCTCCTGCCGTCCCATGCCTCGGGAACCGTGCCCTTCGTCTTCGACTCGAGTTGTTGTCGCGTCGCTTGCCGAATCCCTTCCGCGCTCGTTCCCGCGAGGACATTCGTGCCCAACTCGGCCGTCACCGGCCGCTCGGTATT
>JASHQQ010000085.1 GCA_030039035.1 Acidobacteriaceae bacterium | reverse complement strand
GCCAATGCACTGGTGCAGTTGAAGAGCATTTCCGCGGAGATGATGGAAGTGCTGGCCAGCGCCGTGAAAGCGCGCATCAGCGTTCTCATCGCCGGCGGCACCGGCGCCGGCAAAACCACCTTCATGAACATCCTGTCGCAGTACATTCCCCAGGGCGAGCGGGTGATCACCATCGAGGACGCCGCCGAACTTCGCCTAGCGCAGCAGAACATCGTGCGGCTGGAAACTCGTCCGCCCAACATCGAAGGTCAGGGCGCAATTCGCCAGAGGCAACTGCTGATCAACTGCCTGCGTATGCGGCCCGACCGCATCATCATCGGCGAGGTGCGCGGCGAAGAGGCCTTCGACATGTTGCAGGCCATGAACACGGGCCACGAAGGATCGATGACCACCATTCACGCCAACACCCCGCGCGACGCGATCTCGCGCCTCGAGTCGATGGTCGCCATGGGCAACATGAACCTGCCCGAAAAGTCGGTGCGCCAGCAGATCGCCAGCGCCATCAGCATCGTCGTGCAGGCCTCGCGTCTCAGCGACGGCACACGCAAGGTCACCAGCATCTCCGAGATCACCGGCATGGAAGAGAACGTCATCTCCATGCAGGAGATCTTCACGTTCCAGAAAAAAGGCATCGGGCCCGACGGCAAGGTGATCGGAGCATTTGTTCCCAGCCATATCCGTCCCCGGTTCCTTGAACGGCTGCGCGTCTCGGGAATCTTCCTGCCGCCGTCGCTGTTCGAACAGGAAACGCCGGTGAATTGACCGGCGAAAGGTAGTCGCTATGGGCAGCATTGTCATCATCGTCTTTCTCGGCGTCTTCCTCGTCGCCGCCCTGGTGCTGATCGCTACCGGCACCGGCGCCTCGCAGCAGGCCAAAAAAGTGCTGGCCACGCTGGATTCGGCGCTGGCCACCGAAAGCCAGGAGACGCGGGACCAGATCGTCAACCTGCGCAAGACCGAGTTGCTCAGCGCCATTCCGTGGATCAACCGGAAGCTGATGAGCTTCGACCTGGCCCCGCGCCTGCGCACCCTGCTCTACCAGGCCAACCTGAACTGGACGGCGGGCGGGCTGATGATCATGTGCCTGGTGCTGTTCTTCTTCCCGGCATACGCCGTCTACTGGAAGTTCGGAAAGATCCTGGTCGCCCTGCTCGCCGGTCTGGCCCTCGGCGCGATTCCCATCGGCTGGGTGTTCTTCAAACGCTCCAAACGGTTCAAGGCATTCCAGGAGGGCCTGCCGGAGGCGCTGGATCTGATGGTCAGCGCGCTGCGCGCCGGCCACAGCCTCATCGCCGCCATGGGACTTGTAGCCCGCGAGTGCGCCGACCCGGTGGGCAGCGAGATCCGCATCTGCTTCGACGAGCAGAACTACGGCCTTGAGCTGAAGACCGCCATGGACAACCTGACCACGCGCGTGCCGCTGCAGGATCTGAGAATCGTCTCCACCGCGATCATGATCCAGAAGGAAAGCGGCGGCAATCTCGCCGAGGTGCTGGACAAGACGGCCCACGTGATCCGCGAGCGCTTCCGGCTCAAGCGCCAGGTAATGGTGCACACCGCGCAGGGGCGCATGACCGGTTTGGTGCTGGGGCTGCTGCCGCCGGTGCTGGGTTTCCTGCTGTGGACCGTCAACCCCGAGATGGTGAGCCTGCTGTGGAAGCGCGACATCGGCGTCAAGCTGTTGTGGACGGCGGGCGCCATGACCGTGATCGGCGGACTGATCATCCGCAAGATCGTGGATATGGATGTGTAGGAGGACCGAACGATGCTGATTCCCATCTTTGCTTTCGTCGTGATCTTCCTGCTCATCGGCAGCGGCGGGCTGCTGCTCTTCTATCGCGAGGCCATGCTGCAGCGCATTGCCGACGTGATCAATCCGCAGCCCAAGCCCAAGACGCTGCTGGGCACCATCCAGCAGGCCGGCCTTTCGGTCAGCGCGGTGGTCGAGCACTTCGAGCGCGTCCTGCCCAAAAGCCAGGCCGAGGTCTCGGTGGTCGAGCAGCGCCTCATCCGCGGCGGCTTCCGCTCCGAGAATGCGGTCAAGATTTTCTACGGCACCAAGGTCATCCTTCCCATCCTGCTCTGTGTGGTGTCGCTGGTGAGCGGTCTTGCCAGCCTGAGCCCGTTCTTCGTCTACGGAATCGCCCTGGTCCTCGGATTCCTTGGACCCGACTTCTGGCTGGGCCGGCACATCAAGTCGCGCCAGGCGAAGATACGGCGCGGCCTTCCCGACGTGCTCGACCTGCTGATCATCTGCATCGAGGCGGGATTGAGCATGGACCAGGCCACCGCGCGCACCTCTCAGGAGCTGGTCAAGGCGCAGCCCGAACTGTGCGACGAACTCAGCCTTGTGGTGCTCGAGCAGCGCGCCGGAAGGCCACGCGCCGACGCCTGGAAACACCTGGCCGAACGCACCGACGTGGACGTGGTGCGCAACCTGGTATCCATGCTGGTGCAGTCGGAGCAGTTCGGCACCAGCGTCGCCAAGACGCTGCGCACGCACTCCGACACGCTGAGAACCAAGCGCGTGCAGCAGGTGGAGGAGGCGGCGGCGAAGACCACCATCAAGCTGGTCTTTCCGCTGGTGCTTTTCATCTTTCCGGCATTGTTCCTGGTCACGCTTGGACCCGCGGCCATCATGATGTCGGAATCGTTCAAGGAATTGCTGCATTGATTCAGAGATTACTCAGATATTGAGAGAAGGGAGACTTGAAGATGGACAGCGTAACGATGATCCGGATTGTCGCCGGCGTTCTCTTTGTGATCGTGCTGGCTGTGCTGATTCAGCGCCGTCGCACCCACGTGAAGTAACGCATGGCTTTGCCGAATGGGCTGGTGGTGTCGTCGCCGTCGACGATCCCTCCGGCTACGGTATCCTTTGATCGCAGTCCGGAGGATGCCGATCCCCCAACAGGCTGGCCGGGAAGAACAACGCTTCGGCGAAGTTATCGGTCACGCCCAGCCCAGTCAGCAACATCTTTATTCGAGGCTCCTCAGGAAAGGTTAAGGAGAACCTGGAAATGGACAATGTAACCATCATCCGCGTCGTTGCCGGAGTGCTGTTCGTGATCGTGCTGATCCTGCTCATCCAGCGGCGTCGCACGCGGGTGAAGTAACAGGGCCTTCGGCGGGTTCGCGCATCCTGGCCGATGCGCGGGCTCCGCCGGCCATCTTCGCGCTCTTTTGCCGGCCTCGCCGCGGGTTCAACGGTACGTGTCGCCATCGTGCCAGGCATGGCGGCGATGGGGGCTTTGGAAGGTTTGCTGCATTTTCGGCCTGATGGATCCTCTCTCCCGCGCCTGCAGACTCTTGCATGGCAGCGCGACGGATGAGGCTCCCAAATGACCCCTCGGGGATGTGAGGGCCCGATTGAAGGAATGGGACACAATGGAAACACCCGCCCGGCAGGGAACGCCGGGGCCGGGAGGCGTGATGGAATCACGGAATAACTGTGCCTACAATCAGACCCGTGAATGCTTCCTTGGCCTTGAGGTGACCGTCGCCGACACCACCATGGACGAACTCAAAGCGCGGATGGAGCGGCTGGAGCTGAAGTCCGGCGAGGGACTGTGGCTGACGCCCTTCCGCGGCATTCCCGACACGGGACTGCTCTTCCCTCTCGACCTCCTCTATCTCGACGCCGACTGCCGCGTCCTCGACGCGGTCGAATCGTTTCCCACTTTCCGCGCGTCGACGGAAAAGCTGCAGCCTGCCAGCGTGCTGGCCCTGCCTGCACACGCCATCTATTCTTCGCAGTCGCAGGCCGGCGACCAGCTCGTCATCTGCCCGGCCGAGGAGATGGAGCGCAATCTGGAGCGCTTCTCGAATGCCGCCAGCCATGCCGCCGTGGTGCAGAGTGCGGTGCTGCTGCGCGAAAAACCGCTGTGGAGCGGCGGGCCCGGCGTACTGCAACTGGAAGAGAAGGCGGTCAAGCCGGAAGAGAACCTGCAGCCGACCCACGAGATGGCGCTGATGCAGCAGCCCGGCATCAAGACCGAAAAACCTCCCAAGAGCTGGCTGGAGCGTTTCTGGTCGCCCGATCCGCGCCGCGCTCCGCGCGACATCACGCCGAGGCTCGCCGCCTACTACTGGACCGGCGCCGCGCCGCAGGCGCACAATGTCCGCGACATCAGTTCGACCGGCCTCTACGTGGTAACCGAGGAGCGCTGGTACCCGGGAACGCTGGTTCTGATGACGCTGCAACGCACCGATGACGGCGAGGAACTCACCGAGCGGTCGATCGCGGTGATGTCCCGGGCAGTACGCTGGGGAGAAGACGGCGTCGGCCTGCAATTCATCCTTCCCAAGGCGCAGGATTCGCGCCGCACCGACGGTGTCGATCGCAAAACTCTGGAAAAATTCCTGCAAAGCCTGAGGAAGCGCAAGCACTGAGTCTTCGCGACCTGCTCCGGGAGGGTAACCACCCGAAGTGGGTACCGGTCTCATGCTCCAGGAACACCAACGAAACGTGGAAGCCTTGGAACTCTCTGTTAGAGAATAGTGCGCAGGAGCACCTCCAATGAGCGTTCTTAGCCGTCTCCGCCTGGGGACTGTTTTCACGGGATTCAAGCGCTCTGCAGCATCGAAATGTGGCGATCCGGCTTTCCCCACCGTTTGTAACGGAATCCGGATGCGCCTTTTCGCGCGCGAGGCAGGGAATGCCGTGGTCGAATTCGCCTTTGTGCTGCCCATGATGGCAGTGGTCATCACAGGCCTCTATTCGTTCGGGGTCACCCTTAACAATCAGATCGCGTTGACGCAGGCCACGGGAGCCGGCGCCCAGTACCTGCAAACGTTGCGGGGAAACACAACCGATCCCTGCGCGGACACCTTGTCGGCGATGGAGGGCGCGGCGCCGAACCTGAGACCTTCCGGGCTCGATGTCACACTCACCATGAATGGAACTGCGGCATCGGGGAATTCGTGCGCGGGTCAGGCCGGCAACCTGCAGCAGGGCCAGCCTGTCACGGTGTCGGCGACCTATCCCTGCACCCTGATGGTCTACGGGCTCAATCTGGGAAGCAGTTGTCAGCTCACGGCGCAAGTTACGGAATTCGAATATTAGGAAAGTTAGCAAGCTATCCGGAAACACGAAGAGGCAGGGCTCGGACCTGGCGAAAGCATGGTCCAATCCGTGCGGATTTCGATAAACGACACGAAGCAGGATCTTCCCGAGCTGCCTGGAACTTCCGGATGTGGAGGCGAATCCAGTGGTGCCCACTTACAAGTCGATGATCCGTCGTTCGGTGCGGGATGAGCGCGCCCAGGTTCTGCCCTGGACGGCGTTCATGCTTTTGAGCATTCTGGGCATGGGCGGGCTGGTGATGGACGTGGGCCGCGCCTACGTCGTCCGCGCCCAGCTCCAGAATTCGGCCAATGCGGCGGCACTGGCCGCAGCCGGCGAAATCTTCAATACTTCCCCGACGAATAGCGTGAACAGTGTCGCCACGCAGTACAGCGCCTCCAGCGGAGACGACAACGCCAATTCGACCCCGGCGACGGTGACGACATCCGTAAACTCCGTATGTCTCAACATTCTCATGCCGGCCGGCGAGACCTGTGCCAGCAACAGCCCGGAGATTCCGAATGCGGTCAAGGTCATGCAGACCGCGACGATGAAAACCTACTTCATGCCCCTTCTCTTCGGGCCTCGAACTCTCTCGGTTTCGGCCAACGCGACCGCGTCGATGCAGGGCTCGGCGCTGCCTTACAACATCGCGATTATTCTGGACGCGACGGCTTCGATGAGCGATGCCCCGATTGCCAGCGTTTGCCCCGGCTACAGCAGCAACTTTGCCTGCGCGCTGGGAGCGGTTCGCACGTTTCTTGGCCGCGTCAATCCGTGTTCCGGCGTTGCCGGGACCTGTACGGAATCGAATGCCAAGGTCCGCGTGAGCCTGTTCTCGTTTCCCAACGTTTCCACGTCGAACGTCGCCGACGACTACACCTGCAACGGCAGTCCGACCAACGAACTGTATACCCTTCCCGATCAAGGCATCTCTTCCTATTCGCCTCTCACATACGGCTCGGCAACCGCAACCTACCAGGATGTGCCCTACTCCATCGACTGGTATTCCACTACCGCCTCGGGCAACCTGAACACGAACTCCGACCTGGTGAATGCGGTGAACGGCTGCATGCAGAACCCGGGTGGCGAACGGACATACTACGCGGGCGTAATCTATGCGGCGCAGGCCTCGCTGCTCGCCGAGCAAAACTCGATCAGCGGCTTGCAGACGCAGAACGCCATCATCATGCTCAGCGACGGCCAGGCGAATGCGCCGAATTCGAAGTTCCCCCAATCGAACACCAGCGCCGCTCCCACCAATGCGGGCTATTCGGTGGTGACAAACTCGACCGGCAACACGACGACGAATCTCGCCGGGGGAACGTGGGGAACCTACCCGGACTTCAATGATGAGTGCCAGCAGGCGATCAAGGCCGCACAGGACGCGCAGGCCGCCGGAACACAAATATGGTCGGTGGCTTTCGGATCAGAGGCCAGTGGCTGCGCAACCGGAGGAGGGACCGATACCACGCTCTGGGCCACGGCCACCAGCGGCAACGCGGCGCTTTCGCTCGCCACGTTCACTCCGTGCGTCACCATGGAGAATATTGCTTCTCCGGCTGTCACTTCCGGACCGCTTGCCGGCACCACGTTCTTCTACGCGGACACGTCGAGCGTAGGCTGCAGCGGCGCCAATCTGGGCAAATTCCCAACGCTAAGCGATATCTTCAACGCCGTGGCCAACAGTTTCACGACGCCGCGTCTGCTGCCCAACAACGCCACTTAGCCCTTCACCAACCTTCGTTCCCTGCATGGCCGGTTCGCAGCCCGGATCGGCCCCGCATTCCCTTTCCGCTGCATCTGGCACGCTGCCGCCGCGATGGACGAAGTCCTGACCTCAAAGGCACCTGAATCCTTTGCCACAGGCCGCCGAAGCGACAACCTCGCTCTTTCTGACCAGTAATAGTTACTTGTGTACCCATTTGGTGGGAGATAATTGCAAATAAGTAATAGTTAAATCGCCCCTTCCCGTCGAAAATACCTCCAGAGAAAATTCATGAGCCTTCTGAAATGTATTGTGCAGCCCCACAATCGGGGACGAAAGTACCGTCCCGCGCCGTTTGAACGCAATAACAACCGCGTCGTCCCGCGCAGACCGTTCTGGCGCCGGCTGTTTTTCGGCGAAGACGGAGGACCGCTGGTCGAGATGGGATTTGCGGTTCCCATGATGATGGTCCTTGTCACCGGCATGTGCGCTTTTGGCCTGTCGCTGAATAACTACATCGAGCTGACCTCGGCCGTGGGCAACGCCGCCCAGTATCTGCAGCAGACGGCATCGACCACGTCGGATCCCTGCGCGGATGTCGCCACCGGACTGAAAAACATCGCACCGAATCTCGGCGCCGGCAGCATCAGCGTTTCGCTCACGATGACCAACAGCGGCGGGACGAGCACCAAGACGGATACGGGAACCGCCAACTCGTTTTCCTGCTCGGCGGACAAGTCGTATCTGTCGACGGGCGGGAACGTCACGGTGGCGGCAACGTATCCCTGCACTCTCGCGATCTACGCGCTTCCTTATGGAGCGCAGATCGGCAGGAGCTGCACGCTTTCCGCGCAGGTTACAGAATACGAATATTGATACGCCTGGAGGCGAATCGAATGAGAAGCGCCTTGGTAGATTATTTTGCGAACCCCTTCAGGGATCAGCGCGGACAGATCATACCGTGGCTGGGATTCATGATGCTGGGATTCTTCGGATTCACCGGCCTGGTAATCGACGTTGGCCGCGCCTACGTTGCGCATTCCCAGCTCCAGATTTCGACGAATGCGGCGGCGCTGGCCGCTTCGGGAATCGTGTGGGACTCGAATTCAGCCTCGGGTGCAACGACCCTCGCGACCCAGTACAGCGGATCCGCGGGAGATCTGAACGCGGCCCCGTCGCTGGGCACGGTGACAACCACGGTAAACACCACCTGCGTCACCATGCTGCTGGGGTCGGGGCAATCCTGCTCCACCTCTCCGGCCAACGCCGTGCAGGTCACGGAGACGGCCACCATACGTACATTCTTCATGCCCATTCTTTTCGGGCCCAAGACGATCACGATCTCCGCGGTGGGCATGGCCTCCATGCTGGGCCAGGCTCAGCCCTGGAACGTCGCCGTCATCGTCGATTCGACCGGTTCGATGGGCACCGACGACTCGGACTGCGGCGGAATCACCGAGTTTCAATGCGCGCTCAACGGCGTCGAGACCATGTTGGAGAACGTGAATCCCTGCGCGCCGGGATATACGAGCTGTGCGTCTTCGAACGCGTATTTCCATGTCTCCATCTTCACGTTCCCGGGAATCTCCACCAGCACGGTCGATGACGAATACTCGTGCTCGGGAACTCCGGCATTCATGGCGTTCACGCTGCCCCTCACGACCTCGACCTCCTATACGCCGCTGGAGTACAAGGTCTCATCGGGAAAGTACAGCGGCGATACGTGGACGGCCACCTACCAGGTCACTCCGTTCGCGAGCGATTATTACAATCCGTCGGCCTCGAACAAGCTGAGCTCCACCTCGGACACGGTCAAGGCCCTGGGCGGATGCATGCAGTACATCAAGAGCGCCGGAACCGGCGTTGGCGACATCAGCGGATCGACAGGCGGCGTCACCTACTACGCGAGCGTGATGTATGCCGCGCAGGCCGCGCTCGACGCCGAATATGCCGCGCTGAGTCCGTCGGTTCCGGGGCTGCGCAACGCCATGATCCTGCTCAGCGACGGCCAGGCAAACGCGTTCACCTATAACAAGGCCCAGCCCGCCGGCCAATTCCCTTCCGATATTCCTTCGACGCTCGCGTCCGGTTTTTCCGGCTACAGCACGCTGGGAGGAAACGGAACGGGGATCTACCCGGACTGGCACGACGAATGCCAGCAGGCGATTACCGCGGCCCAGACGATCACCGCGGCCGGGACGAGAGTCTACGCGGTCGCCTACGGCTCCGAATCCACGGGCTGCACGTCCTCCTCGGGAGGAACCGACAGCACGCTGGTGGCTACCGGCAACAACCAGGCCTTCACGCTATCGACGCTCACTCCGTGCATTACCATGGAGAACATCGCTTCCAGCCTGAATTACTTCTACTCCGACTATACGCAGAGCGGCTCGGGAAGCACCTGCCAGGATAACTCGCATTCGGTGGAGAAGATGAACGATATCTTCCAGGCGATCGCGGGAACGTTTACCACTCCGCGGCTGCTGCCGTATAACGCAGCGACGTAACTGCGCGGTATCCGATCGACACGCCCCGGCCGGTTCGCCTTGCGAATCGGCCGAATCTTTTTCGCCTCTTACTGAAGAATTCGTGCCCGGCAATTCCATTCTTCTGACCATAATTCGTTACTTGTGTACCCATTTTGTGGAAGAAAATCGCCGATTATTTATGGAAAATCTGCCTGAGCGCGGTAAAAATGCTTGCATCGAAGGACTCTGAGCCTTCGAACCCGCCTTGGTCGAATGATCCGTGCCGAGCTCAGACAGAGCCTCAATCTTCGTCAACCCGGATGCTCCGCTCGAACGCGCTTGAGAGCCGGTGAACCCAGGTGAAGCAAATCCCACAAATGGATTAGCTTACGGCAGTAATCACCTCCACTGGGTACCTGTTCGGATGAGTGTTAGCACAATTGAGGAATGGTTCGCACGGTCCCGCTGATTGACAATTCATCGGAAGGAAGAAAAACAACTATGTCGACCACTGCACGTTTGTGGCTCCCGAGGCGCCCGTTCGATCACCAGTCCGGATCGCAGGAATCAACCGTGAATGCACGATCGCGCAAGGCGAGTCGCCGCGCGCGCCTGTTCACCGAGGAAGACGGCGGCCCGCTGGTCGAATTCGCCATGGTGCTGCCCATGCTGGTGACGGTGATGACCGGTATCTTCTATCTGGGAGTTGGTCTGGCCCAATACATTCAGCTCACCAACGCGACCGACATCGCCTCGCGACAGATCTCGATCAGCCGCGGCGTCTCCTCGCTGGCTGCCGACCCTTGCAACACCGGAACCACCTATTTCGAATCGGCGGCGCCCAATCTCGCGCCTTCGAGTCTCACTTTCACCTACACGGTCAACGGCGTCTCGAAAACGGCTACCACCTGCACCTCGCTCGCGCTCACGTCCGCGTCGCAGGGTGAAACGGAAACGGTACAGGTTTCCTATCCGGTACACCTGGGAATCTATGGCGTGGGCTGGAGCACCGTGACACTCAAGGCTCAAACCTCGGAGATTATTCAATGAAAGACCAACCCTGCACTATTCGGCGCAAAATCTCCTCCTTCCGGCTGCTGCGCGACCAGCGCGGCCAGGCGCTTCCCATCATGACCTTCATGATGATCACGCTGCTGGGCATGGGCGCGCTTTCGATCGACTTCGGCCGCGCATTTGTCAGCTTCCGGCAGCTCCAGTCGGCCACCGACGCGGCAGCTCTGGCCGGAGCCCAGCAACTGCCCAACACCACCAACGCAACTTCGGTTGCGACCAGCTTCAGCGCAGGATCCGGCGACGACAACGCCTACAACTGGATGAAGAGCGTCAGCGTCACCGCCTCGGCCTATTGCTCAACAACCGCCCAGGGATGGGGCTTGCCCTGCGTCGGTTCCAGCGGCGTCAACGTGCTCAAGGTCACCGAATCCTACAGCGTGCCGACGTACTTCGCGCGTCTGTTCGGAATCAACTCGATCCCCATCGCGGCCACATCCTCGGCGGCGATGAACGGCTCGGCGCCCTGGAACATCGCGATCATCGTCGACACTACGTACTCGATGAATACCGTCGATTCGAGCAGCGAGTGCAGCAGCTCGACCCGAATCGCCTGCGCCCTGCAGGGCGTCCAGGCATTCCTTCTGGATTCAAATCTCTATCCCTGTTCGGCCACAGCGGGCTGCGGAGGCTCGGACACGCAAAGCGCAGAAACCGCGCTTCCGGCGACCGGCAACTACCCCAACCCCCTGAATCGCGTTGCCCTGTTCACCTTCCCCGTGATGGAGACGAACGGCGCCAACCCGATCGACGACGATTTCAACTGCTCCGGTAGCAGCCCGACGATTCCCGCAGAAACGAATTCTTCCCAATATGGCGGCTATCAGTATCCGAAGACAACCGACACAAGCTATGTGCCGCCGGCGTCGGGAATCCTCCTTAATCCGGCCCCTTCGCCTTCAACCGGGGAAGGCGCCTACAACGCCTCGTATCAGGTTGTGGGCTTCTCCACCGATTACAAGACTTCGAACGCCGCCACGTCGTTGAATTCCAGTTCGTACATCGTCGAAGCAGTCGGAGGCAAGAGCGGCTGCACGGCCATGCAGGCGCCGGGCGGGTTGGGAACCTACTACGCGGGAGTCATCTATGCGGCGCAGGCCGCTCTCGTCGCCGAGCAGAAGGCATATCCCGGCTCACTCAACGCCATCGTGCTGGTCAGCGACGGAGACGCCTCATCAGCCTGCACGCAAATGGGCGCAACCTCGTCGAGTTGCACTTCCCCTGCCCCAAACGGCGCCACCAGCGGTGGCACTTACCCCTCCTGGGTGGATGAATGCAGCCAGGCAATCACCGCGGCAAATGCTGCCGCGACCGCGGGCGCGCGCGTCTACACGGTCGCCTACGGCGCTGAAACCTCAGGATGCGCAACAGATACGTCGGGCACGTATTCGGGCATCACTCCCTGCCAGACGTTGAAAGACATGGCTTCGAGCTCCGCGTATTTCTTCTCCGACTATGACCAGAGCGGATCGGGCATCGACTCGAGCTGCGTGGGAACCGGTTCGCTCGACACCAGCCTGTCGACGATCTTCCAGGAGATCGCCAGCAGCCTGTCGAACGCGCGGCTGATACCCAACGGGACCAGTTAGACGCCTTGGGCGGCGCGCATCCCCGCGCGGATGCGCGCTGCTCTTCCCATCCCTCATTCCGCTACACCCCTGCACAATCCGTTCTTCTCCCGCCTCCAGGTCGCCATGCCAATTCCCTGTTCGTAATATTTCCTTCTTTGATTCCTTCCGGCATCATCGAGGCACGAAGACTGTGGTCGTACGAGGCAGGATGGGCCCGTCCAGATGTCTGTGGACGTTCATCGCCAGGGACGACGGACAGACGACGGTATTTTTGCGGTGTTTGCCGGACTTCTGAAGCCGATATGCAATGCAGGCTGCTTTTGCCGACAAGGAACACGCCGCTCCGATTGTAGAGCCCCGGAACGATGGCGCCTGCCCGGGGATACCGGCTTCGCAGCATGAAGACCCCGGCTACGGTGCGCGGCAGATCCTGAATCGCTTCGGGATGCCGCGAAGAGAGGAGATCCAATGCGGGTTAACAGCGATTCTACCCGGCATGCCGACGCGGCGACTCAAAGCTTCCGCGAAGGCTTCAGCGCGGGCAGGCCGGGCGGGTGTGCCGCCGGGCGAAGCCGCGCGCCAGTGCGCGGCGGGCGGGACGGCGCGGCGAGAATTCTGGCCGACGAGAGCGGGCAGACGCTGGTGATGATCGCGATGTGCATCCCTCTCATCGTCGCCGGTATGGCGCTGGCCATCGACGTGGGCAACATCCACTATCGGCAGCGCCAGTTGCAGACCGCGGCCGACGCGGCGGCGATCGCCGCCGGCCTTGAGATCAGCAACTGCAGCAATTCAGCTTGCGCCAACATGAGCACGGCGGCGGAGAAAGCCTTGATCGAAGACGGCATTACCGCAGCTACGATTACTCCGACAACCAATCAGTGCACGGTCTCCAACTCGACTTCATTGGCCATGATCATCAATGTCGGTCCCTGCGTGCTGGGTTCGAACGATCCGAACAACGGCAACACGAATATGGCCGAGGTGGTGCTCACCGAGCCGCAAAACACGATCTTTGGCGCTCTTTTCAAGCTTTCGAGCACGAATCTTGTGGCGCGGTCGGAAGCGGGCGAGGCATATATTGAGAACGCACCCACCGGCGGCAATTGTATTTACACCGACTCACTCTCCTTCAACAGTTCCGACGGCACTTTTACCCTGAACAATTGCGGCATTTACGACAACGGGAATCTGCAAACTGACAACGGCGACAGCGTGAAAGCCTCGACGTTTCTTTATTACGGTACATGGAGCCCCAACAACTGCAATGGCAGTTGCACATGGACGTTAGGAAATTCAGAGACCCAGCCCGCGCACACCACTACGGCGCAAAGCGATCCGCTGGCATCGCTGCCGGCGCCCACCAAGCCGGCCAACTCCTCGACGGCCAGCAACACCACGCCAAGTACCGGCGCAACGTTGCAACCCGGTTACTATCCCAGCGGCATCAATCTGAACTCCAATGTTTCCGTCACACTTGCCGCGGGCCTTTACTACATGAACGGCAGCATCAACGTCGACAGCGGGGCCACAATCAGCGGGACGGGCGTGGAATTGTATTTCACGAGCGGAGGGTTGCAGTTGAACAGCGGCAGCACGGCCCAGCTTACGGCGCCGACCACCACATCGTCGACAGCGGGCACCACCGCCGGGATGCTCATCTGGCAGTCCAGCACCAACACGAACGGCATGGATATCGACTCCGGCTCAACCTCTTATTTCAACGGGGTCATCTATCTGCCGGACGCAACTCTCACCCTCAATAGCGGCGCCAGCGTCACGGTCAACAGCAGCGCGACCTACACCGATATCGATGCCAATGCCATCATTGTGGACTCCGGCGAAAACTTCGAGATCAACAGCTCCGGAAGTTACCTCGGGAGCGGCGGCAGTTCTTCGTCTTTGGGAACGTTTGCGGTTGCGGAGTGACTTATGAAGAAACGAAACGTATTCGACTTGTTGCGAGACGAACAAGGGGGCAGTCTTTTCGAGCTCGGCGTGATGTTGCCGACCTTTGCCCTGATGATGCTCGGCGCTATCGACTTCGGGCGAGCCTATTATTCCGCCATAGCGGTCGCAGGCGCAGCCCATGCGGCGGCCGTGTACGGGTCCCAGAATCCGACCGATACGACTGGCATTAAAAACGCGGCGCTGGACGACGCGCCCTACGGAACAACCCTGACCGTGAGTACGCCCACCTATGGCTGTGAATGCGCGGACGGCAGCAGCTACAGTGCAAGTTGCACGACCACGCCGTCGTCGTGTCCCAACAGCCTCAACGTGGTATACCGCGTCAACGTAACCGTGCAAGGATCCTATACGACGCTGATTCCCTGGCCCAGAGTTCCATCTTCCTTGACATTTACCAGCACGGCGTCGATGCGCAGCGCCGGCAGCTAGCTTCCTGGCGGCTCGCGAAGCAAGAGGGCGCAAGAAAGAGGCTATCGATGAAAAAGGGAATCGGCATGCGGAAGCTGCTCCGCCTGGCGCGCGAAGAGCGCGGCACGCAGTTGGTGGAATTCTCCATCTCTGCGCTGTTTGCGATCATCCTCTTGTTTGGCGTTTTCGATTCGATGCTTGAAGCGTACGCCATTCACTTTGCCACCTACGCGGCGCAGCAGGGCACGCGCTTCGCCATGGTGCGCGGCCACACCTGGAGCAAGAACACAACCACGAGTTGCTCGACTTCGGCGCCTCCGAACTTCACCATGGTCTACAACTGCACAGCTTCCGCCACCGACATTCAGAACTATGTGCAAAGCCTGGCGACCCCGGGAATCAGCCAGACCGGTGTGACGATCAACACGACGAGTTCGTATGTCTGGCCAGGTCAGAATCCGGATGGCACCACCACCGGGTGCACAACCAACGCCAATAGTTCGGGGTGTATGGTGAAAGTGACGGTGAACTATACCTTCAATTTCATACCGTTTGTAAAAGTGAACCCATTCCCGATCACTGCCACGTCTGAAAAGGTCATTCTGCAGTAAGAGCCAGTGGCCGATGGAATAGCCTCGATCGTTCAATAAGCCGCGCCGCTTGCCCGAAACGGTCCTTAAAGCGGACCCTCCGCTACAAGCGCTCGACACTTGTAATTCGCACAAGTCACGCGCCTGAGTGGCGGCGTATCACTTTCCTGGCGTGGAGCGCTGGCGCCAGAGTTCACCGGGGCTGAAGCCGATTGCGAAGACGATGGCCCATTCTGCCGCTTCCTTGACCTGTCCCAATGAAAGGCTCAAACCTGTTGCGGTCTCCATCCATTTCAAGAGCAGCGCAAGCCCAAAACTGGCCGTGAAAACGGTAGCAAGATAGATACCAAACGATAACATGTTGCGCATGATGCCTCTTGCCCGGTCGGCGGGACGGCGCAGCTCTTCTTGCGCCGAGACTCTTGATCTATTATTCGTCTTCCTCATCCGGAATAATCAGCAGCACTTCAACCGCGGTGGGCTGGCCGGCTTGCGACGCCGGCCTGAACTCCCATTGACGCAGCGAACCGAGCACGAAGGCCGCCTGCTGGAACTGCACGGGGAATGCGACAGCGAGCGAAGCGAAGCGGCCCGCCTTGTCGATGAAGCCGTGGATCATGATGGCATCGGTGGTGATCGCGCCGGGCGCGATATTCGGCCGCACGATCGTGTAGGGCCAGGGCGCGGAGATCTTCGCCGCGTTCCCGCCCGAGCTGACCACTGCGTCCGCAGGCAGAGCGTATTGCAGAATCCAGCTCTTTCTCAACCCGACATGGAGATACACGGTGTAGGCCAGCCTGCCGCCCCACAGCTCGGCTGCCTCGGGATACGTCTCTTCAAGCGAGTTGCCGACAACGATAACGCCGAACTGGCCGTCCCTGGGCAGAACGTATTTCGCCACCGAGCCGAAATTGCCGAGGCCCTCTCCGGCTGCCGGCGGATCCGCGCCGGCGTTCGCGCCCGCGCCCTTGTCCGCGCCCGATGCCGACGCCTTGCCGTTCGCGGCCGCTCCCTGCCCCGCGCTGTTGCCATCGGCCTTTCCCACATCCTCGGGGCGTCCCGGCGCGAGCAGCCCCGACGTGCTGGCCGACGCGGTCTCGTTGGCGGGCGGCAGCACCACGGTCCCTTCGGTGCGCAGATCCGATAGCGAAACGATGGTTGCCGGCGTGGGCTGCGCGGAACTCTTCGAGGTCGTCTGCGGCGGCGCCTGCGCCGGATCCTTGGCCAGAACCACCAGAGGGGATGTTGTGCTGGGAAGCACCGGCTGATTGACGGCCGTTTCCGCGGACGACATATCGATGGCCGCCAGGTTCTGCTCCTGGTTCGGCGGATCGACGGCAGGCTGCACCTTCGCCGTGAGGGTTTTCTGCGGCAGCGGCGGCACGATGAGCTTGGGCTGGGCAATCTCCATGGACCAGAGAACCACCGTGGGAACCGGCATCTTTTCCGGCAGGACGCGAGGCGGCAACTTGGGTTGAAGCAGTGTCTGATGGGAGGGCGTCAGTTGCGCCACCTGGCGCGCCACTGCAGGGCTGGCTGCCGGACTCGGGTCGGAGGCCGGTGCGGGCCGTTTCGGTCCCGGATAAAGCTTGCTTTCCTCCGACGACCGGCTGGTCTCCGGGTCCGGCATGTGCAGCTCGAGATGCCGCAGCGCCAAACGCTCCTGCGGCGGCGGAATGATAATCGCCGGCCGAAGCAGCAGCCCCGTGGACACCACCCCGACCAGAGATCCATGCGCGAAAATCGAGATCAGAAAAGAGGTCGGACGCTGGCTCGAAAGCGGGCGTTCGGAGAAGAGCGTGATCGTGGCAGAGGAACTCATTGGGGGATGGAATTCTCTCCCTCGCGCAGTTTCGTTCTATTTGAGTTCAGACAACATCCTGAATTGCTCGGGCATCCCTCGCCCCACGTCTGCCGGCTTTTCAGGACAGGCAGTCAGCGGTTCCGGCGCGCAAACGGGCATCCTCTGCATCTTATCCATCCCAAACCCGTTCAAATCGCGCCGGAATCACACTTTCGTTGTAGCCGGGCTTACAAAAGTACCATGTGATCACAAAACCCGCATGATTACTGGGTTTCGCGATCACCCTATGCGGATACGTTGCCACAAGGAGCATGACAGCCTTTGTGAATCGCGATTATAATCTTCCCAAAGTTTCCCAAAATAGGAGCTTCGCTCTCCAATAGCTCTCTTGATACCTTGCGATCAATTCAGAGCTTTTCCGCGCCGTTGGCTCATCATTTCGGGAATAAACTGAACACGCGTTCACGCCCGCCAACGTATAGCCAGTGAAACATTTGCGGGGCGATGCCGATATCGTCCCAACTGGCACAACGTTCGCAGGCAGAAAAGGAATTACGAGTAGGCTCATGAGCCGGCTCGAGCAGGTCCCCCGATGAATCGAAGACTTGTCGCCATTCTTCTCGCCGCCTTTATCATCGCCAGCGGATGCACTTACCTGATCTGGCGCCTTCTGGGCAGCCGCCTGGGGGCGGCGCGCCAGCCGGCGACCACGCGGGTGGTCGCGGCGGCCACCGATATCAAGCTGGGCACGGTGCTGACGGCGAGCAACCTGACCACGGCCGAGATTGCGGGCCCCCTGCCAAAGGGCGCCATCCTCGATCCCAAGAGTGCCATTAACCGCGGCGTGGTCTCCGATATCTACCAGGGCGAGCCGATACTGGAAAGCCGTCTGGCGGCTCCGGGCTCCGGAGGCGGGCTCGCGGCCACCATTCCTCCAGGCATGCGTGCCTGCGCCGTCCGCGTGGATGAAGTGGTGGGCGTGGCCGGATTCGTCACTCCCGGCATGCACGTGGATGTTCTGGTCTCCGGTGTCCCTCCCGGGAATCAGGCCGTTGCCGCCGAGGGGACCGAAGTCAGGACCATCCTTCAGAACATCGAGGTTCTTTCTGCCGGCACCGATATCGAGCACACACCCGACGGCAAACCGCAACAGGTGCAGGTGGTTAATTTGAAAGTGACGCCGGATCAGGCCGAAATTCTGAGTCTGGCCAGCAACGGACAGACGCGCATCCAGCTCGTCCTGCGCAACCCGCTGGACACAGCCGTGGCGCAGGTTCCCACCACGGCCATGGCTAATCTCTTTGAGGGCGCACCCAAACCGAAGCCTGTGGCCGCGGCTCCCAAACCCGCTCCCAAGCCGAAGCCGTTTTCGATCGAGATCATCAACGGCGGGAAGCGGAGCGAGACACAATTTGGCACCCCAGAGGCAAAACCGTGAGAGTAAAGGCCGGAATTTATCGAGCAGGAAACCTGACCGCTTTGTCGTTCATTGCCTGTGCCGCGATGTGTCTGCAGGCGCAAACAGGAGCGCCTGTCACGCCCAGCCAGGATTCGGCCAATGAGCTCTCGGTTGCCGTGGGAAAATCGGTGCTGGTCGACACCGCAAGGCCGGTTTCGCGGGTCGCCATCGGCCTGGGTGACGTGGCCGAAGCCGACGCCATCAGCCCGACCGAAATCATGGTCGATGGCAAGGCTCCGGGCGAAACCAGCCTGATCATCTGGGATACCTCCGGCGGCCGCCAGTTCTTCAACGTCTCGGTTCGCGCCAGCGCCACGGCCACCAGCGAAAGCCTCGAGGCCGTTCGCCGCGAGTTGCGCGCCGAGTTTCCCGGACAAACGCTGAAGGTCAGCGCGGAAAACGGCATGATCTTTCTTCGCGGCACGGTCAAGGATCTGGCCGCCTCCGACCGCGCGATGAAGATCGCTTCCAGCGCTGGGAAGGTTGTCAACCTGCTTTACGTCGACGTGCCTCCCGACGATCCGCAGGTTCTGCTCAAGGTGCGATTCTGCAGCCTCGATCGCAGCCGCGAGAAGCAACTGGGCATCAACCTGTTCAGCACCGGCTTCGGAAACACGATCGGCCAGGTCTCGACCGGCGAGTTCACTCCGCCAGTGATCACCGCCAACCCGGGCCAGCCGATCACGATCAGCACCAGCAACGAGCTGAACCTTTTCGCCTTCTATCCCGGGATCAACCTGGGTGCGACCATCCAGGCACTCATCCAGAAGAATGTGGTGCAGATCCTTTCCGAACCGAACATCGTTGCGCAGAATGGCAAGGAAGCCAGCTTCCTGGCCGGCGGCGAATACCCGTATCCCGTGGTCCAGGGCGGCGGCGCGGGCACTCCGGCCACGGTCACGATCCAGTTCAAGGAGTACGGCGTACGGTTGAATTTCATCGCCACCATCATGCCGCGGGGAACGATAAGGCTTCAGGTGGCTCCCGAAGTCAGCACCCTGGACTTCACCAACGCGATCGAATTGAGCGGATTCGAAGTTCCCGCCATCGATACTCGTAAGGTAAACACCGAGGTCGAGCTGGCCGACGGTCAGAGCTTCGTGATCGGCGGCTTGCTGGACAAGCGCGACACCGAGGCTTTCGAAAAGATTCCTTTCCTCGGCGACATTCCGATCCTCGGCAAATTCTTCCAGTCCACTCAAGTCACCAAGACCGATACGGAATTGCTGATTCTGGTGACGCCGGAGATCGTAAAGCCGATCGAGGCTACGGCCGCCAAACCGGAGATCAAGTATCCGAACAAGTTCCTGCCCCCGAATTCGGGCATTCCGATGAACACTCCGGAACCGGCGACGCCGGGCGAAAACTCCGCGGCGGCGCCTGCGAGCTTGCCGGCCGAGGCGGTGCAGCAGAGCACCAAACCGGAGCAGCCGCTGGTGATTGAAGGCGCGTCGGGATACTTCGGAGCGGCGTCGACGACGAATCCCGGGGCCTCGTCGACCGGCGCGAACACCGGTACTCCGCAATAAGCTTGCCGGCGGCGCGGTCGATTCCTTGCTTCCAGGCGGCTCGGTCTATGCGCATGCAGGTCAAGAACCTTACCCGGAACTCCGTTGTCGCCACTGCGGTTGAAGTGGCCGACAGCGGTCCCAAGCGAAGCAAGGGCCTGCTGGGCCGCAAGGGGCTCGCTCCGGGCACAGGTTTATGGATCGTGCCCTGCGAGGCCGTGCATACCTTCTGGATGCAATTCCCCATCGATCTGATCTATCTGGATCGCGGGCTGCGCATTCGCAAGCTGCGCAGCAATGTGCGCCCCTGGAGGCTCTCAGGCTGCCTCGCCGCCCACTCCGTGCTCGAGCTCGCCCCGGGTGCGATTCGCGAGTCGCAGGCGATGCTCGGCGACAAGCTGGAGTTCTCGCCCCTCGCTGCCGATTCCGGCGGGAACGGCCAGGGCTGAACACGCACAGGGGCATTTTTGGCGCTGAAACCCAATTCGACCCGCGGCCGGCTCCCGATCCTGCTGGCGCTTTGCGGCCTTGCCTTCGTTGTCCGGCTGATCGTCGTCTGGCGATACGTTCACACCATTTCGTGGCCGGATTTCTGGACCTTCGGCTTCGAGCCCTCGCACATTGCCGCCGCGCTCGTGCGCGGATATGGGTTCAGCTCCCCTTTCACCGATCAGAGTGGCCCCACCGCCTGGATCCCGCCGGTCTACCCGTGGATCATCTCCCTGGCCTACCGCGTCTTCGGCGTCTATTCCGCCGGGGCTGTCTGGTTCATGCTGGGTTTCAACCTCGTGTGCGCCACGCTGACAACCGCAGCCATTTATCGCATCGGCTTGCGCGCCTTCAGCGCCGAAACCGCCTTTGGAGGCGCCTTGTTGTGGGCGATCTCACCCGACGCCGTGGCGATGTCGGTGCGGATCTGGGATATCAGCGTCGCCACGCTGCTGGCAGCTCTTGTGGTGTTCTGGTACCTGCGCGCTATCGAGGCGAAGCAGCGCCGGGGCGACTGGATTGTTTTTGGAGTCCTGTCCGGAATCGCTGCCATGACGACGACCACGTTGCTGGCCATGCTTCCTCTGGTGCTGATTGTGCTGTTTGTCTGGAATCGCGGCGAATTCCGCAAGCAAGCGACCGCTGTGCTGACCATTACCGTCCTGTTCATGCTGCCGTGGGTGGTGCGGAATTTCGAACAACTCGGCCGGCTCATTCCGATTCGCGGCAACTTCGGCGCCGAACTGTGGGCCGGCAATCATCCGGGCGTGCGCGGACCCGCCGATGAGAGCGTCCATCCGCTCAAGAACCGTGCCGAGCTAAGCGACTATCTTTCGATGGGCGAATCGCAATACGTGGCATCGAGGCAGAAGATGGCGGTCCAGTTCATACGGCAAAATCCAGGCCGGTTTGTGCGGCTGACCGGAGCGAGAATCCTGAGCTTCTGGACCGCTCCGCTGGTGATGGACTCGACATGGCCTGCCATTTGCGCCGTGCTGGCTTGGGCCGCCACCCTGCTGCTCCTCTGGCGCCGCGAGACGTGGCTGATCGCAGCGCCATTTGCATCGACGATGATCTTTTTCCCGTTCTCCTACTACATCAGCCACGCGGAGCCTTATTTCCGCTCGCCGATTGAGCCGCTGATCTCGCTGCTGGCGGTCTTTGCGTTCTTTCGAGGCATCGAGTGGATCTCTTCGCGCGGCAAGGCGCCTGCAACCGGCACATCGGTGACGATGCGTTAAAGCAATTTCAGAGTGAGTGCAGTCCGCAGCCCGCGCCCGGCTTACAGAATCCCCGGCGCCGGAGCCGATTCCTCGGCGGCAATCGCTTCGTGCGTCTTTCGCTTCGCCCGCCAAGCCTGCCAGGCCGCGGTCAGCTTCTCCCAGTGCATCGCCAGCAGGTACCAGATCAACCATGTCGGGGCGGTCCAGAGCGTCCACAGGTAAACGGCCGAGGGCTTGATGATATTGCAAAAGAGGGCCACTTCGACGAATGCGCTGAGCAGCGCGAGGAGGATGACGAGATTGCGCGACTTCGAATAGTACGCGCCGCGGAGGAGCGCAGGAATGGCCAGCGCCTGGTCGAAGAGCCAGCAATACGGCGCCACGACGATGGAAACCAACATGAGAAGGCTGCCGTGCGTATTCCAGTTCCATTTTTCGCGGCGCGACCAGAAGTACCCCAGAGCCCAGATGCAACCGATCCCCGCGGGTACATATTGCAACCAGACGGCTCCCTTGCTGAACCACACGCGCAACAGCACGCTGACGCAGGGTATGAACTCCCACTGGATGCCGGAAGTGTGCACCATGTGCGAATACTGGCTCCAGGCGATGGGGTCGATGCGCCAGGCGATCGCGCAACTGCCGGCCAAAGCCAGCGCCGCGCCGATGACAATCCGATAGCTCCTCGTGAGCACAATCCACGCCAGCATGACCAGGCCGAAAGGCACGAAGAGGTGCGGTTTCAACAGGCACAGCCAGAGCGAAATGCCCGCCAGAAACTGATGCGTGCGGTGCAGGCGAAGAAAGACCACCAGCCCGAGCAGCGCAATGACCGATGTCTGCCCGTTGAGGAGACACACCAGCGCCGGCGCGAAGGAATAGGCGATCCAGTCGCGATGGCCCTTGCGCTTGCCATGCATCAGCCAGAGGATATAGACCGAGCCCACAAAACAGAGCAGAAGAAACAGCGACCACGCGACCGACGCGATGCGCAAGGGAAGGAAACCAAGCGGATAGGCGAGCAGCAACGTCGAAGGCGGGTTGCGCATGTACATGGCGCCGTACTTGTCGGCAAGGCCGGCGCCACGCTCCAGCTTGAGAAGCGCGGGCCCGTCGTACGGATTGGCATGGTGCGCGAGCTGCTGGCCAGTGGCCCAATACACCACGAAGTCGCGCGAGCCGACGACCTGTTTGGCGAGCATCGAGATGATGAAGCCCTGCGCCGTGAATCCGAAGGAGAGACCGCAGATGGTGGCAACCACGAGATTCGCGGCCACGCGCAGGGCCTTGCTCCGCTTGCTCTGAGCCATCGCGCTGCCCGGAGCCGGAGACGCTGGCGCAGCGGGCAGGGAGACCTCTGCCGTGGCGCTCTGGGAATTGTCCACCATGGTCGATATTTTAGGTCAACTCCGATCCGCAAAGTGTCACTTGAGCCTGGAATTGGCATCCCGCTCTCTACATCTTTTGTGGCAGCGGATCTCAGGCAGGCGAAGCGGACTGCATGCCACGTTCGAAGCCGGGCGCTCAGCTTGCAGGCGTGGTCGCCAGTTCGCGAGCAAGGGGCCGGGAGGTCATGCGGTGGAGAAGGTAAAGCTGAACACCGCCAAGAACAGCCAGGGCGATCGACAGGAGCTGGATTCGATGCGTTGCCGCGAATCCGATCGTAATCCAGGACGCGACTTCAATGAGCACCGCGAGAAGCACGATCCAGCTCCGGGCCGTCCGCCATTCGGATTCCTGCAGCGCACCCAGAGTGAGCACTACGGCAAGAACGGCCAGTGCCGCATCGTAAAACGGAACGTACGCATTCACGAGCAGGGTCCACGTGATGGCGACGGCCCAGACGAGGTGCTGCACAGAGGCATCAAATCGCACCGATTTCCACCCGAGAACCACGAGCGGTACCAGAACGGCTGCGCAAATCAGCGCCATTAGGGGACCGGCGAAGTGCGACCTGCCGCCGGAGACCGCCAGTATGCAGGAGCCAAGATCGATCTGCTTCGCCAGCGGCATGCCGAACCGGTCGCTCAGGCTGAGCACCCGTTTGTAGACGTGCAGGAAACGGGCATAGGCCGGCCAAATCCCCACTCCGCCTATCGCCGTGGCCAGCAGCATCAGGGTCGAAGCCCCGGCGACGAAGCCGCGCAACTGCCTCCATCGCCGCGTGATCAGCAGCATGGGAACGAGAAACACGCAGAGAGTCGGCTTGTAGGCAAGCAGCGACAGCGCCAGGCCGCTGAAAAAGAGACGATGGCGCCGCTCGAGGACAAAAGCTATGGCGATGGCGCAGATGGCCACGGAGGAGAGCTGTCCGTTGATCAGCGTGCCGACAAACATGGGAGCATACGCCAGCGTGAAGCAGAAGACGAGCGACTGTTTGAGCGGCTCGCCAGGGAACACATCGCGCACCGTGGCGCCCACGCCAATCAGGCAGAGGGTCAGCGAGGTGAGCAGCCATGCCCCATACGCGACGGCGAATGGAAGACGCGCGTAGAGAGAGAAAAAAAGAGGAACGAAGGGAGGGTACGGCTGCATTCCGTACACGCCGTTGTGCAACGGGTAAATCTCGTTATAGACCCTGGCTTGCAGGCCGTAATCGTAGAATTGAACGAGCGGATACTCGCTGGCGATGCGGCCGTCGCCATAGTAATAGATGAAATCCGCCGGCAGGATATGAAGCGTCTGCACGCCGGTCCTGAACTGGACCCAAAGAGGAATGCCGATGCGGAGCAATAGCCAGGCGGCCAGTATGGTCCAGCAGGCGAGATTGAGTTCCTTCAGGCGCGGAGCCGGTCCCAGCACTGCCGTCGGCCAGCGCAGACGCCAACGGCCGCGAGCATCGGCCCGCGCGGCAATTTCACCCAGTTCCATCGCGCCCCTTGCTCGAAACTATAGCAAAGAACGAAGTGCTGCCCAGTTATCAGTTGAAGTCCGATGACCAGTTCGTAACCGGCAGAAATCCGCTGCCTGAACGAAGATAGAATTCGGGAATCCCAGGATGGGTACGGTTACCAATTCCGAGGCGGCTGTGTTGCCCATCGCCGGCGATCGATCGGCGCAGGATATTTCATACGGCAATCGTTTCTTCCACCGGTGCATGGCGGTGCTTTCCGCGTTCCTTCTGCTGGTTGCGATCGCCTGCGTGGCGTTCTTCGGCTACCGGCTTCCCTTTTCGCAACTCGCTTCGTGCGCCAGCTTTCTCCCATTTATCGGAGCGATCCTGTATTGCCAGTGGGCCAGGCGTTACCGGCTCATGCAGGCGTGCACGCTTCCCTTCTGGGCCAGCGTTCTCAGCACGCTGTTGAAGTTTCCTTTGTATATTGCGGCTCGGTCCCACATCGCGCTGAAAGACGATGCGCTCGCCCACATTGATCGCATCCTCAGGATCGAGGTTCCCCCCATCCTCCACGCCATGGCGCCGCACCCCTGGGTGAGGGCCGTGCTCGCAATCAGCTACGACATGCTGTTTCCGCTCATGATTGTGGCGGCCATTTTACCGGCGCTTCGCTTCCGGTTTTCCGCGGCGAAGGAACTGATCGTTGCGATAACCTTCGCCACGCTCGTGGGCGCGCCGTTGTTTGCGTTGTGGCCGGCGATCGGACCCTGGGCCGTTTACGGCTACCCGCCGCTGCCCCTGCAGGCGCAAACCGAGGCCCTTTTCCTGAGCCTGAGGACGGGCGGCGTTCACTTCATCGATCTCAACGAGCCCGGCTTTGTTTGCTTTCCTTCGTTTCACGTGTTGCTGGCGATTCTGTCGGCCGTTGCGCTGTGCTCCATCAAGCCGATGCGCATTCCGGCCATCGTGGTCGCGGCGCTGATCACGGTTTCGACGCTGACCACCGGCTGGCATTATGCTGCCGACGTGATCGGAGGCCTGATTCTCGCCGCTCTCTCGGTGGCTGCTTCAAAGGCCTTCAGCCGGTGGGAGACGGCGCGGCGCAATCGCCCTTCGGGGCCCTGAGGGAGCCTCCGATCACGGTTTCCGCTTTCCCACGGCCACTGAATCCGGACTCAATTTGCGCCGATTGCGGCACGGCTGAAGATCAACCCGACAGGCCAATGCGACTTGTTGTGGACCCCGGTAAGCCGTGCCCCTTTCAAAGCCTCGACTTTTCCAGAGATTCCCTCACCCATATACCCCATTCGTGCAATTCCCAACGCTCTTACTTTCTGGTCATGTATACGTAAGCCCACCCGAAAGGGCTCTCTGTAAACAGCCGTATACATGGACGAGGCAGGGTTGATCGGTAAGTTCTTGATTTTGCACAACGGATACCGGCAGAGAGAGTGGCTCTTGACGTGCTGGCAATGGGGTGCCCCAGTCGACGGCTGGGTATATCCAATCTCATACGGGGAGAACGAAAAACATGAACGATCTGATGCTCAAGCTGTTTGTCAAGGTGCAGAGTCTGATGGTCCGCGAAGAAGGTCAGGACCTCGTCGAATACGCCCTGGTTGTGGCTCTTGTGGCTTTCGGCGCAACCGCTGCTCTGAAGACCCTGGGTTCGGGCCTGAACTCGGCCTTCACCAACATCAGCTCGACGCTGGCCAGCAGCCTTACGTAGTTCTGGCGCAGCACGACTGAGGCTGTACAACCCAGCTTGGCCGTTCCCCCGTGGGAGTGGTACATCCCGGCGTGTTCGCCCGGGCGTACCCTCCCCGGAAAGGGATTCCGGGAAGGCGGGCTGGATATCCATCGTGGCTTCGGCTGCCGTGAACCTGCGGCACGCCAAAACGCAGCTTCGTTCCTTTGCGGGAGATACTTCATAGAAATACCGTAGTTAAGAATGTATTCTCCCTGGCCAAGGTCCGGACGCCGCCCGACGCAGGGAGGTTGAACCATATGCCGTCTGGATTTTGGAGTTTGATTGCTCTCCTACGGACCCTGACGATCCGGGAAGACGGTCAGGATCTGGTCGAATACGCCCTGATTCTCGCGCTGATCGGACTCGGAGGCTTCGCCGGTATCGAAGCCTTGGCCCAGGGCATTCTCAATCTCTTCATTGGTATCATCTCGGTGATCGATATCAATCTCGTGTAACCCCTGCAATTTCAGGATTCCGGGCAATCGGGGCTGACGGGCGAGGTACGCAAGGTGAAGGAAACGAATTGCGTCCTCGCCTTTGGCTTTAGACTGGGTTCGGAATTGCCCTCATGAAGTCACCGGTTCCATTGCCCGCCTGCAAACCGGCTCTCCGCTCTGCAATGGCAGCGTCCGGCTCACTCACGCGAATCCAGGACCTCCGCGGAGCATAACCATCCATGCTCCAGTCCAACCCTCCGCAAACCGCGCTCTCGCTGAACCTCATCGAACTGGGACTCACCTCGATCACTGTGGCGTCGGCGATGGCGTGGCCCCGGCTGGGGGCGAGCTTGTTCACGCGCATCGAGCGCGCCTTCGGGCGGCTGGCGCGCCGGCCGGTGCTGTCGATCATGGTCGTGGCCGTGACAGCGATCGTCCTGCGGCTCGCTCTTCTGCCCGTTTGCCCCATTCCGCTTCCATTTGTGCCGGACGACTTCAGTTTTCTGCTCTCCGCTGACACGTTTCTGCATGGCCGTCTCGCCAACCCCACGCCGGCCATGTGGATTCCCTTCGAGAGCATTCACATCGACATGAGGCCGACCTACGGGTCGATGTATTTCCCCGCTCTGGGACTGGTCCTCGCCGCGGGGAAACTGCTTTTTGGGCATCCCTGGTTCGCGATCCTGTGCGTCGACGCGCTTTTTTGCGCGGCCGTATGCTGGGCGCTCCAGGCATGGCTCCCGCCGGCCTGGGCCCTGCTCGGGGGCTTCGTTGCGATCCTGCGGCTTGGCGCGTTCAGCTACTGGATCAACACCTACGCGGGTGGCAGCGGTTTGCTGGTCGCGCTTGGCGGCGCACTGGTGGTGGGCGCCCTTCCACGTCTGATGCGCGCCTGCCGCCTTCGGGACGGTTTGCTGATGGCGATCGGAGTGGTGATTCTGGCCATTGGCCGCCCCTACGAAGGGCTTCTGCTTTGCCTGCCAACCGCGGTTTTCCTCGGCCGGTGGCTGGCGTCGGGCAGGACAGTTCCGGCAGCGCCCGTTCTCCTTCGCCGTGCCGCTCTTCCGGCATTGATCGTGATCGCCGGAATCGTCTGGCTGGGATACTACGACCTGAAGGCGTTCGGCAGCCCGCTCACTTTGCCGTACACCGTAAACCGGGCGACGTACGCCACTGCGCCGTACTTTGTCTGGCAGTCGCCGCGCCCGCAGCCGGTCTACCACCATGCCATGCTGCTGCATTTTTATCGCGACAAGGAGCTGGCTGCTTTCTATCTGATTCGAGGCTGGTCCGGATATCTCGGGCAGACGCTGATCAAGGTCGTGCGCGGAGTGCTGTTTTTTGCCGGCTTCGCGCTCGTGGCTCCTCTCATCATGGTCCGGCGCGTTCTTCTCGATCGCCGCACGCGCTTTTTCGTGATCGCCATGCTCTGCCTCATGGCCGGAATGGCGATCGAAGTGTTCATGATTCCGCACTATCTGGCGCCATTCGCCGTGGTTTTCTATGCGCTTGGAATCCAGGCGACTCGCCATTTATGGGTATGGAGACCGGGCGGAAGCCCGATTGGCCGGGCCATTGTCCGCTATTCGCTTACGCTGTGCCTCGCTTTGGCCGTTTTGCGACTCTTCGCCGTGCCTCTTCAGCTCGCAATTCCGGAGTGGCCGGCGTCGGAATGGAGCGGATACTGGTTCGGGCCGTTGCATTTTGGAACCGAACGGGCCGGAATCGAAGCCGATCTGGAGCAAATGCCGGGAAAACAGCTTGTCATCGTCCGCTATTCCGACGATCATAATCCCCTCGACGAATGGGTTTACAACGGCGCCGACATCGATGGCTCCAAAGTCGTATGGGCGCGGGAAATGGATGCGTCCGATAATCTGAAATTGATGGCGTATTATCGGAACCGCAGAGTCTGGCTGGTCGAACCCGATGCGAGGCCCGCAAGGCTCACGCCCTATCCGGAAGCGGAGCAGAACGCTCCCACGCAGGGTCGATCGATAGCCGGCAATACGCCACAGGCGCATTCCGCGAACGGGAGCAGCGAGCATGATTAACGGAAAGCGAATCGCAGTGGTGATGCCGGCATACAACGCCGAAAAGACCTTGGAAATGACGGTGCGCGAGCTCTCCGATGTGGTCGACGTCAAGATTCTCGTCGACGACTCCAGCAAGGACCAGACCGCGGCTCTCTCCCGTCAGCTCGGCCTGCTGACCTTCGTTCACGACGCCAATTACGGTTACGGGCGCAACCAGCAGACCTGCTACCGCGAAGCTCTTGCCTCGGGCGCCGACATCGTGGTG
>JASHQQ010000084.1 GCA_030039035.1 Acidobacteriaceae bacterium | reverse complement strand
TGAGCCCCGCCGCGCCATAGGCGCAACGGTCGTTAGCCCCGCGCTTCAGCGTGGGGAAACCATCCAACCAATGACCGGAAGTCCCGTAGGGACGGCGCTGCGATCTCTCGTCGCCGACGCCTCACAACCCGAATTTCAAACCGTCCAGACGCCGCTCAAGCGCGCATGTTCTCCAGCAGCGCCGCAATCGCCCTTCCGCGATGGCTCAACGATAACTTCGTCTCCAAATCGATCTCCGCCATGCTTTTGCCCAGCTCCGGCAGGTAAAACAGCGGGTCATACCCGAATCCTCCCGTTCCGCGCGGCGCATCCAGAATCGTTCCTTCCACGGTCCCGTCGGCCACCTGCACCACTTCCCCGTCGCGCGCCACCACCAGCGTGCAATGGTAACGGGCCGTTCGCAGCGAATCGGGGATCTCGGACATCTTCTGCAAGAGCAGCATGTTGTTCCACACGTCGGTATTGTCGTTGGCGTCGGGCGAGTCGACGAGTCCGATGTCGGCCGCGAACCGCGCCGAGCGCACGCCCGGCTCGCCGTGCAGTGCGTCGACCTCAAGGCCCGAGTCGTCGGCCAGAACCAGCTCGCCGGATGCGAAGTGCGAATAATAGATTGCTTTCAGCGTCGCATTGGCCTGAAACGTCGTGCCGTCCTCCAGGGGCGGCGGGATGGTCCGCAGCGCCGGCAGCGGCTCGATAGAGATGGAATGCGTCTGCGCCGCAGTGTAAAAGTCACGGAGCTTGCCATCGCTGGTGGTGGCGGCGTAGAGGCGCAAGGCCATAGCCAGAGTGTAACGGGACGGCGCCGATTCATAACTCGGCGCCGAAGCGGGCGCGCATTTCGCGCCGGCCAAGCGCGGTCACCGTCAGCGCGCGACTGTCGAGATCCCGATCGACCCATCGCTTTTTGAGCGTGAGGCTCAGGAGCGCGGCGCCCAATGCGCCGCCCAGATGGGGGCGACGCTCGCTCCAATCCAGGCAGCCATAGGCGAACCTGCGGCGCATGGATCGCGCCGCATCCACGTCCATGCCGAGGGCGGCAAGGGCTTGCGCGCCCGCGGGGGTCAGATTGTATGCGTCTCGTCTCCCGCCCCGCTCGGCGCCGATCCATCGCAGCGCCAGAAATCGGTTGTGCAACTGCACGGCAACCGCGCCGGCCATGTGATCGTAGCAACTGCGCGCGGCGCGCAGGCGCGCGGGTGCGCCGGGCACGAAGGCCGTGCGCGTTCCTCCGGCCAGCACGCTCAGGTCTTCGAGGGCGCGGGCCACCTTCGGACCACCCAGGCTGAAGTAGCGGTGCCGGCCCTGCGCCTGCACCTCGATCAGATGCTCTTCCTTCAATCTGTTGAGGTGAACGCTGGCCGTGGACGGAGTGACCTCGGCGACAATCGCCAGCTCGGTGCCGGTGCGGGCGTGACCATCGAGAAGGCAATAGAGAATGCGCGCGCGCGCCGGCTCGCCGATGGCCGCGGCGATTCTCGACACGGCCATCTCTTCGCTGGTGACTGCATGCATGGTTTGACGATAAGCGAAGTGTCCCTGTTTGGCAACAGGCATACTGGCTCGAATGGAGTCGCTGCCGCCGGCTGGGCCGGCGACGCTGCCTTGCGGCCATCGGGGTGGCGGCCTCGACGGCCCGGTTGCTGGCCGCCGGCGCCGAGCCACAAATGAAAACAGCCGGAAAGAACAAAACCTATGACGATTGCCTGCATCATCCGATACCAGATCGATCCGTTCCAGTGCGATGCGTTCAGGGAGTATGCCGAAACCTGGGGCCGCATCATTCCTCGTTGCGGCGGACACCTGGTCGGCTACTTTCTGCCTTACGAAGGCACCAACGATGTGGGTTGGGGGCTGATCGCCTTCGAGAGCCTGGCCGAATACGAAGCCTACAAGGCGCGGCTGAAGGCCGATCCCGATGCGCGGGCGAACTTCGCCATGGCGCGGAGCAAGCGGTTCATTCTGCGCGAGGAGCGCAACTTTGTGGAAGTGGTCGAGGGAACTTTCGGGCTCCCGTCGACGCTTGCAAACAAAAGTCGGGCCTTTGAGGCGGCACGATGAAGAAGATCGGCCTGGTGGGCGGCGTGGGCTGGCGGGCGACGGTGGAATACTACGCGGGATTGTGCCGCCGGGCGGAAGAGTTGCGCCAGGCATCGGGCCGCGCCACGCCTCCGATGCCGGAAATGGTCATCGAATCGCTCAACCATGAGAGAGCGATCTCGTTGCTGGGGAGAGATGAGGACGAGGAATCGTGGTCGCAATTCGATGCCTGTCATCGCGATGCTCTTCTCCGTCTCGCGGCCTGTGGCGCGGAAGTCGCGGCGATTGCCAGCAACTCGCCGCATCATCGCTTCGAGCCGATCGTTCGCGGGGTCCGGATTCCGGTGATCAGCATCTTCCATGCGGCAGCAGGAGAATGTGCGCGCATCGGTGCGCGCCACGCGCTCATTCTGGGCACTCCGCTCATCATGAAATCGGCGAGAATTCGCGAGAGCTTCGCACAGCACGGAATTGAGGCCGCCGGCCCTCGAGATGAGGCGTTGCGCGCACAGACGGCCGAGCTTATCGCGGACCTGGAACAGGGCAGGATCGAAGGCGCTGCGGACCACCTCGGCAACATGGCATGGACCGCCTGGGAAGAGCTTTTTCGCGGCCTGCCGGTTGTGTGCCTCGCCTGCACGGAACTCCCGCTGGCGTTTCCGGAGCACGCGTCGCGCGCGTCGTTCGAGCATTGCGGCGCGAGGTACATCAACTCGAACGCGGCGCACATCGATGCGATCTTCGACGCGGCGAAGGATCCAGTGAACTGACGCGCGAACTCTGCAAACGGATCGCTGGCCACCTCAGGCCGCCGGCTGCGCAATTCCCGCTTTCATCCCGCCAATTCTCTTTGACAAAGGCAGCGCTTGTTGCGTAAGGTGATCTTCCGTCGAGAAATTATTTCATTTGGGAATCCGGCGAAAAGCGGCTCCACAGTTGCTGTCTTCGAAATCACTGAAGCTGAGTGGCTCTTTCCTCAAGAAAGAGCCACATTGAACAAAGCCGAAAACTGTTTCAGAAACTGTGGAACCGCTCTCGGCACGTCTTCACCGGCGAGTGGGAGGTGCTGTCGTGAGAAAGATGAACGCGATGCGACGCGCATTTTGCGCATGGATTATGGCGGCCGCGGTTCCGGCACTCCTCGCGGCGCAGGCGGCGCAACCGGCCGATGCAAAAACCGGGACGGGGACGGCGCAGCAAGCGGGCTCCGCGCCAGCGGCGAAGACGGAGGGCGCGACCTCGGCAGCGAGTCTGGAAGAGATGTTTCGGCATCCGCCGGACAGCGCAAAGCCGCGCGCCTGGTGGCACTGGATGAGCGGCAACGTGACGGCCGAAGGCATTACCGCCGACCTTGAATGGATGCACCGCGTGGGCATCGCCGGGATGCAGATGTTCGACGGCGATATGGGCGCGCCGCTTTTCGTCAAGACGCCTGTGATCTGGATGTCGCCGCTGTGGAAAGAGGACTGGCACCACGCCGCCGCGGAGGCCGACCGATTGCACATGGAGATGGCGATGGCTGCGTCGGGCGGCTGGAGCGAAACCGCCGGCCCGTGGGTGAAGCCCGAGCAGGGAATGAAGAAGTACGTGTGGAGCGAGACCGAAATCTACGGCGGCTCGCATTTCAGCGGCGTTCTGCGCAAGCCGCCGGCGACGGTGGGCAAGTTTCAGGATCTGGCGCCGCCGCCGCCGCGGGTGCTGCATCCGGATCTGACGTTGCCCGGCGCGCATCCGCAGCCGCCGCTGCCGCCGAGCGCGCCGACAACCGAAGTCTATGTCGACGCTGCCGTCGTTGCATTTCCTGTGACCGGGGAGGAGCTCGAAACAACGGCGCAGAAGCCCGAGATCACGTGCAGTTGCGGCGAGATCGACGGCGCCGCGCTGACCGACGGCTCTTTCGCCAAGGTTGTCGAGGTACCGTATTCCAGGGACAAGACGGCATGGGTCGAATACGCGTATCCGCAGGCGCAACCGGTGCAGGCGATTCTTTTCGGCGGCGCATCGGTGGTGCAGTTCAGCGGGCCGGCGATGCCGGTGGGCAGGATCGAAGCCAGCGACGACGGCCAGCAGTGGCGCACGCTGGCCACGCTGCCGGGTGCGACCGGCGGCGGGTCGGTGAATTTTCCGGTGCGCACTTTTTCCGTGTCGCCCGTGAAGGCGCGCTATTACCGTCTGTTCTTCCAGGGGCACGAACTGCCGCCGCCGGTGATTGCGCCGCCGAACTTCAATCCTCTGCCGCCAGTGCGTCTCACAGAGGTTGAGTTTCTCGCCTCGCCGCGCATCCAGCACTGGGAAGACAAGGCGAGCTTCGGCATCTACGCTCCGGGCAGCCTGCCCGAGGGCGCCGAGGTGCAGCCGGGCGAGGCGATCGACCCAGGTCAGGTGATCGACCTGACCGCAAAGATGAAGCCCGACGGAACGCTCGACTGGGATGCGCCGGCAGGCAAGTGGATTGTGATGCGGCTCGGCTACGGCATCACCGGCGAGGTGAACCATCCCGCCACGCCCGCTGCAACGGGGCTCGAAGTCGACAAACTGAGCAGGAAAGACGTGCAGTCGTATGTCGAGCAATACGTGAAGATGATCTCTTCGACGGCCGGTCCGTACTTCGGCAAGAGCTTCCGCTATTTCCTGATGGATAGCTGGGAAGCCGGCCAGGAGAACTGGACCGAAGAGATGATGCCGGAGTTCCAGCGCCGGCGCGGCTACGCGATGACGAAGTATTTGCCGGTGCTGACGGGAAGAATCGTCGGCAGCCGCGCGCAATCCGAGGCGTTCCTGTGGGACTTGCGCCGCACCCAGGCCGACATGCTCGCCGAAAATCACTACGGCGTGGCGACGAAGTATTTCGAGAAGTTTGGCGTTGGCCTTTATGCCGAAGCGATGGGTACGGGCATGCCGACCACCGGCGACGGGCTGCTCAACAAGAGCGAATTGTCGGTTCCGATGGGCGAGTTCTGGACGCCGCTGCCCAACCAGAAAGATACCCTTACGCACGACGCCGATGTGCGCGAGGCTTCCTCGGCAGCACACATCTACGGCAAGCCGATTGCCGCGACGGAGTCGTTTACCACGCGACCGCAGGTCACGCCGTGGGGCCAGACCCCGTTTTACCTGAAGGGACTGGCCGACCAGACCTTCGCCGCGGGCATCAATCGCATCGTCTTCCACACCAGCGACCAGCAGCCGTTTGTCGATGCAGCGCACCGGCCGGGGATGACGCTGGGCCCTTTCGGGCAGGACTACACGCGCAACATCACCTGGGCCGAGCAGGCGATCGTCTGGAACACGTATCTCGCGCGTTGCTCGCTCCTGCTGCAGCAAGGCAAGCCGGTGAGCGATGTGGCGTACTTCTACGGAGAAGACGCGCCGGCGACCGTGCCGTTCTGGAAGAAGATCGATCCCGTGCCATCGACCCACTACGGTTACGATTACGTCAACGCCGACGTTCTCGAGCACGGCGCCACCGCCACGGCGGGCCATCTGCGGCTGGCGAGCGGCATGCGCTACCGGTTGCTCGTGCTGCCGAGCGATCTTCATCTCATGTCGCTGCCGCTGCTTCGCAGCCTGCATTCGCTGGTGGAGCAGGGCGCGGTGCTGCTGGGGCCGCGGCCTGACGGCTCGCCGAGCCTGGCCGATGGCCCCGATGCCGCTGCCGAGGTGGACAGACTCGCCCACGATCTGTGGGGCGAAGGCGATGAGGCCGCCGAAGGCCACGCTTTCGGCAAAGGCAAGGTCTACTCGGGCAAGAGCATTGAAGATGTACTGGCGGCGGAGAATGTTTCGACCGATTTCACGTGGAGCGACCCGGAAAACGTCGGAGAAGACGTGCCCTACCCGCTGCCCGAGGGCAGCTCCGATGAGGACCTCGTTTTCATCCATCGGACACTTGCCGATGGGGAGATCTACTTCGTCGCCACGCAGAAACACCATTCCTTCGACGTGAATGCGACATTTCGCGTGCAGGGAAGAATTCCGCGTCTCTGGCATCCCGATACCGGCGAGACCGAGCCGGTGAGCTATTCGACCGAAAACAACCGCATCACCTTGCCGCTGCACTTCGATGCCAATGGTTCGGTGTTTGTAGTCTTCGAGCGCCAGGGTGCGCCGTCGCGGAACTACGGTTCGAAGCCTGCAACGGAGACGGACCTCGTTGGAGTCAACGGTGCCTGGAAGGTTTCTTTCGCCCCCAACCTCGGCGCTCCGGCCGAGGCCGACTTTCCCGTGCTTGCATCATGGACCGCCAACCCCGATCCGGGGATAAAGTACTTTTCGGGAACCGCAACTTATCGCAACCGGTTCCAGGTTCCGGATGACTGGCTGCAGTCGGGAAACCGCGTGCTGTTGAGTCTCGGAGTGGTGCGGGAGTTCGCCGAGGTAAGCATCAACGGCAAGCCGACAGGCGGAATCCTGTGGAAGCCGCCGTTCGTTCTCGATGTGACCGAAGGCTTGCATGCCGGCGCCAACGAACTCACCGTGAAGGTCACCAATCTCTGGCCGAACCGCATGATCGGCGACTTGCAGCCGGGCGTGACGAAGACCTGGACGTGGACCGACTTCAGGCCGTTCAGGGCCGACTCGCCGCTGATCGATTCCGGATTGATCGGGCCGGTCACGCTGCGGCGCAGTGAAACCGCTTCACAAACGGGCAATCAGGGCGGACAATAGACAGGTTTCCACGGCAATGATGAGCGAATCCATGGGACGGGGAAAGTTGCGCTGGTTTGCAGGCGTGTTGTTGCTGGGAACCGCAGTGTTGATGATCGCTTCGTCCCGTGCGCAGGAATCGCGCACTGGACCGGTTGCATTGCAGGTCGACAATCTGACGACCCCGCTCGGCATCGACGATCCCGCGCCGAATTTTTCCTGGCAACTCAACGATCCGGCGCGCGGCGCGAAACAGGCCGCCTACGAGGTGCTGGTCGCTTCAAGCGAAGGGAGCCTGCGCGCCGGCAGAGCGGATGTGTGGGACAGCGGACGGGTGGAGTCGGCGCAGTCGCTCAACGTGAAGTATGCCGGACCATCGCTTGCGCCCAGCACCCGCTACTACTGGCAGGTGAAGGTGTGGGGCGCGGACAGCAACGCGTATCCCGCGAGCGACACAAGCTGGTGGGAGACGGCGCTGCTCAAGCCGGAGAACTGGCAGGCGCAGTGGATCGCATACGAAACCACGGAAGAAGACGCGGTGCGCCACGCGTCCGCCGTGTGGATTGCCAATCCCGATGCGAAGGATGCAAAGACCGCGACGCACGGCGAGCAGCATTTCGCCTTCCGCAAGACGGTCCATCTCGACAAGCCGGTGCAGAGCGCCACGCTGTACGCGACGGCCGAAGACACAGTAGCGGCATGGGTCAACGGAACCGGAGTGTTGAAGGCCGATCCATTGCCGCGCTGGAAGCAGATGCCGTGGAAGAAATATGTTCGCGCCGACGTGAAGGCACAGCTTGCGCAGGGAGCCGACACGATTGCCATCGAGGCGATTCACTATGGAGCAAACCCGAATGGCGCGGCCCTTGAAGAAGCTCCGCCGATGAGCGCCACGCTCTGCGTTGAGTACGCCGATGGGACAACGGCGACCTTTGGCAGTGGAACCGATTGGAAAACCGCCGCTCATCCTTCGGGCGAGTGGCGGACAAGCAGTTTCAACGATGCCAGGTGGAAGAATGCAATTGCGTGGACCCAGGCGCCTGGATCGGACGACGATCCGCTGGGCCATCCATGGATTCCGGATTCGGTAAAAGAGCTTCGACGCACGTTCACGGTGAATGGGCCGGTCCGATCGGCGCGACTCTACGCCACGGCGCTCGGCGCTTACGAAATGTTCCTCGACGGCAAGCGTGTCGGCGACGATGTGATGGATCCCGGCTGGACGGACTATCGCGAGCAACTCAAGTATCAGACCTTCGATGTGACTTCACTCGTGACCGAAGGCGAGAACGCGATTGGCGCGCTGCTGGCGCCGGGATGGTACTCGACTCCGCTTGAGTGGTTCCAGCAGCCGAACAATTATGGCGATACGCCTCCGGCCTTGCGCGCTCAGTTGCGCATCGAGCACCCGGACGGCACGGTCGAGTGGGTCACCACGGATGCGGGCTGGAAGGCGGGCACGAGTTACATTCTGCACTCGGAGCTTTACGACGGCGAGACGCAGGATGCGCGGTTGAAGCAGCCCGGATGGGATACGACGGAGTTTTCGGCGAGCGAATGGAAGACTGCAGAAGCCATCAATCCCACGCCAATTGCCATCGACGCGCAGGATTATCCATCGATCCACGTCGAGCGCACGTTGCAGGCAAAATCGGTCACGGAGCCGAAGCCAGGCGTTTTTGTCTTCGACTTTGGACAGAACATGTCGGCGGTTCCGCACCTGCGCGCCGAGGGCCGTGCGGGCACGGATGTGCGATTGCGCTTTGCCGAGATTCTGAACTCCGACGGCACGCTTTACACCGACAACCTGCGAACCGCCAAGGCGACCGATCATTTCATTCTTGCCGGAAACGGCGCGGAGGAGTTCACGCCGCAATTCACCTTTCATGGTTTCCGTTACGCGGAAGTGACCGGTTTACCGTCAAAGCCGGACGCGAGCGCATTGACTGCACTGGTGATCCACACCGATGCGCCGTTCACTGCGCAATTGAAGACCGGCAGCGACTTGATTAATCAATTGTGGGGCAACATCCTTTGGGGGCAGCGCTCGAACTTCGTCGGCCTGCCCACCGATTGTCCGCAGCGCGACGAGCGGCTGGGCTGGATGGCCGACGCGCAGGTATTCTGGCGCGCCGCAACCTACAACATGAATCTCGCGGCCTTTTCACGCAAATTCGCCGCCGATATGCGCGGCACTCAGGCGGGCACGCCGATCTACGGCATCTTCGCGCCGGGCACGGTGATGAGCCATTCGGGTTCCGGGGCGGGATGGAGCGATGCGGGCATCGTCATTCCATGGACTTCGTGGCTGCAGACCGGCGATACCAGCGTGATCGGGCAGAACTGGACGGCGATGGAGAAATATCTCGATGCCATTGCCACGGCCAATCCCGACTGGCTTTGGAGGAACGACGCCGGCACGCACTTCGGGGACTGGCTTTCGCCCGAGGGGCAGACCGATTACACGCTTATTGCCACGGCTTATTGGGCTTACGACGTGACGCTCATGCGCGAAATGGCGCGTGCGATGGGCCGCAACGAAGACGAAGAGAAATTCGCGCACGAGTTCGGGGAGATTCGCAACGCCTTCGACAAGCAGTTTGTGCATAGCGACGGGTTTGTCGCCGGCGGGGACAACTCGAGATCGCCTTTCGGGCAAATCAACAATCCCGGGGCGAAAAGCAGAGGCGGTGACACGCAGACCGGCTATGTGCTTGCTCTGCACATGAGTCTTATACCGGAGAATCTGCGTGCCGCGGCTGCGCAAAAGCTCGTCGACAAGATCGAAGCCAATCACGGACTGCTCGGCACCGGTTTCCTCGGAACGCCATATCTTCTTGAAGAGCTGACCAAGACCGGACACGTAGACCTCGCTTACAGGCTCCTGCTCAACACTCAGTATCCTTCGTGGGGCTATCTCGTCGATCATGGCGCAACCACGATGTGGGAGCGCTGGAACGGGGACAAGATGACCAAAGACCCCAGCATGAATTCTTACAATCACTACGCCTATGGGGCGGTCGCCGATTGGATTTACCGCTACGCCGCCGGCATCGACGCGACACCGCTCGATGCGGGATTTCACACCGTGATGCTGCATCCGCATTTCGATGCGCGGATGGGCAGCGTCGAATTTCGGTACTCGTCGAGTTATGGCGTTATCTCGTCCTACTGGAAGGTGGACGGCTCGACGGCAAGCTGGAGCCTTACCTTGCCGGCCAATACAACGGGGTGGTTGCCAGCGCGCAGCGCCGTGGGCGGCAAGCTCGATGGGGTTCCACTGGAAGAGAGCAAGCTGGTGACCTCCGGCACACGCAATGGCGAAAACGGCTACGAGATACCGGCCGGGAGTTACTCGTTTACCGTCGACTTGGGGAATGTCTCATCGAATGCAAGAGCATTGGCAAAAACTGAATGAGCGGTGGAAAGGACGAGCGAGTGTCGATCATCGCGGGGATTGGCTGGCACATGGTGGGCGCGGCGTCTGCCGCATCGTTTTATGCGCCCATTGAGAAGGTGAAGAAATGGACGTGGGAGACCACCTGGGCTGTTGCCGGCTTCTTTTCGTGGATCCTGCTCCCCATCGGCTTCAGCCTGTTGCTGCTGCCCCACTTTCGCGGGTTCTATTCTTCGCTCGACTCCGGTGTAATGCTCAAGGTTGCGCTCTTCGGCGCCATGTGGGGCGTGGGAAATGTAAGCTACGGGCTTACCATGCGTTACCTCGGGATGTCGCTGGGCATCGGGGTCGCCATCGGCGTCACGCTCGTTGTCGGCTCACTTGTCCCTCCCATGATGCACGGACAGTTTCTCTCGCTCTTCACCACCGGCAGCGGCTTGTGGAGCATGGCCGGAGTGATCGTCGCGGTCATCGGCATTGCGATCGTCTCCTATGCCGGCCATCAGAAGGAGCTGCAACTGGGCGCGGAGGAGAAGGAATTCAATGTGCTGCTCGGCCTGGCCCTCGCCGTGATGTGCGGCATCTTTTCCTCGGGCTTTTCCTTCGCTTTGGATGCCGCCGGCCCGATTCGTACGCAGGCACTGCAGGTCGGCGTCAACCCGCTGTACGCGCGCCTGCCGAGTTACGTCCTGATCATGGGCGGAGGCGCGGTCATCAACATGGGTTACTGCTTTCTGCGCCTCGCCTTCAGGAAGGACCTCTCTCTTCGCGCCGATCTGGCACAACCCTCCACTACGCTCCTCAAAAACGGAGCCATGGCTGCCGCCGGCGGCATTATGTGGTACTTCCAGTTCTTCTTTTATGCGTGGGGCGAGGCGAACATTCCACCCCAGGTAAGTTACGTGAACTGGATGCTGCACATGAGCGGCTATGTCCTGTGCGGCGGCCTCGTCGGCCTGGCGCTCGGCGAGTGGGCCAAAGTCGGCAGGCGCCCTGTCCGACTGCTGTGGGCGGGGATTCTCGTCATCATTCTGGCGGCGAACCTCGTCGGTATCGGCGGGGCGCAATAGGTTCGCCGCATCGAACGGCAAGCTGCTGTATTCAGGACTCTGGAGGCCAGCGACTGCGTTGGGCGCGAATCCGATATTGGGAGTGTTTCTCCATTGGCTCGGCGGCCTGGCCTCGGCGAGCTTTTACGTGCCGTTTCGCAAGGTTCGCGGCTGGTCGTGGGAGACGTACTGGCTCGCCGGCGGAGTCGTTAGCTGGATCGTGATGCCGTGGCTGCTGGCCGGCCTGATTACGCATCATCTGCTTTCGGTGCTCCATGCCGCGCCGGCTTCGTCGATTTTCTGGAGTTATCTTTTTGGCGTGCTGTGGGGCTTCGGCGGCCTCACCTTCGGCCTTACCATGCGCTATCTCGGCATGTCTCTGGGAATGGCGGTAGCGCTCGGCTACACGGCGATCTTCGGCACGCTGGTGCCACCCATCTTCCATGGGCAGTTCGGACAGCTTCTCAGGCAGCACTCGGGAATCGTCATCCTGGTCGGCGTCGGAGTCTGCGTTCTGGGCATCGTCTTCGCGGGTGCGGCCGGGATTTCAAAGGAGCGCGAACTCTCGACCGAGCAAAAACTGGCGAGTATCGCAGAGTTCAATCTCAAGCTGGGTTTGGGCGTCGCCACGTTCTGCGGCGTGATGAGTTCGTGCTTCGCCTTCGGCCTCGACGCGGGCAATCCCATCAAGGCGCTTACTCTGACTTACGGAACCAGCACCATGTGGCAGGGGTTGCCGGTTCTGGTGGTGGTGCTTGCCGGCGGATTCACGACCAACTTCGTGTGGTGCGCAATCCTGCACTCGCGCAACCAGAGCGCCGGCGAGTACCTGCGCATTCCCGCCAACGCAAGCCACGCGAGCGCCCCGGGGCATCCGCCGATCGAGAACCCCATCGATGCGGAATCGACCGAGATGGCTCTTCAGATCGAATCCATCCCACGGGAAAAGCTGTCGATCGGCTTGAATTATCTGTTTTCGGGCGTGGCCGGCGCCACGTGGTACATGCAGTTTTTCTTTTACACCATGGGCGAGACGCAGATGGGCCGCTACCGATTCTCGAGCTGGACGCTGCACATGGCCAGCATCATCATCTTTAGCACCCTGTGGGGAATTGCGCTCAAAGAATGGCGCGGCGTGAGCGCGCGGACCAAGACGCTGGTGTTTCTGACGCTGCTGACGCTGGTGGGCTCGACGGTGATTGTAGGTTATGGGAATTACTTGGGGCTGCAGCATTGACAGGCATGAGAATCTCTCGCCGTCAGACCGCAGTCGAATAGAACACGTCGTCGGGACGCAGACCCTTCGACTTCGCTGGACGCGCAGGCGCGTCCAGCGCCGCTCGGGATGACACGTCAATTTGCAGAGCGCAGCTATCGCTATAGGTTAGTCGATCGTCTGTTCCAATTTGAGATCGCGCGACGATCCGCCGACGCTCACCGTGCGCTTGCCTTTCACGAGTTCCCACTTCTGGTTGGCCGTGGACCAATACTGCAACTGACGCAGCGGCACGTGGAGCTCCACAGTTCTTCCTTCGCCGGCATTGAGATGAACACGGTCGAAGGCGACAAGGGCCCGCACCGGGAACTGCACGCCGGAGGGAATATCGGCCGGTGCGCCGAGGTAGACCTGCGGCACTTCGTCGGAGTCTACGTTGCCGGTGTTCTTGATGCTGACCTTCACATCAAGGCCGCCGTCCGGAGCCTTCGCCACCTTCAGGTCCGAGTATTCGAAAGTCGTGTAACTCAGGCCGTGGCCGAAGGCGAAGAGCGGCTCAATGCCTTCTTTGTCGAACCAGCGGTAGCCCACATTCACGCCTTCGCTGAAAGTGGTCTTGCCATCCACGCCCTTCATCGAGCGCTCAGGATATTTGGGATCGGTTGCGGGATAGTCTTCGAGGCGCTTGGCCCAGGTTACAGGCAGGCGGCCGGCGGGGCTGGTCTTACCGAGCAGCAGATTGGCCGTCGACCAACCGCCTTCATCGCCGGGCCACCACATTTCGAGGATCGCTTTGACTTTGTCCACCCACGGCAGCGCCACGGGCTGGCTGGTGTTGAGCACGACAATCGTGTTGGGATTGGCGGCGGCAACCTCCTCGACGAGCTTGTCCTGGTCGCCGGGCAGGCCGAAGACGGGCTGAAGGCGCGTCCAGAGGAAGACGACCGCGGTCTTGGCGTGTTTTGCGGCCTCGATGGCGGCTTCGTGGTCGGCCTTGCGCTGAGCCGGTGTGTACCAGTTGAGGCGAAGCTGGACGGGAGCGTGCGAGGTGTCCGTGGAGGTGCTGATTTCAATGGTGTGCGGGCCGGCGGTGAGGTCAATGGAGCGGCGCACGTTGTCGAGGCCGTCGGGAGTGGGAACGACGTTGTCCTGATT
>JASHQQ010000083.1 GCA_030039035.1 Acidobacteriaceae bacterium | reverse complement strand
ACTCCGTACATTCCGACTGCCGCCAGCAGAATGCTGATGAAGGCAAAGCAGCTCAGCAGCATGGTGCGGAAGCGCTGCGCGCGCTCCGACTCGCCGACGGCCTCGCGCATCGTGGTGGTGTTCACGGCGACGAGCGGAAATTCGCGCCGTAGCAGTCTTTGCAGCGCATCGATCATCACGGCGGGGTCGCGCGCCGTCCGCACCACGATCTGCGCCTCGGCGGCGCGGAAGGCGTGCTGCGCCATGGGCACGTAGAGAGTCTGCGCCGGCGCCGAAGCGGGCGAATCCTGGCGCACGCTTCCCACCACGCCCACGATCGTCGTCCATTTGGCGAAACTGTAAAGGTCGTAGCCGTTCATGATCTGCTGCCCGATCGGGTTCATCCCCGCAAACTGCTGCCGCGCCAGCTCCGAGCTCACCAGCACCACCGGCGCGCTGTCCGGCGTGTCGGACCCGGAAAGCCAGCGGCCGCTCAGCAGCGGAATCCCCATGGTGCGGAAGTATCCCGGCGTCACCGGCTGAATGTCGGCGTCGGGCAGCACGACACCGTCCTTGAACTCGGTCCGCCCGCGAATCGCATAGCCCACGTCGGAAGCGCCTCCGCCCATCGGCACGCCGCTGTCGGCGGCCACAGCCTTCACGCCGGGAACATGTCCGATCGCATCCAGCATCGATTGCAGGCGCACCATCGCCGTCTGCTCCTGCCCCGCGGCGGGATACGGCGAATGCGTGTCGAGAAGGACCAGGTTATCGGCATCGAATCCGAGGTATTGATCGGCCTCCGCGATCATCTGCCGCACCAGCAGCACCGAAGCCACGCTCAGCGTCAAGGTCAGCGCCACCTGTCCGACGATCAGCCCGTCGCGCAACCGCTGCGAATGCGCGCCGCCGCTCGAGCCGGCCTGTTGCAGCTTCAGGATCGCCGCGGGGCTCGTGCGCCACGAGCGCCACGCCGGAACCAGCGCGGTGACGACCATCGTCGCCAGGCTGGCCACGAACGAGAACAGCAGCACATCCGTGTTGAGCCGCACGTCGCCCAGCCGCGGCGTTTCCCCGGGCGCCATCAGCGTGAGCACGCGCAGGGCCGGCGCGGCAATCAGCAGCGCCGCCGCGCATCCGCCCGCGGCCAGCAGCAGCGACTCGAGCAGCACCCGGCGCACCACCGCGCCCGGCGTCGCTCCCAGCGCGGTGCGAATGCTCACATCGCGCTGCATACGCGTGGAGCGCACCAGTTGCAGATGCCCGATGTTGGCGCAGACGATCAGCAGCACCAGCGCGGCCGAGCCCATCAGCAGCCGCAGGATGGGACGAATCGAGCCCACGATCTGATCCTGCAGCGGTACGGCCTCGAGCGCCTTTTCACGGTCTTCCGGATAAGCCGCCTGCAACTGGCGCGAGAGCGTCGCCAGCTCGGCCATCAACTGCGCCGCGGAGACGCCCGCCTTCGCCTTGCCCACCGCCCGCTGGTTGTAGGCCGTGCGGCTGGGGATCTCGGGCCGCGCCGGCTGCTCGATCCATACCACGGTCTTTTCCGGGAAAGAGAAGCCTTCGGGCAGCACGCCTACGATCGTTCGCGTGCGCCGGTCGTAATCCAGCGCCTGGCCCACGGCCGCTTGCGCCGAGCCGAAGTGCTCCCGCGCAAACGAGCTTGCCACCAGCGCACCCGAGCCGTCGACGTCGTTGTGGAAGAGCGTCCCGGCGACGGGTTCCACGCCCATCACCGCGCCAAACTGCGGGCTCACGACGGCCATGTTCAGGTAATAGGAGTGGCCGTTCAACTGCAGGCCATCCTCGCCGTTGTTGTAATAGGCGACGGACTGGAGCGATTTGATGCCCGCGGCCATGTCGACGTAGTCGTCGCCGCCGATCTTGGCGAAGGTCCGCCCCTCGCGCAGGTTCCGCGTATCGATCGAGTAGATCCGGTCCGCGTCGTGGTAACCCAGGGGCTTGAGCAGCACGCAATCCACGATGGTAAAGATCGCCGCGTTGAGCCCGATCCCGACGGCCAGCGTGAGGATCACAGCCGCGGTAAACGACCCCGAGCGGCGAAGCTGCCGCAGGGTATAGCGCAGGTCCCGGCTCCAAAGAGAAGTCATCGCTCCGTCTCCACGATTCAGGATTCCGATCCCGGAAGAGTATCAGGCCGCTAACGCGAACGCACCCAACATTCCAAATCGGGTTCCTGGAAATCCAAAGATACAGAAGGGCTTATGCTTCCCCGCCGAGCGCCGCGCCAACCCCGGCTGTTCATCTTTGAAAAGACTTGTCCGGTTGTGAACGGGACAGGACTTGTGCCGATTCCCGTTGCCGGTGGCGATTCTCGTCCGCCGATCGGCTGTGTTACCGTTTGAATACGGCGTCCCGGGCCGGCCGCATCCCGATGCGAACCGGTTGAATGCCTGCAGGGTTGTTTTTTTGAGAGTTTCGAGTTGCCAACCCGGCAGTCCGGGCCATCAGATCCGTTGGCAATGGATCTGAGACGCGGGGGCGGCGTGCGAATCCTGAGAATGTCCCAGCAGCCGGAAGTGACGTCGCATCCGTTGCCCATGAGCCCGGCTTCAGGGCCTGTGCCTGCCCTTGGCGCGCCGTCCGGGCTCGGTCCCGGACCGGAGCCTGTGCCCCCGTCGCCAACTCACCGGCAGGTTCCGCAGCGCATCCCCCGCTGGCTGGAGCGTTCGGAGCTGTTTCTCCGCGTGCTGTTGCGCATGTACATCGGCTTGGCCGTGTTTGTGGCCCCCTGGTGGCCCATGTTCTGGGATCAAAACCCCTTGTTCGTGCAGTTTCCCACGCTGGCGATCTACGCCGCCAACGGCGCGGTGCGCGGGGTGGTCTCGGGGCTGGGCCTTTTGAACCTGTGGATCGCGTTTCGCGACGCCATCCATGCGCGGGACGAGTGACATGAACGAGGGAACCGGGAACAGGGATCAGGGATCAGCAAGTTTGGACTCGACGGGGAAGCTGTCGAAGGCAGATTGCAGCGCATCCGAACGAGCGGAGGCGACCACCGCTTCAGAAGGTCCGGCCGACCGCGGGAGCAATGGACCGGCCGGCCGGAGCGATGCGGGAGTTGCCCAAATCCCCCCGGTCCCGCCGCACAACGGCGGACCGCCTCCGCTGGCGCGCGCGCCGCTGGCTTACGAAAACCCCGCGTTCGTGAACGGGCCTGAGGGAAGGCTGCTGCGCATCGTGGCCGAGTACGTCGAACCGCTGGCGCGCTTCCGCCGCGAGCAGATCCAGGACACGGTTGTCTTCTTCGGCTCGGCGCGTTTCCGCGGCCGCGAAGAAGCCGACCACGCCCTCGAATTGCTTGAAAACACGGGCTCTACCCGGCCGGCTCCCAGCGAGGAGCAGCCCGCCAGCCCGCCCCAGATCGCCGCCGGCCAAGCGACCACGCTGCAGCGCAAACGCGCCGTCGCGGCCGTCGAAATGGCCCGCTACTACGAGGACGCGCGCCGCCTGGCGCAACTGCTCACGTCGTGGGCCAAGACGATTCCCTCACGGCGCCACCGGTTCGTGGTCATGTCCGGAGGCGGTCCCGGCATCATGGAGGCGGCCAATCGAGGCGCCTGGGAAGCCGGCGGCAAGACCATCGGCCTCAACATCCGCCTGCCCTTCGAGCAGGCTCCCAACGCCTACATCACGCCGGGCCTCAACTTCGAGTTCCACTATTTTTTCATGCGCAAGCTGTGGTTTGCCTACCTGTCGAAGGCGCTGGTGGTCTTTCCCGGGGGTTTCGGCACGCTGGACGAGATGTTCGAAATCCTCACCCTGGCGCAGACGCAGAAGCTGGCCAAGAAAATCACGGTCGTCATTTACGGCTCGGAATACTGGAAGCGCGTCTTCAACCTCGACGCGCTGGTCGATACGGGCGCCATCTCGCCCAAGGATATCGAGCTGTTTCAATACGCCGATACTCCGGAGCGCGCCTTCGAGCTGCTCCGCAACGGCCTTACGGAGAACTACCTGGCGCCCGACGTGGCCGCGGGCAAGCTCCCGGAGACGGCCGATGCCCAGGCCGAAGACCTGATGGCCGGTATGTCGGTGGAGGATTTTCTCGGGCCGGAGCTGGCCAAGACCAGCCGGTAGGCAGGCTCTTCCCATGGGAACCTGCGATTCCCGCTTGTAGATTCTTCCTTCGAAAAGCTACCCTTACCTCAAAGGAAATCCCCTTCCAGTATCGTTTCTTTCCGGTAGATTGCCCATCCCTGTTGTTGCTCAGCGGAGGTTTCGACGCGATGAACCGCTATTCGCTGATCTTTGCCGCTCTGGTCGCAACCAGCTTCGCCGTGCGCCCCTCCCCTGCCGGGGATGTGGGAGTGTCGGAGGGCGGAGAAAAGAAAATCGCGGAGAAGGGGCCGGCCAAAGCGAACGGAGTGACTCCGGAATCCTTTCTCCAGGTCTTCGTTGACAAGGCACAACTTTCTCCCGGGCAGTCGCCCCGTCTTCAAATCCTGTTCGCCACGGTCCCGCATCCCCTCGAAACGCACCTCGCGGCTGCCTTCGACCACAATGTCGAGGCGATGATGGACGGGCTCCAGGAAGCGGGATACATCTTCGACAGCGCGTGGATTCCCTGGGATGTGCATCCGCCGCGCGACGCGTTCGACGACGACGAAAAGGAAAAGATCGCCAGGGCCGAGGAGGACAGTACCCCGGGAATTCTGCTCTTCCGAAAGAAGGAGCTTCAGGGCAAGGAGCTTCACGAGGGCAATGTGTACGCGAGCGGAATTGTCGTGTTCCTCCTCGCCGAAAAGCCCACCCAGGGCATTTCGCTGCCGCAGGCGGAAACCGCCGTCGGGATCCTCAGGAAGACTGGAATTGCGTTTTCGGGAGACATCCGCATCCTCGGTCCGACCTATACCGGATCGTTTCCCTCGCTGGAGTCCGTCGCCGCCTGGCTTTACAGCCAAAACCATGCCGAAAAAGTGCTGATTCGCAGCGGAGCCGTGACGGGCGGCTTTACGGCAGTCGAATCAATGGCGCGACTGACAGAGAAACTGAAGACCAGCCTCGACTTTGGCAGCGCCTTGCACGATTATTTCAATTTCTATCAGACCGCGCTGGCCACGTTGGAGCGGATCGGCATCGATCCGTCGCGGACCGCGGTTCTGAGCGAGGACGAATCCTACTACGGAACTTTCGTGGCGTCATTTCCTTCCCGGTCGAATTCGGGGAATCAATCGATATGGAAAATCACCTTTCCGCGCGACATCTCCAGCCTGCGCAGCAACTACGAGAAGCAAGGGATCCTCGACGCCAACTCGGCGCCGCAACCCTGGAAAAGATTTCTCACTCTGAAGAGCGACGATCAAAGCGAAGGGGATTCGGTGCGGTCGTTCGGCGGAACGGCAACCGTCGCGGCCCAGGAGTCGATTCTCTTTGGCATCTCTGAATTCCTGAAGGCGCACCGCATCCGGGCCGTCCTCATCTCCGCCACCAGCGAGGAGGATCGCTACTTCCTTACCCAGTTCATCCATGCCCACAACGGCGGAGTTCGTGTCGTCGTGATCGGCAGTACGCGCATTTTCATGCGCGGAGCCACGGCGCAGTTCCGCGGGGACCTGGTGGTCGACAACTTTCCCATGCTTCCCCTGCTGCAGGACTGGACCTGGGGCAGGCGGGATTATTCGGGCGTGAAGCTTCTCGACAGAACGGCGACCACCTTCGCGGACGACGCCTCGGAAGGGACCTACTTTGCCGCCATCGATCTGTTTGCGGAGCCGCATTGCCAGTCCGGTGGTGCAGGCAAATGCCCGCAAAACCAGATGAGATTCAATTGGTATCCGGAATACTCGAAGCCCGACTGGAATGGAAATGGTTCGCCGGAGCAGCGCCCGCCGATGTACGTGGTTGCGTTGGGAGGCGACTCGGCGTGGCCCGTGACCGAAAACCGGGGATTCGGATGGTTCGTCGACCGCAAGGGACCGTCGCTGGTGGACATGCCGTTTGCACTCTTCGAGGATCGTTCACCGCCAAGGATCGACGCGCCGGCGCCGGCGGCGGCGATCGAAGTCGGATTCTTCTGGAAAGTGCTTTTCATCGTTTTGCTTCTTCTGGTGGCGATCTATGGGACGTGCTTCTGGTACGCCAACCCCCTGGCTCGCAACTCATTCGCTGGCTTTGAGCCGTCACAGGATTGGCGATTCTGGATTTTCAAAGTCACCATTCCGGCTCTTGTGGCCGCCCTGTCCTTCGAGGTTCTTGCCTGGAGCGTCGAGATTCCGGGCTTCGCTTCGCCAAGGTCGGTTTTCTTCTGGAATTTCGCCCAGGCTCTGGCTGCCATTGCTCCGCTGGGCATCTGCCTGTCGGCGGCGCTGAAAGCCTTCCTCAAGTGCGACATTTCCACGCCCTCGCGGGGAATGACCCTGGCGCTGGTTGCGGTGATCGGAATGGTCCTGGCGATGGGACTGATTCCTTCCCTTCGCCCGGAAGCTTTCGCGCACCGCGACCTCGGTTCGATCCTGAATACCTATCGCGAGATGCACTGGGAATCCGGCCTTTCGCTCGTTCCCAGCCTCCTTTTTCTCCTTCTCGCGGTGCTCGTCTGGTCCTCCCAGGCCAGCCACGGCGCGGCGCTCTTCGACGCCATGCCGCGGCTCCCGGATTGCCCCGGGGACGACCGCATCTCCGACGTGCGCGGGAAAGCCATCGCTTCCACAGGACGCCCGCTTCCCACTTGCGCGGGGGCGACATGGCTCTGGATCCTCTGGGCGGTCATTACCGTCTGCATCTTCGTGGGGCACTTTGTCTTTCGCCCGTTTGTCGAGATCACCACGCTGGAGCCGATGTTCGTGACGCGGCTGGTCTTCGTCGTTTCCGGCAGCGTGACCTCATTGCTGATTCTCGATCTGCTGCAATTCCGCTGGCTTTGGGACAGCTTGCGCGGCCTCCTGATCGCATTGAACCGGCAGCCGTTCCGGCGCAGCTTCGTTCCCATTCAGGAGTTCAAATGGAACAATCTGTGGGCGTTTTCAGGGCTGTCTTTCCGGGACCGGCGGGCGGTGAACGCCGTGCAAGCCGACTGCGTGCTGAAGCTCGCGCGCCTGCACCGGAAGACCGCTTATTTTGGTTGGGCAACCACTCTCAAAGGCATGCGAGATCGATACAACCTGCTGCCCCTCGTGCCCCGCGCGGTGAAAGACGTCGCGGAATATCGCAAAGATCTCGGTGACTTCATGAAGGTGGTTGCCGAGGCTGGAACGCAGGCCGCCGCCGAGGTGGCGGCCACGAGATTCGAGGCCGCCGAAAGTGGAATCGGGTCCAAAGTGGAGGCTCTGCAGCGGGCGTTGGCGTGCCAATGCGGGGAACGGTTCAGCGATGAGGGCGAAGAAGTTGCGCGCCTGCCCGAATGGCAGCAGACGGCGGAGCGGCTCATCTGCCTCTTATACATCGGTTTCATTCAGGCGGTTGTGGCGCGGCTGCACGGTCTTTTTATTTCCGTCGCCTTGACCTTCTCTCTGATCGTTCTTGCCATCGCGATCTATCCCTTTGTGCCTTTATCGCCCATGCTGCTGACCGGAGTGGGCCTGCTGTTCCTGATCGGATGGACGTTTTTCAAGGTTTTCAGCGAGATGGACACCGATCCGGTTCTGGCTCGCATCGTCAACGGCGACGATCGCAAGCTGCAGGGGAACTTTTACGTGAAATTCGCCGAGTCGCTCGCCCTGCCTTTGCTCACGCTGGCCAGTTCACTGCTCCCAGGGGGCGCCGGACGTCTGCTCGAGCTCGCCCAATCGCTCATCAATCACGGCCAATAGGCGGACCCGCCCTGAAAATCGGGCCTGCCGACGCTCCGGCGCGAGAAGCCGCCGACATTCTCCGTGCTCTATACTGGCGTTGGATCGACTTCTCCCTTTGCTTCCTGGGCGAGTACCGTTACTTTGTTGATTCTTTTGGGAATTGAAGGCCCTTTCTTCTCATGTTAATTGCCCATTTACGGAGCCTGGCATCTACTGATTGTACTAGTAATGGTGCAATTCGGGGCGAAGGAGGGGGAATGGCGAGGTCGACCATTTCGTACCTTTGGCGCGACAAAACTGCGCCACGAGGCTTCCGGGCGGGCGTTTCACTGCACAGCCACACCAACCAGTCGAAGGAAACGCTCGACTTCGTCGCGAACTTCGGCAATCAGTTTCCCGTCGTCCGTCCGCTTTTGTCGCGGATGGAACGCAGATCGGAAAGCCACTACGGGCTTCGCGTGAACTACGCGGCCAGCTATTGGACCCCGCCGCTGACTCCCAAGCTGGCCTTCGATCTGGAGACCCGGCAGATCGAAAAGATGGATCTGTCGCCGATGGTCTCGATCACCGATCACGACAACATCAACGCTCCCATGCTGTTGCGCACCGTGCCCAGCGCGCGGCAGATTCCGGTTTCCGTGGAATGGTCGGTTCCCTACGGCGGCGTGCAGTCGTTCCACCTGGGCGTCCACAACCTGCCCAGCGCGCGCGCCACGGCGTGGATGCAAACCCTGAAAGAATTTACCGACCATCCGGATCCTTCGCGTCTGGCCGGAATCATGGCCGCGCTCGACGGCGAGCCCAACGTGCTGGTGGTCTTCAACCACCCCATGTGGGACCTCTATTCGATCGGCAGGGACCGGCACGATTTTCTGGTCAACGAATTCCTGCTGAAGTACGGTGTCTGGCTGCATGCGCTGGAACTGAACGGCCTGCGCAACTGGGACGAGAACCGCGCGGTCAAGCGTCTGGCCGAAAAGTGGAACATGCTGTTGATATCGGGCGGCGACCGCCACGGCGTGGAGCCCAACGCCAACGTCAATCTCAGCCATGCTTCCAGCTTTACCGGATTCGTGCACGAGATTCGCCGCGAGCGCAGGAGCAACGTGCTCTTCATGCCGCAGTACGCCGAACCCTGGAAGCACCGCATCCTGCGGTCCACTGTCGATGTCGTCCGCAACTACCCCGATTTTCCGGCCGGTTCGCGCAACTGGGATGAGCGTGTCTATCATCCGGACGGTAACGGCATCGATCGGCCGCTGAGCGAGCTGTGGCCCAGAGGGGCAGCGCCGCGCATCTTGCGCGGGACGATTGCAATGGTGAGACTGCTCGGCCGCGGTCCCGTTTCCGGCGGATTGCGCATCGCCTGGAGCGACGCACAGCAGTTGCGCCTGGCGCTGGGCGAGAACGATTGATGGTGGCGCGGCGGTGTTCGCGGAGCTGGCGCGGTTCGCCGAGTCAGTCAAGACTCCCGCCAGGCAGAATGATCCTCTGGCTTGCGGATTCGCTGACTCTGCGATTTGCTGACTCGCTGTTTGGCTGACTCCGCCGACGCAGCTATCGCAACTCCTGAGTCGCTGTATCCCGAAGCCGCTGCCCTTGAGTCGACGCGACCCCAGGGAGCGGCGACCTTGCACGGAATTCAAAAGGCCACCGCAACTCGGGAATTGCCGTAATGCCGCTAACTCTGCTGGTCTCGCCAACGCGCCCATGACCGCACCTCAGCCTCGCGTGGCCTATTTCCCCGACTCGTTTCACGAAGTGAACGGGGTTGCCCACACCAGCCGCCATTTCGAGGACTTTGCCCGCCGGCGCAATCTCCCTTTCCTGTGCGTACGCGCCGGCGATCGCGCGCAGGCCTTCCAAGAAGACGGCAACGTATGGACGCTGGAGCTGCCGCGCGGCGTTCTTTCTATCGCCCTGGAAAAAGACCTGCGCTTCGACCCGGCGTTCCTCCGCCATGTTCCCCTGATCGGCGAAGTGGTGCAGCGTTTTCGTCCCGATCTCGTGCACATTACCGGCCCCAGCGAAGTGGGCCTGCTGGGGGCGTGGCTCTCGCACTGTCTGCAGGTGCCGCTCGCCGCCAGTTGGCACACCAACCTTCACGAGTACGCGGCGCGGCGTTCGGAGTGGTTTCTGCGTCTCCTGCCGAAAAACCACTCGGCGGCGACCGGGCGGACGATCGAAGACATTTCCATGGTCGCCTTCGCGGGCTTCTATTCGGCTGCGCAGGTTCTTTATGCCCCGAACCCGGAGCTCTGCCGCCAGCTTGAGGAGTCAACCGGCCGGCCGTGCCTTCTGATGCCGCGCGGCGTCGACGCGGAGCTTTTCCATCCGCGCAAGCGCAATCGCAAAGCGGACGATCGCGACCATATTCTGGGTTTCGTTGGCCGGCTGTCCATTGAGAAGAACGTGTACCTGCTGGCGCGCGTGCAGCAGGAGCTGGAGACACTCGGGCACATGAGCTTCCGGTTCCTGATCGTCGGCCACGGCGGCGAAGAAGGCTGGTTGCGCGAGCGCATGCCGCGCGCCGAGTTTCCCGGAGTGCTGCGCGGCGACGCGCTGGCCACGGCCTATGCCAACATGGATCTGCTCGTCTTTCCCTCGCATACCGATACTTTCGGCAACGTGGTGCTCGAAGCTTTGGCGAGCGGTGTTCCGGCTGTCGTGACGCCCGACGGCGGTCCCAGGATGATCGTCCGCGACGGCGAAACCGGGCGGATTGCGAAGGATGAGGATTTTGCCGCCGCCATCGCCGGGATTCTCGGCAATCCGCAAAAACACGCCGCCATGCGCGAAGCCGCCCGCGCGTATGCGCTTACGGCGAACTGGGACGCGGTGTTTGAAGGGGTTTATGCGGGGTATAAAACGATCCTTGCCCGTCAGCCTTCCTGATCCTGCTTCCCACCTCATTGGGCGGACGCACGTTCGCACCGCAACTCAGCCGACGACCTTCACCTGCCCGGCCAGCTTCCTGGGCGCCACCAGCAAATAGCTGCACTGCAGCAGGTCTTTCACTTCGCGCCAGTCCACTTTGCCCACATCGAGCCGCAGCGCGACCCATCCGCGCGAGGCGATGTAGGCCGGCAGATAGAACCTGCGCGGCTGCGCCCCGGCCAGCGCCTTGTTCTCGCCGGGCATCACCTTGCAGGCGACCGAAACTATACCGTCGCCGTGGTGGTTGTCGAGAAAGTAGGAGAACGTCTTTTTGCGAACAAGAAACTGGGCGTGCGAACCATGGACAAGTCGCGTGGCTTCGGGCAGCGCCAGCGCGATCTCAGTGACGCGGGCCAGGCGCGGGTCTTCGGGTGGCTTCGGCATGTGCGTTCACGCAGGTCCTTATCCTAACGCCGCGGGATGTCGTAGAATTTCCGCGCGGCAAGAAAGCGGCTGGATGCGGACGATCTCGTCCCGCACATTGTCTGGCAAGGGAAAGGGAGGTGAGGCGATCATGAAGAAACGATTCCTGACGATGGGATTCTTTCCGCGCAAAGTGGATTGCGGCTTGCTGGCGCTTCGTCTCATCGCCGCCATTCCGCTCTTTCTCAAGCACGGCCTGGAGAAACTGTTCCGGTTTCAGCACATGATGGCGTTCTTTCCCAACCCGCTGCACGTTGGCGTGATGCCCAGCCTGCTCTTCGCCACGCTTTCCGACGGTATTTGCTCGCTGCTCATCATCGTCGGCTTCGCAACGCGCTGGGCGGCGCTGGTTTGCTTCATCAACATCTTCGTTGCGCTGGTCTTTGTTCATCACTTTGAGATATTCGGTCCGCGAGGCGACCATGGCGAGGCAATGCTGCTCTATCTGGCGGCGATGGTGATGCTGATTCTGGCCGGCGCGGGGAGGTACAGCGTGGACGGTGCGATGGAAAAATCCGATTGATGCCTGATTTTCGAGGGTCAATCCCCACAGGCTGCATTCGCCGGAGACGGCTGTTTCGATGAGCCTGTTTCTGGATCAACGGCTCCCGACGGGGAGCCGTTCGTATTTCGATTCTGCACCGGAAACCCGTTTATTTCCCACCCGCCGGCTGCGACGATCCAACTCCCTCGGAGAGCGCAAGCTGCTCATAGGTCATGCGCAGATACTTGTGCGGGTTGACGGGAACATTGTGCACGCGCACCTCGTAGTGCAGGTGCGGGCCGGTGGCGCGGCCCGAGCGGCCCACGTAGCCAATGATCTGTCCGCGGATGACGTGCTGGCCGGGCACGACGGCCGACGCGGAAAGATGGGCGTAGACGGAGACGACTTCGTGTCCGTGGTCGAGTACGACCTGGCGGCCGTAGCCGGAGCCCATTGACTCATCGAGCACGTCGCCGTCGGCGGTGGCGCGCACCGGAGTTCCATACGGCGCGGAGATGTCAATTCCCGAGTGGAATGCGCCCTCGCCGTTGAGCGGGTCCTCGCGCTCGCCAAAGCTCGAGGTCACAACACCCTCGAGGGGCCAGATGGAAGGCGCATCGGCCAGCGTGGCCCAGTCGCCCGCAAACGAGGGCGTCAGGCCGCCCTCCAGCGCGCGGGAGACGCGCCCGGAGAGCGCGTCGGTGCGCAGGGCATAGAACTGGTCGATGGACTGCTTGATCTGCTGCGGATTTGCCTCATCTGCCGCGGCGAGCGTGGCCGGCGTGGGCGCGGCCGCAATGCTGGCCGCGCTGGGAGCGGCAGCCTGCCGGGCGAGCCGTGTTTGCCGCAGGCCATAGAGCGCGGTTACCTCATTGGCCAGCGCGCCCAGCGACGCCACCTGCACGTCGCGGTCGTGCGCGATCTGGGCCATCTGCCGGTAATCCATGCGCAGCCGCTCGCGGTCCTGGCGGACCTGGTTGAAGCTTTCGGTCTTGAGCAACATGCGCGTGTATGAGCCGGCCAATCCGACGATGGTGAACGCACCCACCAGCGCGGCGGCTACGAAGGCGTAGGCGTAGTGCAGCGGGAGCGGTATCTTGCGGAGCCGTCCGTCTTCTTCCCGGGCTACGAAAAGGATGTAGTAGCGCTTGCGCAGCATCGGAACCTCTTGCTCCGCGGGCGTTTTGGCCGCCGCGGCGGAGATCTGAAAAGTCGCAAGGCACAGGGGTCGGCAAACCCCTCAAAGTCTTCAGACTAGCTGCCCTTCGGGGCGCTCTCTGCGGGTCAGTCTGTTCAGGCTAGCAAAGCGCCCTCCGGCGGGTCAACGAAATCCGCAGTCAAAATCACCCTTTAGTTTGGCCTATTCTCATTTTGTGGCGAAACAGCGAAACCAGGCCGAAGATGCTCCTTGGCAAAGCGAACAGGCGCTCCTGCGCCGGATTCGAAGCCGCGCCGGAACCGCGGGAGGCGGCGCCCTGCGCGTGGGCATCGGCGATGACTGCGCGGTCCTGAGGCCGCGACCCGGCGAAGAGCTGGCCGTCACGACCGATCTGTCGATCGCCGGCCGCCATTTCCGGATTGAATGGCACTCTCCCGAAAGCATCGGCCATCGCACGCTGGTTCGCGGGTTGAGCGATCTGGCCGCCATGGGTGCGCGGCCTTTAACCGCTTTTCTCTCCCTGGGTTTGCCGCGCACTCTCACTTTGCAAGGTCAGCGCGGCTCTGCTGCTTGGATGAGCCGGTTCTTCGATGGGCTGCTTCGCCTGGCAAAGGCTCACCGGGTGCAACTCGCCGGTGGGGACCTGGCGGAATCGCCGCTGGCCGTTGCCGATATCGTGCTGGTCGGCGCCGTCCCTCGTGGGAGGGCTCTGCTGCGTTCCGGCGCGCGGCCGGGCGACCTGCTATACCTGACCGGCGCGCTGGGCGCGGCTGCGGCGGGATTCAGGCGGCTGGCCCGACTCAAGGGAAATGTCCCGGCGAAGATTCATGGGGCCCTGGGAGCGCACCTTTTTCCACAGCCGCGCGTGGCGCAGGGCGAGTGGCTGCGGCGGCGCGGGCTGGCAACCGCCGCAATCGATGTGAGTGACGGATTGTCAACCGACCTCGCGCACGTTTGCGAAGAATCGGGAGTCGCTGCGGAGGTCGAAGCCGACGCGCTGCCGATTGATCGCGAGGCAACGCTCGAACAGGCGTTGCACGGCGGCGAGGACTATGAGCTGCTCTTTGCCGCCGGGCCTTCCGCGCGGCTGCCGCGCTTCATCGCCGGCGTGCCGGTCACGAGGATTGGGCGCGTGGTGAAGCCGAAGCCGGGCCGGCCGCCGGTTGCGCTGATCACCGGGCATGGCTCGCGATCGCTGCGAGCGCATGGGTGGGAACACTTTGCCTGAAGGTTTGTCAGAACCGGCCGTTGGATGGCACGCTGACCGGCGGCCCCGAATAGTGGACGTGAACCAATCGCCATCCCTTGCCGGGGAGATTCACATAGACCTGGCTTTCGCGGCCGGTGGTGTGGACCGGGGCGCCGTTGCCGCGCATCGTCGCGACAAAATCCCAGTCGAATTCAACGACCGCTGCGCCGCCGTAAACGTGAATACGGATGTCGCTCGAGTTCTTCAACGTTCTCTTTGAAAAGGTCTGGCCCATCAGCCTGGTGTAGACCTCGGCTGCAATCTCGTCCCAACCGTGCTCGTGGCCGACCGGATTGATGAAAGAGACATCGGGCGTGGGCGACCAGACCGTTGCGCCGAGCGCCGGATCGGCTGCGTCGACCGACTGCATGTAGCGCTGGACGAGGACAAGGATCTCCGCTTTCGCCTGCGCGTCGTTACCGGCTCCGGCGATTTGAGCGGACGATGCGACCGCCGTGCACGCAAGCAGGAAGCCGGCGGTGAAAGCGGCAAGGAATCTTCGGTGCATCGTCCCTCCCGTGCGACCGTTCGCCTGTGGTTCAATCTCCGCCCGCATTCAGTAGGCGACCGTGAATTGCTGCCGGACATGCTGTGGCTTCTCGAGTTCATCCGCCAGCGCGATGGCGTAGTCCTCGGCCGAGATGCGGCTTTCGCCGTCGGCGCCCGTGACCAGTTGCGTTCCGCCCAGGCGGAACTTTCCGGTTCGCTCGCCGGGCTCGATCAGCCCCGCCGGGCTGAAGCAGGTCCAGTCGAGATTCGAGGATTTCAGCAGCGCCAGAGCGTCGCGGTGAGCCAGTGCGATCGCCTTCCACTGTGCCGGGAATACCTGGGTATCGACCAACTGCAACCCCGGCGCGACTTCGAGGCTGCCCGCGCCGCCCACGACAATCAGGCGCCTGACGCCGGCTGTGGCCAGACCGGCGAGCAGCGAATGGGTCGCGGCCCAGAGTGCTGCCGCGTCGTCGCGCGGCGGAGCATAGGCGCTGATCGCCGCCTCCCTGCCCTTCGCGGTCGCCGCCACGGTGGACGGGTCGAGGATGTCGCCCAATACGATGTAGGCGCCCAGCACGGTCACCCGCTCGGGATTGCGCACGACGGCCGTGACGGTGTGCCCGCGATGCAGCAGCTCCTTGAGAATGCGGCTGCCGATCATGCCGGACGCGCCGTAGAGGACGATGTTCATGGGGGAGTCTCCTTCAGGCTCGCGCTCTGGTGACGAATTGCGGACGGCAAGACTCGGATTCCTGCCGGCAACCTGATAGTTCAACCTGGGACAGCCGGAAGCGCTTCCAGGCGATTCAGCCAATCGTTAAAATGCGGGCATTGGTCCCGAATCCCGTCAAGGCCGATTGCGATCACAGCCAAGGTGCCCGACAGAGGCTTTTCGTAACCAGGAAATATTTTGAGAATACGCCTGGACGGCGCCGTATCATCCGAATCGTTGATGTCCTCCGGCGATTGAAATTGCGCTCTGATCGACGAAAAGGCCTGAACCAACTCAGACTTTCCAACTGCTTCTGCAAAGCGGGCCGGATTACTGAACAGTAGGCCCTCGAACTCGTGCATGATTACGTACGGCACAAACCGTCGAGAGTCAAAGCGCGGTGTCAGTCCTGCGGCAATGTCCTCGGCGTGAGCGTTCTCGACGTATTCGGCCTTCAGCACAGTCGAGGCTTGGTTTGGTGCCTCTGCGCGCCCTGGCCAGCCGTAAGGCAGCGCATAGTAATCCACCATTGTTGTGGCCACGGCTTGTGCATCCTCCTTTAGGTGACGCAGAATGTCTTTGCGCGCGGACTCCCAGGACCGGAT
>JASHQQ010000082.1 GCA_030039035.1 Acidobacteriaceae bacterium | reverse complement strand
GGAGTCCAAGGGTGAGGCTTTCCGTCAACAATTGAGACACGGTGCGCGGCCGGCTCGATCCGAGCGCTGCACGCACTGCCATCTCTTTTTGCCGGCCGCTGGCGCGCGCCAGCAGCAGGTTGGCGACATTGGCGCAGGCAATCAGCAGCACCAGCCCCACCGCGGCCAGCAGCACCAGCAGCGACGAACGCGCCTCGCCCACGATCGTGTCCCGCAGCGGCTCCACGGCAAAGCCCAGTTGTGTCCACGTCTGCGGGTACATGCGATGAAACTCGGCCTCGGCCACCTTCATCTGCGCATCGGCCTGCGCCAGCGTTACGCCCGGCTTCAGCACCCCCGCGACCTCGAAAAAATGCCCCTGGTCGGCGCTGTTGGGCGCAAACTGGAACGGCACCCAGAGATCGGCCTCCGGATCGGGGACAAAGCTCCTCCCCAACACGCCCACAATCGTGTACGGCTCATTGCCCAGCGAAAGCGTCCGGCCAACCGCATCCGGATTGCCGCCGAATCGCCGCTGCCACAGTCCGTAACTCAGCACCACCACATTGCCGCCGTGCGGCGAGTCCTCCTGCCGCGTGAACGTCCGCCCCAGCAGCACCGGCGCGCCGAAGACGCGGAAATACCCCGCCGTCACGTGCAGCCCGTGCACCTGTTCGGGCTGTGCGCCGGTGAGGTTGAATCCCGGTCCGCCCAGGTCGTATCCGCCCACCTCTTCGAAGATCCGGGTCTGCTGCTCGTAGAGATGGAAATTGGGAATCGAAGCGTAAGGGACCTCGCCGTCCGGAGTGGTCAGCATCAGCGCCACCAGCCGGGCCTCGTTCGGGTAGCCCAGCGGTTTCAGCAGCACCGCGTTGACCACCGAGAAGATCGCGGTATTCGCGCCAATCCCCAGCGCCAGAGCCGAGACTGCGGCGAGGGCAAAACCCGGGCTCTTGGCAAAAAGATGCAGCGCGTGTTTTACGTCGCTCCGGAAGTCGGTCACTCTGGGCCTCGAATCGATGCTCCCGCCGCACGCGCGGCAAAAACACGCGCTGTCGGGAAGGCAACAGTCGCCGGCGCGCAAGGCGGGTCCGGCTCCCACGCCTGTCGGTGCGCGATTGCGCGCGCGTCTCCCGCCGGCCTCGCGGTCTTCCCATCAGAGTGGCGCGGCTGGCCCTCATCGTCAATAGCCATTGTGTTGGTCGGGAAAAAGCCACCGGTGGATCGAGCAGCTTCCGGCTGAACTCCGGAATGCCACTCTCCACCGGCACGGGATGGGGACACCCGCACTCGCTGCCGGCCCGAATCGCTGCAGCTTCACGCTGCCATGCGCCGGACCCTCCGGCGTCCAGTGGCTCTTTACCTCGGGAATGAGCCACCCTGAAGAATGGCGGAAACCGGGTACTGGAACTGTGGAGCCGCTTCAGGTGGCTTGCTTTCCGCCCGGCAATTCCACGTGCCCTCCGAACTGGAACCGCATTGCGGACAGCAGCTTGTCCTGATAGGTTGCTTCTCCCCGCGAACTGAAACGCGCGTAAAGCGAGGCAGAAAGAACCGGAGCGGGCACGCCTTCGTCGACGGCCGCATTGATCGTCCAGCGCCCTTCCCCCGAATCCGAAACCCGCCCCTCGAACTTCGACAGATCGGGATCGTCGGCGAGCGCCGCCGCGGTGAGATCCAGGAGCCAGGATGCAACCACGCTTCCGCGGCGCCACACTTCGGCAATGTCGCGCAGGTTCAACTCGTATTGATAGCGCTGGGGATCGCGCAACGGAGTTGTTTCGGCGTTCACCTCCGCCTGCTCTTTGCCCACATTGGCGTGACGCAGGATTCCGAGCCCCTCGGCGTAAGCCGCCATCAGCCCGTATTCGATCCCGTTATGGACCATCTTCACAAAGTGGCCGGCGCCGTTAGGCCCGCAGTGCAAGTATCCCAGCTCCGAAGTACCACCGAGCCCGTCGCGGCCCGGCGTGCGCGGGATGTCGCCCGCCCCCGGCGCCAGTTGCCGGAAGATCGGATCGAGCCGGCGCACCACATCGGTCTCGCCGCCGATCATCATGCAATAGCCGCGTTCCAGACCCCAGACGCCGCCGCTGGTGCCGACGTCCACGTAGTGGATTCCACGCGGCCTGAGCATCTCCGACCTTCGGAGGTCGTCGACGTAGTACGAGTTGCCCCCATCGATCAGGGTGTCTCCCGCATCGAGGTAAGGAATGAGATCCGAGATGGTTTTGTCCACGACCGCTGCCGGAACCATCAGCCAGAGAGCACGGGGCTTCTGGATCTTTTGCACGAGTTCCTGGAGTGAGGAGGCTCCGGTTGCCTTTTCCCGAACAAGTTCCTGTACAGTCTTCTGCGACATGTCGAACACCACGCAGTCATGTCCCCCCCTCAGGAGCCTTCGCACCATATTGGCGCCCATCCGGCCCAGACCAATCATTCCAAGTTGCATATGGACACTCCTCCCCAAGGTTGATTCCTCCCGTGCCGCGAAGGTTTCAGGTTCCTCGCGCAAAGTTCTTGAATGGTTGGAGAAAGACCGGCGCCTGTCTTCCGCGATCCGGATTCGCACGCGCCCGGGCGGCCGCATCCGGCGACGGCGGACGAATCGGCATTCTTGGACGCACAGGAGCGTGCCGACCGGTTCTCTGGTCCATTGGGATCGGGCACCGCTTTCCGGCCTCTTTGCGATTGTTGAAACACTGTTCCGGGTCGATCCATCCAATCAATTACCTTGAGACTTGTCCGGGTCCGCAGCCGGATGGAATCGCTCTGAAGCGCATCGGCCGGCCGGGCCATTCCGGTGATGGTGTACGTTGGCGGTTGCATTCCGTGGGCGCAAGACGCCTGCGACCGATGCGGGACGGGAAGAAAGTCGCGGTCGGCGCCGCGAAGACCGGACAAGGGCAACCGGGGCAAACGCCGCCACGATTCGGGCCGGCCGGGCCCACATTCCGGGAAAAGGCTTGCTCTGACACGAAGGAGGCGCTCCATGGCATCCAGCGAAAAGCTCAACACCCATCAGAAAGCGCTCGAAATCAATCTCGACAAGACCAGCTACGGATCCTTTGCCGAAATTGGCGCCGGCCAGGAAGTCGCACGATGGTTCCTGGTGGTCGGCGGAGCCTCAGGGACGGTTGCGAAATCGATCTCCGCGTATGACAAGGAGGTCAGCGACGATTTGTACGGCGCCGGTGCGCGCTACGTCTCAAAAGAACGCCTCGAGGCCATGCTGGAGAACGAATGGGGCCAGCTCATCAAGCAGTTGAACGCAAGCCGGGGATCGACCACCCGCTTCTTTTCCTTTGTCGATACCGTCTCTGCCCGCAACTACGCCGGAACCAATGAGCCGCACGGCTGGATGGGTGTTCGGTTCCAGTCGCAAGCCGGCGGCCAACCCAACGAGATCGTTTTCCATATCAACATGCGGGATGCTTCCAACCCGCTCGAGCAGGAGGCCATCGGCATCCTGGGCGTGAACCTGATCTATGCCGTGTTCTATCAACTGCAGGCGAAGGAATCTTTCCTCCAGAGCGTCGCCGAGGGCGTCGGGAAACGAATCGAAATCGACTACGTTGATGTGCATGGGCCCGCATTCGATGGCTGGGACCAGCGCGCGATCCTGGCCCAACTGGTGCGCGCCGGTCTGGCCGAGGCCGTCTGTTTTCCATGCAAAGGGTGCTTGCCCGTGCCGCCCGCCGATGTTCTGCACAAAAAAGCCGTCCTGCTCGCGCCGGGTTCATTCGGGCACGTCGATCCCGCTCATGCGGCAATCCATGAAGAAATGCTGGCGTCGGGGGTCCGGCGACTCCGCGAAGAACTGGACGAAAAAGATGCCGCGCTTGCCGGCTTCTTCTGCCTCTCCGCCATGCCGCTGAGCGAAACGGATCCGCCCCCGGAAATCGCGGATCTGCTGGCACGCATCGATGCCCTTCACGCGCACGGCAGCGACGTCCTGCTGTTCCGTGAACGGGAGCTGTACAGCATGACGGCTCTCGTCAACCGCTACACCAGGGAACGTGTCCGCTTCGTCATCGGCCTGTCTCTTCTGGTTCGCGTGTGGGAATATCGCTACTCCATGCTTGCCGGCAGCTTTCTTGAAGCCTTGTCCCGCCTCCTGGCGCAAAACGTTCGCATCTACGCGTATCCGATGAGCGCAGCGGATCTCCGGCAATCCATGCAAAATGTCTCCGCGATCGGTTGGCAATGGACCGATACGAACGGTTGGGTCTCCGCCACCCAGCTTCGTCCTGCGCCGCCGCTCCTGCACCTTTACGAATACCTTCTCGCCAGCAATTTCCTCGTGCCGATGGAGATCCCCACGCCCGCGGTAGCCGGCGTGTGACTCGGCGGCGGGGATGAACATCGCCGTTGCACGCAGCGGATACGAATTCCCCGTTGCGAACCCGCTGCATCAGATCTGGCGGCGATGGTGGATGACGCCTTCTTTCATCACGAGGAAGAGATTCGTGCCGGGGTTGGCGAGGACGGTGATGTCGTCGAGGGGATTGCCCTGGACGACGAGGAGGTCGGCGATGGCCCCGGGAGCGAGGGTGCCAAGGCGGCCACTCATGCCGGCGAGTTGGGCGCCGATGGTGGTGGCGCTGGCCAGAATTTCGCGCGCCGCAAGCACGCGGGCGCGAATGGCAAACTCCTCGCTCTGGCGGACGTGCGTGGGGCCCAGGAGATCCGTTCCGAACGCCATGGCGACGCCGGCGTCGCGCAGGATGGACAGGCTTTCGAGGCCGGAGCGGCGGACGTCTTCGATCTTCGCGATGGAAGCTTGCGGCAGGCCGAGCGCGGGTCCGTCCTGCGCGAGGGCCTCGTAGGTGACGAGCGTGGGAACAGCCACGGCCTGGGCCTGGGCAGCGCGGCGGGCGGCCGCGGCGTCGATATTGTTGCAATGCTCGAGAGAGTGGACGCCGCAGTCGACGGCGCGGGTGATGGTGTCGGCGGTGTAGACGTGCGCTGCGACATAGGTGTGGGCGTCGCGGCACTCCTCGACGGCGGCCCGGATTTCATCCGGCGTATAGCCGAACCAGTGGATCGGATCCGTGGGGCTGGCAACGCCGCCGCTGCCCATGATCTTGATGAACGACGCACCCTCGCGTATCTGCTGGCGGCAGGCGAGGCGAACCTGATCGACACCGTCGGCGATGCGGCCGAGCGCTCCGGCATTCGCCGACCAGCGGTTCGCGTCGCCGGTCTCGTGGCGCGGACGGGCGTCGGAATGGCCTCCCGTTTTGGAAAGGGCCTTGCCGCAGGTGAACAGGCGCGGGCCCGGGGTCAGTCCTTGCGAAACGGCTTCGGCTAGAGCGGGGTGTGCGCCGCCGGTGTCGCGGACGGTGGTGAATCCGCGTTCCAGCATGCCTTTGAGAATGGGCACGGCGCGGAGGACGGCCACCGGAGCGGGAAGCTGGGCGTTGGCCGCCAGATCCACCATCGAAGCCATGACATGGACGTGGGAGTCGATGAGGCCCGGCAGGACGGTGCAGCCGCGGACATCGATGGTCTGGCAATCGGCCGCCGGCGACAAGGCTTGGGGCGAAGCGTCGATGTCGCGGATGAGGCCGTCTTCCACAAGAAGGTTGCCGTGGCGGGGCTCGGGCCATCCGGCGTCGATGAGCGTGGCGTTTTGCAAAACGATCTGCATGGGCCGTGAATCTTTGAAGTGCTGAGTGTAATGCATCCGGTTCAGCGGCGCGAGAGCTGGTACTGGGTCAATTAACTGACCCGCTACCCGACAGCTTGTTGCAGAAATGGTTTTGCAACAGGGCACGACTTGCCGGGGTCCCCGACAAGGCGGTTTTGCTTGTTGGGGTGGCTTGCCGGGGTCCCCGACAAGGCGATTTTGCTTGTTGGGGTGGCTTGCCGGGGTCCCCGACAAGGCGGTTTTGCTTGTTGGGGTGGCTTCAGTCGTGCCGCAAAAAGGATGAGGGCTTTAGTGTCCGCGTGAGAGCGAACTTGGGCAAATCTCCGGTGTCCGAATTGGAGGGAGCAGCAGCCTTCAGGCTGCTGAATCAGCGCAAAACATCGACGTGGCTTCAGCCATGGGTTTTTTGAAACCGGCTTTATGGGCCTTGGGCCAGAGTTCCCACGGAGACACTTCAGCCCCGGAGGGCCGCTTTTGGGCCTGATCCGTGGCGCTTTCGATTCGTCGGACACTGCCCTTGCCCCTGAGGGAAGCTTTCCTGGCGCTTCAAGGGGTTTATGCAACCGGCGCGAGCGATGCACGCGGCCCTCTCTTGCAATGCACAAGGTCGCCGCTTCGGATAAAGACGTTCCTGAAACGGTGCGTTCGGGCAATTTGGTTGCTGCCGACGATTCCAGCCCGGTGATATGATGATGGGCTGAACTGGAAAGCATGTTTCCGGCAAGCCCACGCCGATGAAGCAAAGGAACGACCCCACTCATCGGTCGCGGGAACGCCGGCTGAGAGGTCGGGGGCCATCCGAATGCATATTCTTCCGCAGCGCGGCCAAAGTCCGCGAAAGCAGGCGTGCCTGCATCCCTTCGTTGCCCATCCTTTGCTCGCCGTGACCACCCTGTCTCTTGGCCTGGCGGCAGGGCTTTTTGTTGCGGGCGCGCCCATCGCCCGGGCGGCCGCCGATTCGGCGCGCATCGTCGTCGATTATCCGGTCAACGGCTCGGTTTTTCCTCCCGACATGGCAGCTCCGACGTTTCTCTGGCGCGACAGCGCGGCCGGCGCGGATTCATGGCGGATCGAAGTGTCGTTCGCCGACGGTTCCGCGCCGCTTCATGTGATCTCGAAGGGCGAGCACATGAAGATCGGCGAAATCGACACGCGCTGTATCTCCTCGACCAACAAGCTGCCGGAGCTCACGCCCGAGCAGGCCGCGGCGCATACCTGGGTTCCCGATGCCGCGACGTGGGCCGCCATCCGCAAGCACGCCGTCTCCGGCCCGGCCACGATCACGATCAGCGGCATCGCAGCGGGCGATCCGGCGAGCCCGGTCTCGCGCGGCTCCATGCAGATGCGCGTCTCGGTTGACCCGGTCGGCGCGCCCATTTTCTATCGCGATGTGCCCCTGATGCCCTCGGAGACGGCGCAGGGATTCATCAAGCCGCTCGCCTCCAGCGCCATTCCTCTCATCAACTGGCGCATGCGCGATGTAAGCCAGACCAGCAGCCACATCGTGATGAACGAGCTGCACACCTGCGCCAACTGCCATTCGTTCTCGCGCGACGGCAAGACCCTCGGCCTCGATATGGACGGCCCGCAGAACGACAAGGGACTCTACACCCTGGTTCCGGTTGCGCAGAAAATGACGGTGCGGACGCAGGACATGATCTCGTGGGCCTCGTTCCGCAAGGAGATGGACCCGCAGCTTCGCGTCGGGTTCATGTCCCAGGTTTCGCCGAACGGACGGTACGTGGTCACCACCGTCAAGCCGCCCGGCACAAAGAGCAGCCAGTTCTACTACGTCGCCAACTTCAAGGACTACCGTTTCCTCCAGGTCTTTTATCCCACGCGCGGAATCCTCGCATGGTATGACCGCGAAACCAGAAAGCTGCAACCGCTGCCGGGAGCCGACGATCCCGGCTTCGTGCAAGCCAGCGCCGTCTGGAGTCCGGACGGCAAGTACCTCGTGTTTGTCCGCGCGGTCGCGGAGAATCCGATTCCCGCCGACGGAAAGATGGCCGCGTATGCCAACGATCCCAGGGAAATCCCCATCCAGTACGACCTCTATCGCATTCCCTTTAACGAGGGCAGGGGCGGCAAAGCCGAACCGATCGCCGGCGCCTCGCAAAACGGGATGAGCAACAGCTTTGCCAAAGTGTCGCCGGACGGCAAATGGATCGTTTTCGTGGAGGCGCACAACGGCCAGTTGATGCGGCCTGACGGCAAGCTCTATATCGTTCCCGCCGAAGGCGGCCAGGCAAGACTGATGCAGTGCAACACGCCGCTGATGAATTCCTGGCACAGCTTCTCGCCCAACGGCCGCTGGATGGTCTTTTCCTCGAAGAGCCGCTCGCCCTACACGCAGATGTATCTGACGCACATTGACGAAAACGGCGACTCGACGCCGCCCGTCCTGATCGAGAACTCGACGGCGGCCAACCGGGCCGTGAACATTCCGGAGTTCGTCAACATGCCGCCCGCCGGCATCCAGCACATCGACACACCCGCGGTCGATTTCTACAAGCAGTTCGACGTCGCCGCCGATCTGGCCAAAAAAGGCGAATACACCGCGGCCATTCCCGAATGGCTGAAAGCCGTGGCCATGCAGCCGGACGATGCCCGCGCGCACAATAATTTCGGCGAAACCCTGGCCCATGCGGGCAAGACCGACGACGCCATCGCGCAGCTTCGTCTCGCCGTGCTGGAAAGGCCCGATTACCCCGAAGCGGAGAACAACCTCGGCAATGTGTTGTACAGCGACGGTCACGCCGATGAAGCCGTCGCCCATTATCGCAAGGCTATCGACGATAATCCGGGATACGCCGACGCGCACAACAATCTTGGCCGCGTCCTTCTCAAGGACCATCGCCTCGCCGAGGCACAGGAGCAGTTCGAGCACGCGCTCGCCATCAATCCGGATTACGCCGAAGCGCACAACAACCTCGGCTACGCGCTGGCCGAGCAAGGCCATCTCGATGAGGCCATCGGCCACTATCGCCAGGCAATTCAGGACGATCCCCAATACGCCCATGCCTACAACAATCTCGGCCTCGCGCTGGCCATGCAGGACCATCTCGACGAGGCGATTGCGGATTTTGGCAAGGCGACCGAATTGGGCCCGGACGACGGAGACGCCGAAGGCAACCTCGGCCGCGCGTTGCTCCAGAAGAACGACCTGGACGACGCCATTCCGCACCTGAAGAAGGCGCTCGACCTCGGACCCGAGACCGCGGTGCTTCAGGATAATCTGGGGCTGGCCATCGCGGAAAAGGGTCGAACCGCCGAAGCCATTCCGCATTTTCAGCGCGCGCTGCAGATGACTCCCGACCTTGTCGATGCCCGCTACCACCTGGGCATGGCGCTGGTCATGACCGGCCAGAGGGCCGAAGGCATCGCCCAGTGGCGCGAGGCGCTGCGCAAGGATCCCGACAATATTCCGGTGCTGAATGAGACGGCGTGGGTTCTCGCCACGTCTGCCGATTCCCGGCTGCGCAGCGGCAGCGAAGCCATTCCGCTGGCGGAGCACGCCGTGCAGCTCACCTCGGCGCGCGAGCCGGCGATCCTGGGCACGCTGGCCGCGGCCTACGCCGAGGCCGGACGCTTCGACAAGGCTGTGGAACTGGAGCAGCGTGCCGCCGACCTGGCCAATTCCCAGGGCAAGACGCGTCTGGCGGCGACCCTCAATGAGCGGCTCACAATGTTCGAGTCGAAGACTCCGATCCGCCAGCAGTAGGCAGTGTCTGACGAATGCTTCATCGAAGGTTTAGCAACAGGGCACAACTTGCCGGTTTTGCCTGGGCTTGAGTCGTGCCCAAAAAAGCGCAAAAAGGATCGGGGCTTTGGCGTCTGCGTGAGAACTGGTTTCGGCATGTTTTCAGTGTGCGAATCGGAGGGAGCAGCAGCCTTCAGGCTGCTGGAACAGCGCAAGACAGCGAAGTGGCTTTAGCCACGGGCCTTTTGAAACCGACTTTGCATCCTGGGCTCGAGTTCCCACACGGACACTTCAGCCCGTGAGGCAACGTTCTATGGGCCTGATCCGCGGCTATTTCGATTCGTCTGACACTGCCTGGGAGCCTGGTTCCGGCCGCAAGGCTTCATTAACCTGAGCGCAACAATCGGCCAGTAGGCTGGTCGGTTGCCGG
>JASHQQ010000008.1 GCA_030039035.1 Acidobacteriaceae bacterium | reverse complement strand
GGCGCGGAGCAGACGCGCCAGGCCTGGCGCGAGCGCGCCACGCTGCCGTGGATCAATTCGATCGTGCGCGATCTCCGCTACAGCATTCGCACATTGGTAAAGCATCCGGCGGTGACGGCCATTGCAATCCTGTCGATCGGTCTGGGCATCGGTGCTAACGCAACCATCTTTTCCATGGTGAGCCGTTTCCTGCTGCAACCGGTCCCCGTCGGAGATCCCGGGACCTTGCTCGAGCTCTCGACCACGCATGTCGGCGACCGCTGCTGCAATCATTTTCCATGGCCGGTCTTCGCGGACTTGAAGCGCGATGCAAAGTCCTTCCGCGATCTCGCCGCCTACTACGAGCTGGTGCCTGCATCCATTGGCGGCAGCGGCGAGCCGGAGCGCGTGTGGGGCCAGGCGGTGACAACGAACTTCTTCGACGTTCTCGAATTGCCGATGATTCTGGGCCGCGGCTTCGCCGCCAACGAAGACAGCGCTCCGAGCATCGTGTTGAGTGAACGGCTATGGCGGCGCATGGGAAACGACCCGCGGATTGTCGGCAAGTCCGTTCTCCTTTCGGGGCGCACGTTTACGGTCGTCGGGATCGCGCCGGCCTCATTTCACAGCGTCGACCAGCTTCTCGACACGCAGTTCTGGGTTCCGCTCGGAGACGTCTACGGGCTCGTTCCCAATCTGCCGTCGAAAAGCACGCGCGAATATCACTGGCTGAATGTCGTGGGTCGATTGAAGTCGGGCCTGACGCGTTCGCAGGCGGCGGCCGAACTCGACGCGCTGGCGCAGGCCTATGCAAAGAGCTATCCGGCAACCGACAAGGATAGCGGGCTGCACGCGGAGCAGGCCGGCGATCTGCCTCCGGTCTTCCGGAGCGCGGTGCGCCTGTTTCTCGCCGGCTTGCTGGCCGTCGCACTGCTGGTGTTGGCCATTGCCGCGGCGAACGTGGCCAACCTGATGTTCGCGCAAGCCGCCGGCCGCCAGCGCGAGATGGCCGTGCGCATCGCGCTCGGCGCTACACGCGCGCGCCTGCGGCGGCAGCTCCTGATTGAGAGCGTGCTGCTTGCCGTGGCCGGAGGCGCGGCGGGGGTTTTGCTCTCGCTTTGGGCCACGCAGGGTTTGTCGCGGGTCCGGCTTCCGGTCCAGGTACCTCTCGACGTTGCTGTCGGGGTCGATTGGCGTGTGCTGCTGTTTGCATTCGTCCTGAGCGTTGCCAGCGGCGTCCTGCTCGGTGCGGCGCCGGCATGGGCGGCGTCGCGGCCCATGCTGACCAACGCGCTCAAAGGCGAGGATGCGCTGGCGCGGCCCGGCAGGCGGTTGTCTCTGCGCAATATTCTGCTGGTTCTCCAGGTTTCCATGTCAGTCGTGCTGCTCTCCGTCACGATTCTCTTCCTGCGCAGCCTCGAGAGAGCCGCAAACATCGCGATCGGATTCGAGCCGCGCGGACTGCTGCTTTTGTCGATGGATCCGCGCGTGCATGGCTACTCGCCGGAACGGACGATCGCATTCCTGACGCAACTCCGCGAACGCGTGGCGGCGTTGCCGGGCGTGAGCGCAGCCGTGGTGACGGATGTGGCGCCGCTCTCCGGCGGCAATCGCAGCGAAGAATTCGAGATTGTCGGAGAGCCAAACAACAAGGAATCCGTACCCAGCGCCGAGCTGTACATGGCGACGCCCGGATATTTCGAAACGATGGGAATTCCGCAACTGGCGGGACGCGACTTCCGCGGTGAAATGCCGGACGGGCCCAGGGTTGCAATCGTGAACCAGGCATTTGCGGAGCGGCTCTTCGGGACTTCCAACCCCCTCGGCCGCCGGATCCAGGGCGGTGGCGTGACCTACGAAATCATCGGAGTGGTGGGCAACGTGAAGTCGCGCACCATCGGCGAGGATACCCGACCGCTGCTGTATCGCTCCCTCGATCAAAGCATCGCCAGCGACCCCTCGCTGATGGGCTACACGCTGGTGGTGCATTCGGAGGGTAATCCGGAATCGCTGAGCGAAGCGGTGCGGCGGCAAGTGTATGCGCTGGATCCAGCGATGGCCATCTACAACGAAGAAACCATGGAAGAGCACGTGCGCGCGGCATATTTTCTGCCGCGCCTCGCGGCCGGGTTGTTTGGCGTCTTCGGCGGGATCGGCATCGTGCTTGCCTCCATCGGACTCTACGGCGTGATGAGTTATGCGGTGAGCCGGCGTACGCGCGAGATAGGCATCCGCATGGCGATGGGTGCGCGGCGCGGCACGGTCGAAGGCCTCGTTTTGCGGCAGGGAATGGCGCTCACGCTGATCGCTATTGCGCTAGGCTGGCCTGCGGCGTGGATGCTGTCGAAGCTGACCGCGGCGTTTCTCTACGGCATCCAGCCGCACGATGCGTTCACATTTGCAATTGTCCCCCCGTTGCTGGCGGCGATCGCTCTCGCCGCATGCTGGATTCCCGCGCGCCGCGCGGCTTCGGTGGATCCGATGCAGGCATTGCGGACGGAGTAGGAGATGGAGATGCGAGAATTCAGAGCGTTCTGGCTTCGGGTATTGGGGCTCTTGAATAATCGGCATGCGAACGAGTTCGACGCCGAACTTGAGAGCCACGTCGCGATGCACGTTGAGGACGGCATGCGCGCCGGCCTGACGCGCGAAGAAGCCCGCCGGCGGGCGCTGATTCGCCTGGGCGGTGCCGAGCAGACGCGCCAGGCCTGGCGCGAGCGGCAACGTGTGCCGCAACTGGAGCGCGTCTGGCAGGACGCGCGCTTTGGCCTCCGCGTGCTCGCCAAGAGCCCCGGATTCACCGCCACGGCGGCGCTCACGCTGGCGCTCGGCATCGGCGCAACCACGGCAATCTATTCCGTCGTGAAGGCGGTATTGCTTTCGCCGCTGCCCTATAAGGATCCCGCCGGCATTGTCGCCGTGTGGACCGCGAATCCCGCGCGGGGCGATGAACCGCTGTCGAGCTCGCCTGGCGATTTTGCCGCGTGGAAGCAGGGCAGCGGCGTTTTCGAGGATCTTGCGCCTTCCTACGACAGCGAAGTCACGCTCACCGGCGCCGGAGAGCCACTGTACATCATCGGATATTCGGTGTCGGCGAACTATCTGCGCATTCTCGGCGTTCAGCCCGAAATCGGCCGCCTGTACACGGACCAGGAAGACCGGCCGAACGGACCGAAGGTCGTTCTGCTCAGCGATCATATGTGGCGCACCACCTTCGGATCCGATCCGGGCATCGTGGGCAAAGCGATCACGCTCGACGGAAGTGCGTATACCGTGCTGGGCGTGATGCCGCCGGGATTCGATTATCCTTCCAACACCGGGTTGTGGATGCCGGTTGGCATGGCTCCCGGCGACTACAACGATTTCAGGCATACCTATGTGCGCATCCTCGGACGGTTGCGCCCAGGCCTGTCCGTGGCGCAGGCGCAGAAGACGCTGAATGCCGTCGAAGCCCGGTTGATCGCCTCGCATCCCGACACCGATACCGGCAATCGCATCGTGGTGATTCCTCTTCGCGGAATGCTCGAAGGCGACATTCGTATGCCCCTGCTGGTGCTGATGGGCGCGGCAATTTTCGTGTTGCTGGTTGCCTGCGCGAATACCGCCGGCCTGGCGCTTGCGCGCAATAACGAGCGCCGCACGGAGATCGCCGTGCGCTTGGCGCTGGGCGCCACGCGGCAAAGGCTGCTCCGGCAGTTCCTTACCGAAAGCGTGCTTCTGGCCGCTCTGGGCAGCGCGGCAGGCATCGGTCTTGCCGTGCTGGGGACGCACTACCTTCTGGCTCTGTTTCCCAACGATGTGGCCAATCTGAACATTCCCAAAGTGACCGCGATCCCCGTCGATCGCGGCGTGCTGCTCTTCGCGCTGGGGGCCACGCTGCTGACGACGTTTCTCTTCGCCATCCTTCCCGTGCTGAACGCGCTGCGCATCGGCCCGGAGACCGCCATTCGCGAGACGGCGCGCGGCGGCACGGCAACGCGATGGTCGAACTTGTCGCGCAGCGCCACGGTGGTGGGCGAAGTATCGGTGTCGCTGATTCTGCTCACCGCTGCGGGGCTGCTGGCGGCGAGTTTTCGCAAGGTGGCTGACGCGAGCCTCGGCTTCCGGCCGGATCGCGTTCTCTCCGTCGAAGTCCTTCTGCCGCAGAACCGGTATCCCTGGTTCAGGGAGCCGGCGAAGACGCGCCTGTTCGTGGACGAGACGGTGAAGCGGATGAGCGCGCTGCCTGGCGTGGAGTCCGCCGCGGCGACCAATTACCTTCCCCTCAGCGGCTTCTGGGGAGTGACCAACTTTCTGCTTCGCGGCCAGGCTCCGCCCCGCAACGGGCAAGGGCCCGAGGTGGACAATCGCGTCATCACTCCCGGGTATCTGGGCACGATGGGCATTCCGGTGATCCGCGGGCGCGGGTTCACGTTCGCTGACAACGCGAACGCGCAACATGTGGCCATGATCAACCAGGCGATGGCGAGGGAGTTCTTCAGGGGCGGGGATCCGGTGGGCGAAGCGCTGAATCTGGGCGCCGCCGACAAGCCTGACTGGTGGCAGATTGTGGGCGTAACCGGCGACGTGAAGGCCTTCGGGCAGGACAAACCCACGCATTTCGACGTCTATCGGCCCTTCGATCAGGCTCCCCAACCGCTGATCGCTTTCACGCTGCGCACGGCAAACGATCCGGATGCGATGACCAGGGCGGCGGAGCAGGCGATGTGGAGCGTCGATTCCGGGCTGCCCGTGATGAAAGCCGTCTCCATGGAGATGCTGGCGGCGCAGTCGCTGGCAGTGAGGCGCACGAGCGCGGTGCTCATCGGCGGCTTCGCCGCTCTGGCGCTCATCCTCGCTTGCATCGGCGTCTATGGGCTCATGGCGTATTCGGTTTCGCGGCGTACGCGCGAGATCGGCGTGCGCATGGCGCTGGGCGCAAAGCGCGCCGATGTGTTGCGCATGGTTCTCGGCGCGGGATTACGGCTGGCGTTTGCCGGCATCGCGATCGGGCTTGCCGGCGCGCTGGCCACGAGCCGTCTGCTTACCAGTCTGCTGTTCGAAATGAGCCCGGTCAATCCGCTGATCTTTTCGCTTGCAGCGGTTGTTCTGGCGGCAACCGCGGTCGCGGCTTCGCTGCTGCCGGCGCGGCGGGCGGCGTCGGTCGATCCCATGCAGGCATTGCGGGTGGAATAGGAGAATCGTATGCGAAAGGTCAAGGCGCTCTGGCTTCGGTTGCGTGGGCTCCTCGGCGGTTCCCGGCGGGATGAAGAGTTCGAAGCCGAGCTCGCTGGCCACGTAGCGCTGCACACGGCCGACGGCGTGCGCGCCGGCCTGAGCGAAGCCGAAGCGCGGCGTCGCGCGCTGATCCGGCTGGGCGGAACGGAGCAGGCGCGGCAGGCGTATCGCGAGCGGGCGACGCTGCCCTGGATCGAGGACTTTCTTCACGATGTTCGCCATGCCCTGCGCGCGATGATGCGCAACCGCGGCTTCACCGCCGTCGCCGTGCTCACGCTGGCGATCGGCATCGCCGCCGGCGCCACCGTCTTTACATGGATCGACGCGGTGCTGATCTCACCGCTGGGCGGCGTCGCTGATCCGGCGCGCGTGGTGACGCTCAATTCCGTCACCCCCAATGGCGAAATCGTTCCCAACTCCTATCCCGATTTCATCGACTTTCGCGAGCAGCTCAAGCTCTTCGACGGCATCGCGGTTGCGCGGCCCATGCCCCTGACGATCGGCATGCGGGACCACGCGGAGCGCGTGTGGGGCGAGCTGGTGAGCGGCAATTTCTTCAGCGTGCTGGGCGTCAGGCCGGAAGCGGGGCGGCTGTTCCTGCCCGCCGAGTTCGGCGATGCGCCGGGCAAGTATCCCATTGCGGTGATCAGCGACCGCTACTGGCGCTCGCATTACGGGGCCGATCCGTCGATCGTGGGCAAAACACTGCGCGTGAATCTGCACGAACTGACGATCGTGGGCGTCGTGGCGCCGGAGTTTCACGGCTCGATGCCGGTGGTGGCCTACGACATCTGGATTCCCTATATGGAGCAGCCGGTGCTGAACGGAGTGCAGGAATGGATGCTGCGCGACCGTCATAACCGCAACATGCTCGGCCTGGCGCGCCTGAAGCCGGGTGTAACCGTTGCCGCCGCGCGCGCCGAGGCCGACGGGCTGGCGCGGCGCATGGCCAAACTGCATCCCGACGTGAGCGAAGGCATGGGCGCCACGGTGCTGCCGATCTCGAAGTCGCCCTTCGGCGCTCAGGCATTATTGGTCGGACCACTGCGTCTTCTCGCGGGCGTCTGCGTGCTGGTGCTGCTGATCGTCTGCGCGAACGTTGCCAATCTGCAACTGGCGCGAGCTACGGCGCGCGAGCGGGAGTTCAGCGCGCGGCTGGCGCTGGGCGCGACCCGCACACGCGTGGCGCGTCAGGTGCTGACGGAAAGCCTGATGCTGACGCTGGCCGGCGCGGTGCTCGGTGTTGCCGCTTGTCCGTGGTTGTCC
>JASHQQ010000081.1 GCA_030039035.1 Acidobacteriaceae bacterium | reverse complement strand
TCGAGGCCGAGATCGTGGAGCACGCCGGCGGCGTTGTCGCCGGCGTTCGAGATGAGCAGCGAGCCGGCGCCGAAGTGCTTGCCTTCCGCATCGAAGGGCTTCTCGGCCACTTCGATCTTTGCGTCTTTCAGCTTGTAGACAGCCGAAAGCAGCGTGACCTGGGCCGTGTCGGCCACGGCGATCACCGAACCGTCGCCGGAAAGCTTGCCCGCCAGCGTCATCGGATCGTCGACCGGCGACATGTTCGCTTTCAGTATCGACGTGTCGGCGATGCGATCGACCTTCAGGTTGAAAAGATTCGAGAACGACCAGCCGGTGTCGTCATACGGGTGCTTCTGCGGATCGTCGGGAGCCCAGTACTGGCGATCGAGCAGCGCATCGGCGATGCGCGAATAGGGTTGATCCATGCGCACCACGATGCTTCCGGCGGCGTAAGTCTGCTGCTTGGGCTTGTCGCCGCGTTTTTCCGCGGGCAATTCGCAAGTGACCGCGGCAGTGAGCTGCTGGATCTCGACGTGCTGCCGCTTGAGCACCTTCAGCAGCTCGATCTCGCGATTGGTTTCGGCGGGGTCGGCGGCGATCACATAGGCGGCCGGGCCGGCCAGTGTCGGCTTCTCCACCGAACGCTTGCTCTTGAGGTAGAAGTTCTCGAGGAAGTGATGCGTGTGCTGCGAAAAATAGGAGATCGTCGACAGCAGCGCGCTCTCCTCGTAATTATTGTTGTCGCGCTGCGACCAGTTGACCACGGGCAGCGGCGGATTCTGCCGGTACCAGGTGCGCGAGTACTCTTCCGGCGTGAGGATGCGCTTCTCGGTGTCCGCGCCGCCGTTGCCGAATGTCTCATAAAGCCGGCTGATGCCGTTGTGCATCGCGGCGAGGAACATGAGGTAGCCCGGGCTCCATGTGTCGAAATCGCCGTGCGTGAAGACACCGGGCATGCCGAAGCTCTGCATCTGCGCCACGTTGTTCCAGCCCAGCTCGGCCCACTCGTCGGCCAGGATGGGATCGACCCACGCGTTGTAGGGGCCGTCGCCCACGGTGTTGTCATAGAGAAACGGCACCGACTCGTGCAGGTCGTGCAGCACCTGCGCGTGCCAGCCGAGATAGGTGTCGAGCACGTTGCGCGACAGGTCGAGCGTCATGCCCATGGCGTCGCGGTTGTTGTCGTGCGCCACATAATGGCCCCAGTAGAGCAGGTGAGGATACATCTCGTTGGGATGCGCCTTGTGCCAGCGATAGAGATCGACCATGCGGTCGCGGCCGTCGACTTCGACCACCGGCGTGATGAGCACGATCATGTGCGAGCGAATGTATTTGATGTAGGGCGCATCGTCTACGGCGAGCCGGTAGGCCATCTCCATCAGCGCCGTCGGCGCGCCCGTTTCCGGCGAGTGAATCGTGCCGGTGATGTAGTAGACCGGCCACGACGAATCGATGAGGGGACGTGCCTTGGCGTCGTCCATGCCAATGGTGCGCGGATCGGCAAGCTGCGCCAGCCGTGCGTCGTTCTCTTTGGCCTTGGCCAGCAGATCGGCGTCGGCGACCGCGACGGCGATCATCTCGCGGCCTTCTTCGGTGTGGCCGATGGTGACGACCTTCACGCGCGGTGTCGCTGCCTCCAGCATGCGGAAATACTTGTACACGTCCTCGGCGTAGGGCAGCATGTCGGGCGCGCCGCTCACGTCGCCCAGCACCTTCCACGGAGTCGGCACGGTCTTCGACGCGGGCAGATAATCCACCAGCGGCGAAATGAACTCCGGAGCCGTCGTGTACTTCCTGATGTTGTCCGTGTACTGCTGATCGATGGGCTGCCTGGGATCGCGCGCGTAGTTCGAGTTCAGATCTGCTGTCTGCGCTCGCGCACCCGCGCAGGTCGACAAGGTTAAAACGGCGGCCAAGGCAACAAACGCGAAACGCACGGCTCCTCTGCGCAAAAACGACCGGTTGATCCCCATGCGCGCAAGCATTTCACAAAAGGGCCGCGTGGGAAAAGGATGAAATCCGCGCCTGGGGACAACCACGGATCCCGCGACTTCGTCCGCCTCCGCCGGACCTCGTTCGGGATGACAGGTGGGAGTTGACTGCGCAGCATTCCATAAAGCCCCCGCCGGTTCCTCGGCCTCCCGCGGCTTGCCTATAATCAGTTGACGCAAAAGCGCGCATGGTGGCGGGCTCTTTCCGCCGTTCGAGGAGGTCCTGATCTTGTTGCAACCAAAACGCGCCGCAGCCGTATGGTGTCTTCTCGTCGCCGCCGGCTCACCTGCATTTGCAGCAACCGATCCCGGCATTCCTCCCAAACTTGCCGGGCAGCTCGATGAAATCTTCAATCAGCACGAGTTCGGCGGCCGGCCCCCGGAGCTGGCCTGGCAGAATGGCGGCGACTCCTACACGGTTCTCGAATCGGCGCCCGGCGGCAAGGGTGCGGAGATCGCCGCGTACGATGCCGCGTTGGGCAAGCGCAGCGTGATCGTCTCCGCCGCCGACCTCACGCCCGCCGGAGCCAAAGAGCCGCTCGGCGTGGCGAGCTATGCGTGGTCCGGCGATAACAAGAAGCTGCTCATCTTTACCAACGCCAGGCGCGTCTGGCGCGAATACACGCGCGGCGACTACTGGGTCCTCGACACTTCGGCAAAGACGCCGGAGACGCGTCTGTTCAAGCTCGGCGGCGACGCGCCCGAATCGACGCTGATGTTCGCCACTTTCTCGCCCGACTCCGCACGCGTCGCATGGGTTCGCGCCAACAACCTCTACGATGAAGATCTCGCGACGAAAAACATCACGCAGCTCACCACCGATGGCTCACCCGACATCATCAACGGCACCTCCGACTGGGTGAACGAAGAAGAACTCGACCTGCGTAACTGCTTCCGCTGGAGTCCCGACAGCCGGTCGATCGCCTACTGGCAATTCGATCAGTCCGGCGCAGGCACGTACACGCTCATCAACGACACCGAAGCCGAATACCCGGTCGTCGAGCAGTACAAATACCCGCAGCCCGGCACGACCAACTCCGCCGTGCGCGTCGGCATCGTGCCCGCGGCCGGCGGCCCGACGCTGTGGATCAAGCTTTCCGGCGATCCGCGCAACCATTACGTCGCCCAGATGGACTGGCCCGGAAACTCCAATGGAGTCGTCCTTGAATATCTCGACCGCTCGCAGAAAACCAACCGGATTCTCCGGGCCGACGCCAAGACGGGCGAAACTCGTGTCATTACGGAAGACGCCGACAAGGACTGGGTCGATGTTCCCCCGCTGACGTGGGTTGCGAAAAACCTCGACTACATGCCGAGCAAGGATCCGATATTCCTGAGCGAGCGCGACGGATGGCGCCACGCGTATCTTCTCGATCTTGCAACCGGCCAACCGCGGCTCATCACGAACTTCGCCGGCGACGTTCTCGAGCGAGCCGGCGTCGATGCGCAGGGCGGCTGGTACTACTTCCTCGCGTCGCCGGACGACGCCGTGCGCCAGTATCTCTATCGCTCGCGGCTCGACGGGCAGGGAGCGCCGGAACGGGTGACGCCCGCCGATCAGCCCGGCCGGCACGAATACGATCTCTCCCCGAACGGGCGCTGGGCGGTGCACATTTACTCGACCGCCGATCGCCCTCCGCGCATCGAGATTGTCAGCCTTCCCGATCACAAGCCGGTGCGTACGCTCGAAAGCAACGACGATCTCGCCTCCAGAGTCCGGCCGATGCTTGGCTCGAAAACCGAATTCTTCCAGGTGAAAGTTGCCGACGGCGTCGCCCTCGACGGCTTGATGATCAAGCCGCCGGACTTCGATCCATCGAAGAAATACCCCGTTTTCGCCTACGTTTACGGCGAGCCGGCAGGCGCCACGGTCCGTGACGCCTGGGGCGGTTCGCGGCGCCTCTTTCATGGCGCCATCGCCGAACAAGGCTACCTCATCGTCAGCTTCGACAACGAAGGCACGCCCGCGCCCAAGGGCCGCGCGTGGCGCAAGAGCATCTACGGCGACGTTGGCGTGCTTTCGTCGGCGCAGCAGGCGCAGGCCATACAGCAGCTCGCCCGCGAGCGCGGCTATATCGACACTTCGCGCATGGCCATCTGGGGCTGGAGCGGCGGCGGCTCCAACACGCTCAACGTCATGTTTCGCTATCCCGGCGTCTACTCCACCGGCATCGCCGTCGCTCCCGTCGCGGACCAGAGCCATTACGACTCCATCTACCAGGAACGCTACATGGGCCTTCCCGACGAGAACAAGCAGGGCTACCACGACGGCTCGCCCATCAACTTTGCCCAGGGTCTGGCCGGCAACCTGCTTGTCATTCACGGCTCCGGCGACGACAACGTTCACTTTCAGGGCACGGAGCTTCTCGTCAACAAGCTCATCGAACTCGGCAAGCCGTTCGCCTTCATGGATTACCCCAATCGCACCCACGGCATCTTCGAAGGCAAAGGAACCAGCTTCCACGTCTATTCGCTGATCGCGCGCTACCTTGAGCAGCACGTCCCGCCCGGCGGCCAGCCGCGCTGACTCAGCGAACATGGCTACCACAGCCGACAACGCCAACTCCGCCAACTCGCCAGATCGGAGCACATATGGGCCGTGAAGCCGCCTGCCAATGCAACTGGGCCGGGAAATCCGCAAAGGTGAAGGTGCTGCTCGAGACCGGCGAGCTCGTCTTTCGCGGCGAAATCCGCCGGCGCGTTCCGTTTTCCGATGTGAAAGACGTGAAGGCGCAATCCGGGCGGCTCTGCTTCACCGCCGGCGGCGAACACGTCGAGCTTTTTCCGGGTGCGGATCAGGCTGCAAAGTGGGCCAAGACGCTCACGGCGGGCCCGCCGTCACTCGCACGAAAACTCGGCATCACCCGCGAGTCCGTAGTCTGGGTCCTTGGCGACGTAAGTGACGAAGCGCTTCGCTCCGCGCTCGCCGAGGCGGCGAGTATCTCGGACAAGGACCCCGATCTGATTCTGGCGTGCGTGAAGACGCCGAAGGATCTCGAATCGGCGCTGGCAAAAGCGCATTCGCGGCTCGCCGGCGGCGTCCCCCTCTGGCTGGTTTATCCCAAAGGCCCAGGCCACCCGCTCAACGAAGCGATGATTCGTTCGACGCTTCTGGCGAAGAGCCTGGTGGACACGAAGGTGGCTTCCGTTTCCAGCGCGCTCACCGCTATCCGCTTCAATCGCCGCCGCACGACGTAAAATCACGGCATTCGTTTCCTCCCGAACGAGGTGTATGGCCATGCATAAGCCGATCCTGTTCTTGTGCGCGCCGCTTGTTGCCGGCGCCGCGCTCGCACAGTTCCCGCCTCCGGACGACGCCACGCCATTTGTAAGCGTCCCGGCTCCTGTCTTTGTCCTCGACCACGTTCGCGTCATCGACGGCACCGGCGCCCCGGCACGCGACGACCAGGCGATCGTCGTCGCGCAGGGGCGCATCGGGTTTGTCGGCCCTGCGGCGTCGGCTCCCGTTCCCGCCGGCGCGCAGCGCATGGACCTCCACGGCTACACGGTGATTCCCGGTCTCGTCGGCATGCACAACCACCTCTACTACACCGACTCCGCCGCGGTTCAGTCGGCGGGCGGCTCCATCGGCGAGCCCGGCCTCTTCGTGGCGGAGATTCCCTACACCGCGCCACGGCTCTATCTCGCCGCGGGTGTCACCACCATGCGCACCACCGGCAGCCTCGAGCCCTACACAGATCTCAAAGTCAAGAACCGAATCGACGCCGGCAAGATGCCGGGCCCCGACATCGATGCGACTGCGCCCTATCTCGAAGGCGCGCCCACGCTGTTTGCGCAGATGCACGAGCTCACCGGGCCGGACGATGCCGTGCGCCTGGTCGACTATTGGGCCGCCGAAGGCATGACCTCGTACAAGGCCTACATGAACATCACGCGCGACGAGCTCGGCGCCGCCATCCGCGCCGCGCACGCGCACCATCTCAGGCTCACCGGCCATCTTTGCTCAGTCACCTGGCCCGAGGCGATCGCGCTCGGCATCGACGACTTCGAGCACGGCCCTGTCTTTACCGACAGCGAATTTGTCGCCGACAAAAAGCCCGACGTTTGCCCCGCGCGCCTCAGCGCCAGTTGGATGAAGCAGGAGATCGCCGGCCCGCAGGTTCAAGCATTGATCCAGAATCTTGTTTCGCACCACGTCGCGGTAACATCCACGCTGCCGGTCTTCGAGTCCAGCGTTCCCGGACGCCCCAGGCTCGAGCAGCGCACCCTGGACGCCATGTCGGCCGAATCCGCGCAGAGTTATCTCACGCTGCGTGCGCGCGTCCCGCTCGACTCGCCCGTGGGCGCACTCATGCGCAAGGAGATGGACTTCGAAGTCGCCTTCGCCAAGGCCGCCGGTCTGCTGCTCGCCGGACCCGACCCAACGGGTAACGGCGGCGTCCTGCCCGGCTTCGGCGACCAGCGCGAGATCGAACTGCTTGTCGAGGCCGGCTTCACGCCCGAGCAAGCGATCCAGATCGGCACACAAAACGGCGCCGTCTTTCTCGGCCGCCAGGACCGCATCGGAACGATCGAAGCCGGCAAGCAGGCCGACATGGTCCTGATCAAAGGCGACCCGTCAAAGAAGATCGACGAGATCGAGAACGTCGAGACGGTGTTCAAAAACGGAGTCGGCTACGACTCGAAAAAGCTCATCGAGAGCGTCCGCGGACAAGTGGGTATTCGGTGATCAAAGCAATCACGCGATCACGCAGGCCATCGGTAGCCGTTTCACAGCCTCACGGGCGCGAAATTTTTTCTGCGAATCCGGTTCCTAATTCTCTGACCCGGCTGGAGTTGCGCCGTGCCGGGGCGTGCAGAATGGTCATTTTTGGCGCGTTTGGGCACGATTTGGCATCGAAAAGGCGCATAAATGGCCATGTTTTGGCCGGGAATTGACCGGTTGGGAAACGCCCGTGAGCCTGTAAAACTGTGTGAGTCGAACGCGCCG
>JASHQQ010000080.1 GCA_030039035.1 Acidobacteriaceae bacterium | reverse complement strand
TGCCAGGGAGCCGATGGACGGCGGCCTGACCGTGGTCGCCGACAAATCTCTCGAAGGCCGCAAAAACATGGTGTGCGGCGCCAACAAACTCGACTATCATCTGCGCAACGTCTGTCCGGGCCGCGACTTCGGCTGGACGCTGAGCGCCGATATTCGCAGCGTGAACGAGGGCGAGCCCTGCCCGACGCCCGGCTGCGCGGGCCGTCTCACGGTGGGCAAGGCGGTCGAGGTGGGCCACATCTTCAAGCTCGGCTACAAGTACACCGAGAGCATGGGCGCGCGCGTGCTCGACGAGAACGGCAAGGAAGTCAGGCCGATCATGGGCTGCTACGGAATCGGCATCGAGCGCATCCTGACCGCGGCCATCGAACAGTCGAACGACGACAAGGGATTCTGGCTGCCGCCGTCGATCGCGCCGTTCACGGTCGTGGTTACGGTGACGAATGCGAGCGATGAGGGCCTGCTCGCGACGGGCAAAAGTCTGGCCGAGGAACTGGAGGCAACAGGCCTTGACGTGCTGCTCGATGACAGAGACGAGCGTCCGGGAGTCAAATTCAAGGATGCCGACCTGGTCGGGATCCCGTATCGCATCAACGTGGGAAAGAAGCTGGGCTCGGGCCTGGTGGATCTGGCAACGCGCGCGACCGGAGCGATGATGGACGTGAGAATCGACGAGGCAGCGGCGCTGGTGAAAGAACGCGTGGAAGAGGAACAGCTCCTCGCCGCGAGCTTCTAGGAATTTGCCCCAACCCTTCGCCATCCGCCGCGGCCGATGGCGAAAGATTGGGGCAACCGGAGCAAAATGGCGGCTCTGGACACCGTTCACTGTCTGCTGTCAAGGAGTAACGATGCGGTTGCGAATCAGGATTCCGAGGTTGCGGATCAGGATTCGAAGACTTGCCGGAAGTCATCCCTGGGCCACGCTGGCGCTTCGCGTCGCGATCGGCGCGTTTGCCTGCGCCGCGCTGCTGTTTTTTGGCGTCTTCACCTACTACTACTTCGAATACCGCGGCATTGTGGACGCGCGGCTGCAGCAGCCGCTCTTTGCCAACACGGCCAAGATCTACGCCGCCCCGCGCGAGGTGCGGCCCGGCCAAAGGCTCGGTCTCCGCCTCATCGACCAGGAGTTGCGCGAGGCCGGCTACACCACGGACGGCGCCGCGCAGGCGTCGCCGCTGGGCAGCTACCGCGACGGTGCGCAGTCGGTCACCGTTTCTCCCGGGCCGCAGTCCTATCACGCGCCCGACAGCGCCACGATTCACGTCAGCGGAGGCGTGGTCGATTCCATCACCGACGAGCACGGTGAACCGCTGGCCAGCTACGAGCTGGAGCCGTTGCTGATCACCGGTCTGAGCGAAGACGCCAATCGCACCAAGCGCCGCATTGTCACCTACGACGAGCTGCCGCAGAATCTGGTGAATGCGGTTGTGGCCATCGAGGACCGCCGTTTCTTCGATCACGGCGGCGTCGACTACGTCCGGCTGCTCGGCGCGCTGCGCAACGATCTCACGCCCGGTCACCGCTTTGTGGAGGGCGGCTCCACGCTGACCATGCAGCTTGCGAAGAATTTCTTTCTCTCGCCGGAGCGGCGGCTGAAGCGCAAGCTGATCGAGATTGTCATCACTTTCCAGCTCGAGCATCGCTTCAGCAAGAAGCAGATCTTCGAGATGTATGCCAACGAGATCAACCTGGGCCAGCGCGGCAGCTTTTCGATTGACGGATTCGGCGAGGCGGCGCAGGCCTACTTCGGCAAGGATGTGCGCCAGCTCGACCTGGCCGAATGCGCGCTGCTGGCGGGCATTATCCAAAGCCCCAACCGGCTCAGTCCGTTCCGCCATCCCGAGCGCGCCCTCGAGCGGCGCAACCTGGTGCTCGATTCCATGGTGGAAACCGGCGCCATCACGCACGAACAGGCCGAGAGCGCCAAAAACGAGGGCCTGAACCTTTCCGACCAGAGCGTGGACGCGAGCGAGGCGCCTTATTTCGTAGACCTGGTGCACGACCAGTTGCTGCAGAAGCTCGGCGACCGCGACTTCAACCGCGAGGGGCTGCGCATCTACACCACGCTCGATCCGGACCTGCAGCGCGTGGCCACCGAGGCGGTCGACTCGACGATTCACATTGTCGACGAGCAGGTCGACCGGCTGCATGCGCGGCATCACAAGAAGGGCACGCCCATGGAGCCGTACGTGTACCCGCAGGTCGCGCTGGTGGCGCTCAATCCGCACACCGGGCAGGTGCTGGCGCTGGACGGCGGCCGCAGCTATGGCACTTCGCAGTTGAATCACGCCGTCTCCGCTCGGCCCACCGGCTCCACCTTCAAGCCGTTCGTCTACGCGGCGGCGTTTGCCTCGGCGGCCGAAGGCGTTCCGCTCACCGGGCAGGACAAGCTGTTTACGCCGGTGACGATGCTCAACGACGAGCAGACCACCTACGAAGTGGGCGACAAGCAATACACGCCGCGCAACTACGAGGGCGAGTATCACGGGCTGGTGACGGCGCGATTTGCGCTGCAGCGCTCGCTGAACAACGCCACCATCGCGCTGGCCGCCATGGTGGGCTTCGATCGCGTGGCGGAGCTGGCGCGCGAGGCCGGGATCAAGAGCGCCCGCGGCACCCCGTCGGTGGCCATCGGATCCTACGACGCCACGCCACTGGAGCTGGCCGGAGCCTATACCGTTTTTGCCAACAGCGGGCTGCACATCGATCCGTGGATGGTGGCCAGCGTGCGCACGCCGTCGGGCGACATCATCTCCGATTACACGCCAACCTCGCGGCAGGTTCTCGATCCGCGCGTGGCCTTCCTGACCACGCGCATGCTGGAAGATGTGCTCAGCGGCGTGGGCACCGGCGCAGGCGTGCGCAATATGGGGTTCCTTGCTCCCGCCGCGGGCAAGACCGGAACCGAACACGACTCGTGGTTCGCCGGCTATACCAGCAACCTGCTCTGTGTGGTGTGGATAGGAAACGACGACTACACGGATATCAAGATCGAGGGCGCCCGCGGCGCCGAGCCCATCTGGGCGGCCTTCATGAAAAAGGCTGTCGAGCTGCCGCAGTACTCCGATACGCACGACTTCGCGCCGCCCGATGGCGTGCAACTGGTGAACCTGGACAAGGTGAGCAACCTGCTCAGCGACGCGGCCTGCCCGGAGAGTTACGAAGCCGCCTTCCTCCAGGGCACGGCGCCGACCAACACCTGCGACCATCCTCCGGACAACCGCAATTTCTTCCAGAAGCTCTTCGGGCTGGGAAGCAAGAGCGGGAACTAGGGCAGTTCAGGAAGGAGTGTCTCCGCCTGGATGATGCTCAAGGTCGCCGCTCCCTTTTGGTCGCGTCGACTCGGTGATCCTTCTCCGGCTACATCATTTCCTGAACTGCCATATTCGGACGCGGCGGGGTTCCAACGCCCCTACGGGGCTTCGGATTTGTTTACCGTTCGCTTCCCGGGGTTCCGGTCGCCGAGGCGACCTTCACCCTGGGCTAACCTCAGCCGCTCCCTGCGGGAGCGTGTTCATGGCGAGGCTTTCATTTCCTGGCGAGCTGCTCATCTACTGCGTCAGACCGACGCGAGGCGCCGTCTCGGCCTCTGCTTCGCTGAAATGGATTTGATCATCAATTGCCCGCTACCTCCGGTGGGGAGTGGTTCGTCTCCCTGCGCAATCGCGGCGGCGATCAGGGCCTCGATCTCTTTCTTCTTCAAATCCTCGACCCGATGCAACCGCAACGACCGGTTCTGAACGCCGCCTCCGCGAAGCAGTCTCTTCGGATCCGGCAGGGTTGCGCCGTAATAAAACATGAGCTGAATGCCGTGGGCGTCCGCGGCCAGCGAGAGAATGGTGTCCGAGGTGCGGTCCGTCGGGGAGTAGCCGATCACGAAGAAGTTGTAATTGTCGTAGACCAGTTCGTGGGCCGTCGGCATGCGCCTGCGCAGCGCGGCGCGCACGGCGCGAATGAACTCCGCATTTTCCGGTTCGAATCTGGCGATGCACAAGGCAAGCTCTGCTTCGGCATGCTCCTGTTCAACCCGGGCGGTAACCTTCGCGTTCTTCTTCGACCTCATCGGCTTGCTTCTCGCGGCTGGTACGTACGCTCGCGCATCTCACCCGTCGATTTCGCTCCCGTCCGGCATGGGCTGGCATTGCGCGCACCAGAAGGTGATGCGCGCGTCCGGCCCCTGCAAGCGGCCGCGGACCGGCTCGCCGCAGCGGCGGCAGGGTTCGCCACGGCGGCCATAGACCCACAGGCTCTCACCCGGATCGGAGCGATGCGTGGTGCGCCGCCAGCGCCCGCGCCAGGTCACAATGCGGTCACCGGAATCCTCCATCACATTGGCCGCGACAAGCCGCCGCGCAGTCTGGATCAGACCGGTTACGTCATCGCGCGAGAGCGCGCCCACCTTGCAGAAGGGATTGACACCGTTCACAAAGCAGATCTCCGATTTGAAGACGTTGCCCACGCCGGCCAGAACTTCCTGGTGCAGCAGCACGTCCCCGACTTCATCGCGGGGGCAGGCCATCAGGCGCATCGCCGCCGCGCCGCAATCGAACTCGCTGCGGAGCACATCGATCGCCGGCTGCGGAATCCTGCGATCGCGCGCCAGCGACTGCGCGGAGTGCATCTGCGCCACAGGCACGTGAAAGCCCACCGCCTGGAACTCCGCGTTCTCGATCACGATGCGCATGTGCCGCGCCGCAACCATCCACGGCTCGCCGTGACGGTAAATGTGCCAACTGCCGCTCATCAGCAGATGCGTGGCCAGGATTCCGCCGCCCGAAAAATACGTCAGCATCCACTTGCCGCGCGCCTCCACGCGCTCGACAGTCTGGCCGGCCAGCGGTGAGTCGTCGTTGTAGCGCGTAAGCAGCGGATAGTTCGAGCGGAATCCGGTGATCGGCCTGCCGGCCAGCGCGCGCGTCAACGTTCGCGCCGTGCGAAAGATGGTGTCGCCCTCGGGCATGGGGCCATTCTAGGACCGGGTTCGCTGCAGAATCGCTGTGGAACCCTGTGCAGGAATCAGGAAAAGCAGCAGCGGCAACTGCGGAATCCTGCACGTATGGTCATCCCACCCTTGCCGCAAAAGCAAGAACGCGGCTAGGATGGGGCACCCATTTTCCCAGACGGATGGAATACCCCTTCCGTCGCGCTACTGCAACTCCTTCGGCGAAGGATGCGCCGGCGAAATGGGCAGCGGAATGCGCCGGAGGTGCATACCCAGCGGGCCGGGATGGAAGCCGGCGTCCATGAGGAAGCGCGCCATGGGATGGGCGGCGACCGGCTGGCCGTTGATCGTCGTGATCAGCATGCCCTCCCTGGCCAACGTGTGCATCTTTTCTTGCCCCCGCGCGCACAAAAAGTGCGCCAGACCCGCGGCCGCCTGCGAGCGCTCCGGCTCGTCGGGCGGCAGGAAGACGAGGATGTTGGGATTGCCCCGGCGCAGCCAGGCAATGAGCTGGCCGTTGCGCAGAATCACTTCGGCATAAGCAGCGCGAGTGAGGACTCGTGGAGCGGACCCGGAATCATCGGGCATCGCCGGCAGATCGGGCCAGCGGAGCAACGATCCATACGGATTCGCCGGATCGGCAGCGGCGAGCTGCACGAACTCCGGTTTCTCCGGCGGCGGCCCGGTTCGCAACTGGCGCAGAAGATCGACCGCCGCCGGCAACGCAAACTGCGTGGCGCCGAGCCCGGCGACAAGGTAGCCGCGGCGAATGCGCCCGCTCTCCTCGAGGGCCTTCAGCACATCGTAGACGGCGCCGAATCCGCCGTGAACATTCTCCGCCGCAACCGCCTCGCGAAGCAGCACGCCGTAACGGCTGAGAAGCTGCATGGCCAGAGCGTGGCTGCGCTCAGTGCCTGTAGGGCCAGCAGGCACGGCAGGCGCACTTCCCCAGGTCCGAAAACCCGGACCCGGGGTACCCATGCTTTCAGGGGTCCGTTCCTCGCGGGCTGAAGCCCGCTCGGAGTGGGAGGATAAGGCGCTTCGATCGGCACGACCAAAGTCCTGCCCTGTTACAGAGCCTTTCGACACGTGGAAGGGCAGCGCGGACCAGCGGCCCTGCGCGTTGGGAGGCGTGATGCGGCGCGAGCGAAACACGGCGCCGGTGTGCGGCCGCCGCGGCGCGCGGGCGCTCTCAGGCCGCGCAATGCAGGCGCGCAGCGCGTGCAGTGAATCGTTGGTGACCAGCCCGCGCCACACCAGGCTCCACAGCGCGTCGATCGACTCGCCCGGATAGCCGCTGCCCGCGGCCTGATGCAGCGGCTCGAAGAAGCTGGCTCCAGTGGATTCGAGCACGGCGAGCAGTTTTTCTTCGCGCTCGGTAAACGGTTCTGTGAGCGCGCGTGGCTGTGCCAGCAGCGGCAGCTTGTCGGCGAGGAAAAGCGCAATGCGGCCGTCGCGCTCGCCCAGCGGTTCTACGCCGGCCCACGCGACCTCACCCGCCGCGATCAGCGTATCGAGCCCGGCCGGCGAATAATCGGCAATGCGCGCCGGCAGAATCGACGACTCGAGCAGCGAAGCGGGCAGCGGCGCGCCCTGCAGGCTCTCGATCACGTCGAGCAGCGCATCGAGGTGCCCTGCTCCCGCGCGGCGCGGCGTGAGCAGCCCCTGCCAGTGCGTAAGAAAGCGCGCCAGCGTGTGCTGCTCGACCGGCTCGACTTCCTTGCGCAGCTTCGCCAGCGATTTGCGCCGGATCTGGCGCAGGATCTCCGCATCGCACCACTCACGATGCAATCCTCCGGGACGAAAGCCGCCTTCGACGACGCGGCCTTCCTGCGCCAGCGCGTGCAGCGTGCGTTCGATCACGGCGGCATCGAGTCCGAAGCGATCTGCCGGCTCGCGCAGCGGAAACGGCCCGTGCGTGCGCGCATAACGGCGCACCAGTTCGTGCAGGGGATGCGCCACCGGTTCGAGCAGCGCTGCGGCGAGGCCCGGCGGCAGCGGAATGCCCAGCGCATCGCGATAGCGCGCGGCATCTTCGGCGGCGATGAGCCTGCGCTCGCCGCCGATTCGCAACTCGAGCAACCGTCGCGCGCGAACCAGCCGGTCGACTTGCTGCACCAGGTCGGCGGAAATGACGCGTCGCGCCAGCTCTTGCCGCGAAAGGTCGCCAAGGCGAAGGCACAGATCGTGAATGCCGTCGGCAGAACGCGCGCGCGTGGTTTCGGTCAGGCACTGCGCCTGCTCTTCCACCTCGGCAATCGCGTCGGCATCGAGCAGCTCGCGCAGATCGGTCTCGCCGAGCAGTTCGCGCAACTGATCCTGATCGATGGTCAGCGCCTGGGCGCGTCGCTCAGCCAGCGGCGCATCGGTATCGTAGAGAAAGTTCGCCACGTAGCTGAAGAGCAGCGACGAGGCAAACGGCGAAGGGGTGCGCGTGTCGACGACATGCACGCGAATCTGGCGCTGTTCGATGGCGCGGAGCGTCTCGATCAGCGCCGGCATGTCGAAGATGTCGCGCAGGCACTCACGATAGGTTTCGAGCAACAGCGGAAACGACGGGTAGCGCGAAGCCACGCCGAGCAGGTCGTAGGAGCGCTTGCGCAACTGCCATAGCGGCGTGCGCGCGTCGGCGCGGCGGCGCGGCAGCAGCAGCGCGCGGCCCGCGGCCTCGCGAAAGCGGCCGGCAAAAAGCGCCGTCGAGCCGAGCTCGCGCAGCACCAGCGCCATGGCTTCAGCCGACTCGACAAGAATCCAATCGGAGTCGGGCGGCTGGTCGGTGTCGGGAAAGCGCAGCACGAATCCGTCGTCGCTCCACAGCGTTTCCACTTCCGGGCCTCCGGCGGCGCGAATGCGCGCGGCGACCGCCATCGCCCAGGGAGTGTGAATACGGCGTCCGAAGGGCGTAAGCACGCAGACGCGCCAGTCGCCGAGCTCGTCCTTGCAGCGTTCGATCACGATATTCCGGTCGTCGGGCACTTGCCCGGTCGCGGCCTCCTGATCGGCAAGGAATCGCAGCAGATTCTCTGCAGCGCCGGGATCGAGATCGTGCTCGGCAATCAGCCGCGTCAGCGCGGCGGGTTTCGGCAACGCCCTCAGCTCACGCACCATGGCGCCGATGCGCCGGCCGAACTCGAGCGGCCGGCCAGGCCCGTCGCCTTTCCAGAACGGCATCTTGCCCGGCTCGCCGGGCGCGGGAACTACCAGCACGCGGTCGTGCGTGATATCGACGATGCGCCACGTCGAAGCGCCGAGGATGAACGTCTCGTTGGTGTGCGACTCGAAGACCATCTCTTCGTCGAGCTCGCCCACGCGAACGGGTTTTCCCTCTGTATACGCGAGGAAGACGCCGTAGAGCCCGCGATCGGGAATCGAGCCGGCGTTGAGAATGGCCAGTCGCGCGGCGCCCTCGCGTGCGGTAACGACATTGCGCACGCGGTCCCAGACGATGCGCGGCCGCAGCTCCGCGAATTCGTCGGAAGGGTAGCGGCCGCTGAGCAGGTCGAGCACCCCGTCGAAGACCGAGCGGGTAAGGCCGGCGAATGGCGCGGCGCGGCGGACCAGATCGTAGAGGAAATCGACGCTGACTTCGGGCTTACCAGGGACTGAGGGACCAGGGGCTGAGGGACCAGGGACTGAGGGACCGGGGACTGAGGGACTGAAGAACAGATTGCCGCTGCCGGCGCTCTTTCTATTCCCTAATCCCTGTTCCCTGTTCCCTCTTCGTCGGCCCCTGATCCCTGATCCCTGACTCCTGATCCCTTCTTGCGTCGGCGGATTCGCGACAATCGCCACGATTTGCTGCGCCAGCACGTCGAGCGGATTGCGGGGAAAGCGCGTGGACTCGATGGCGCCCTCGTGCATGGCACGCGTGACGGCGGCGCAGGCCACGAGGTCGGCACGGTACTTGGGAAAGAGCACGCCTTCGCTCACCGCGTCCACGTGGTGGCCGGCGCGGCCGATGCGCTGCAATCCGCTGGCCACCGAAGACGGCGCCTCGATCTGGATGACGAGATCGACGGCGCCCATGTCG
>JASHQQ010000079.1 GCA_030039035.1 Acidobacteriaceae bacterium | reverse complement strand
AAGTTGCGGCGATGCTCGCTCGACTCGTAGAGCCTGATCTTGCGCTGATCGTCGGGGAGGGAATCCATCTTCACCCAATCCGGATTGGAAGCATCGAAGCCGCTGCGATCCACCCACACCCAGCCGTCGGTGCCGATCCATTTGGTGCCGCTCCTGATTTCCGGGTCGCCGCCGGCGATGGTCATGGCCACGTCGATGGGGTAATTCGTGACTTCTTTCCTGTACGCGCACTCGATGCGATAGGTCGTGGCCGTGTTCCAGATGGCGTTTGCGGGCGGGGAGTCTCCGTGGCCTTCGACCTCCGACGGACCAGTCAGATCGAAGCCCAGGCCCCAGTGCGCGATGTCGCCATGATGGCCGATCCAGTCCATCAACTGCCCGCCGCCGGTGTCGTAGTTCCAGCGCCAGTTCAGGTGCACGCGGCACTCGATGTAGGGCTCATATTGCGACGGGCCGATCCACGTCTCGTAGTCGAGCTCCGGCGGAGGCGCGGTGACGGCGAGATCCCACGCCGGCGTGCCCGGCACGACCTGCGCGGGAGTGGTGGGCGCATTGGGCAGCGCCGCTGTCTTTTTGAGGAATGCCGGCTCGTTGCCGGCGAAATCGTGATGGCCCCCGGGCAGGCCCACCTCGACGCGCGTCACATTTCCGATGAGCCCGTTGCGCACGATCTCCGCCGCCTTGTGAAAGACGGGAAGAGAACGTTGCCACGAGCCGGTCTGCCAGATGATGTTGTTCTGTTCGACGGCCCTGACGATAGCCTGCTGTTCGGCCACGGTTTTGGCGAGCGGCTTTTCGCCGTAAATATCCTTCTTTCGGTTGGCCGCCGCGATGGCGACCATGGCGTGCCAATGATCGGGAACCGCGATCATCATGGCGTCGACGTCGTCGCGCGCCAGCAGTTCCCGATAGTCGTGATACGTCTTGCAGTCCCTGTTGCCGTAATGGCGGTTGATGGTGTCGACGGCGGTTTGCAGGCGATGCTTGTCCAGGTCGCATGCGGCTACCACCTGGCAATCGTCGTATCCGAGGAAAGCGTGGGTGTTGTCCGGGCCGATCATTCCCCAGCCGATGACGCCGATGGTGATGCGATTCGACGGTGCGGTGCGGCCGGAACTTCCCCGCGCGGCGCGCGGCAACAGCGCTGCCGCCGCGGCGGCTTTGAGGAAGTCGCGGCGATTGACCGGTCGATGGGGATTCCGGGCCGGCGAGGTCGTCTCCATGTGCGCCTCCAGTGCCATTCCTGCGGAATGTGGCGAACAGTATTGCACCGGAAGTCTAGCACGGCGAATTCACCGGGCGAAAGCGAACGGCTCGATGCGGGCGTATGCTGGATCAGGCCGATGGCCCAGCTTGCAACTCTCGTGTTGATGGTTCACCTGCTGTGGCTGGCGCTGGTCATCTTCGGCGGCGCATGGACTCGCGGACGGCCGGTATGGACCACGTTGCACATCCTGGCGCTTCTTTGGGGAATCGCGGCTGAAGTGAGCCCGTGGCCGTGCCCTCTTACGCTGGCCGAGAACTACTTCGAGTCCCGCGCCGGCATCGCGCCGTATCAGGGTGGATTCCTGATGCACTGTCTCGATGCGGTTGTGTATCCGGATCTTCCCGGCTGGTTGGTAAGCGTGGCGGGCGTCGCCGTCTGCGTGCTCAACCTCGGCATTTACGGCTGGAGGTTGCGGCGGTTTCTCGCGCGGCGCAGGGCGCTTTGCTGAACCTTGCAACCAGCTCTCCGGCCGCACCTATTCCAGGAACTCGCGCACGAACGGGATTTCGCTGTGCACCAGTTCGTGCAGCGAGCCGTCGAAGATCAGCCGGCCTTCCTCGAGCATGAGAAATGTCGTGCCGGCATCGGACTGCCCCTGCGGAAGCGAGGTCATGCGCCCCTGTCCGGGATCGAAGCGGTGGGTGCAGAGGGTGAAGGCGTCCTGCAGCCGGTGCGTGACCAGGATGGACGGGGTGCGCCGCACGTCGCGCTGCTTCATGATGAGCTCGATGATGGTGGTCGAAGTGACCGGATCGAGTCCGCCCGTGGGAGAATCGTAGAGCAACAGCTCCGGATCGTGAATCAGCGCGCGGGCGATCGCGACGCGCCGGCGCATGCCGCCGGAGAGACTCCCGGGAAAGAGATCGAATGTCTCCTCCAGTCCGACGAAGCGGAGCGATTCGTGGACGCGGTGGTCGATCTCCTCGTCGGGCGTGTGTTCGGCGATCAACTGGTAGCCCACATTGTCGCGAATGGTGAGCGAGTCGAAGAGCGCGCCCTCCTGAAACACCATTCCGGTGCGCGTGCGCAGGGGAAACAGCATCTCCTCCGGCGCGCGCGCGATCTCCTCGCCGAAAAGCCGGATGTCGCCGGAGTCGGGGCGCAGCAACCCGTTGGTGAGCTTGAGCAGGACGCTTTTGCCCACCCCCGCCGGCCCGAGCAGGATGCGCGTTTCGCCCGGGGCGACGGAAAAACTCACATCCCTGAGCACCGGCAATACAAATTCGATGGAGACGCTGCGAAAGGCGACAACGGCATTTTCATCCGCAAGCGCGGCGCGTCCATGCGGGGAGGATTGCGCGGATTCGTTCATCGAAAGATCGTCAGCATGACCTGGGTGAGCAGGAAGTCCACGAAGATGATGAGAATGGAAGCCCACACGACGGCCTGGATCGTGGAGCGGCCCACGCCCTCGGTGCCGCCCGTGGTCCTCATGCCGTTGAAGCAGCCGACGGAGGCGATGATGAACCCCGAGAAGAGCGGCTTGATCAGACCCTGGGTGATGTCGGATGCGCGCAGAAACTCCCACGCCTCGGAGAAGTACTGCGTTCCATTCAGGTTGTTCATGAACTTGGTAACGAAAGCGCCGCCGAGGATGCCGCAGAAGTCGGCAATGATGGTGAGAAAGAAGAGCATGGCGATGCAGGCGTAAAGACGCGGCGTCACCAGGCGGCGCAGCGGGTCCACGCCCAGCGCGCGCATGGCGTCGATCTGCTCGGTCACCACCATCGATCCCAGTTCGCTGGCCATGGAAGAGGCATTGCGCCCCGAAACCATGATGCCCGTGAGCACCGGCCCCAGTTCGCGGATCATGGTCAGGCTCACGAAGCGTCCGGTGACGCCGGTGGCGCCGAAGGCCGAAAGCGTGGCCGCCGATTGCAGCGCCAGCACGCCGCCGGTGAAGAATCCCGACAAGAGCACGATGGTCGTCGAGCCGACGCCGATGATGTCCGATTGCAGCAGGAATTCGGTCCAGTAGACAGGCGGCCGGAAGAGATTCATCAGGGCCTGCCAGGCAAATATCGAATAATCCTGCACGGTGAACACGAAGTTCCTGGCCGTCTTTTCGATCAGCGGTATCGCCATGCGCCTTGCCGGGTTTCCCGTCGGGGTTCTTCCGATTCAGCAGCTTGCGCCGCTGTCCTCGACAGAATAACGCATGCGGCGGCCGGGCTCGGCCCGGCGGGCAGAAACATCTTGCGTTCCGTGCAAGATTTACGCAGTCGAGGGAAGGAAGTTCCCGCCCGAAAGAGTGAAGTCGAATGTTGCCTGCCCGAATTCAAAGAAAGAACAAACGGTCATTCCGGTGCATCTAAAAGCATGGACGCGTGTATGGCGACCCGGGGCGGGCCTGTGTCCAGGGCAGGGAGGGCTGAAGTGCATCTGTTCCGCGTGCGGTTGATCCTTGCCCTGATTCTCGGCGTCACGTTCGTTTCCGTGGCCTCCACCTACTTCGATGTGCTGGCCCACAAGCACACCATGCGCCAGGACCTGGAACGCAGGACGGCGCTGCTGGGCGCGAGCCTTCAGCCCGAGGTCGAGTCTGCCGTTGCCGGCAACCGCGTGGACGTGGTCGCCGCCACGGTCGCGCGCCTGCATCCCTTCGACGAGGCCCTGGGCCTGGCGGTCTACGACCCCCAGGGCCGGCTGGTGGCTTCCGCCGGCCCGCAGAACCTGTTCAGCCTTCTGCCTCCGGCCACGGTGAAGCGGGCAGCCCACAAAGGGGCGCCGATCGGGAACTTTGGCCATGACGACAGCCGTCAATGGCTGGAGGAAGCCATTCCGCTCCACGCCGGCAACGAGTTGAACGGCGTGATGGTGGTGCTGCAGGACGCGGGCTTCATTCGCGCCGAAGACATGGCGGTGTGGAAGCGGAGCTTCTGGCGGATCGCGGCGTTTGTCGTGCTCATTGTCGCGGTCACCCTGCTGATGGTGAGCTGGTTTCTCACCCGGCCCATGACGCGATTCTCCGAGCGGCTGAGGCGCCTGCGGTCGGGGCGCGCCCACGAAGGGGGCGACGACAACATCGCCGAACTGAGCTTTCTTTCGCCGCTGGCCCGCGAGGTGGATACGCTGGCGGAAAGCCTGATGGCGGCGCGCGCTGCTGCGCGCACCGAAGCGCGGCTGCGCGACGCCGGCGAGCACGTGTGGACGGCGGAACGGCTTGCCGTGCATGTGCGCGAACGCTTCGGCTCGAGCCGGATCTTCGTCCTTTCCAACCGCGAGCCCTACATGCACGTGCGCAAGGGGAAGGAAATCGTGTGCGAGGTTCCTCCCAGCGGCCTGGTCACGGCCGTCGAGCCGGTGCTTTGCGCCTGCGACGGCGTGTGGGTGGCCCACGGCAGCGGCAACGAGGACCGCTCGGTCGTCGACGAATTCGACCGGCTCTGCGTTCCTCCCGGCGATCCCCGCTACAGCCTGCGACGCGTTTGGCTCACCGGCGAGGAGGAGTCGGGCTACTACGACGGATTCGCCAACGAAGGCCTGTGGCCGCTTTGCCATATCGCGCACACGCGGCCGATCTTTCGCGCCTCGGACTGGTCGTGCTACCAGCGCGTGAATCGCAAGTTCGCCAACGCCGTGCTGAGCGAGATGGAAGGTTGCGCCAACCCCGTCGTTTTCGTTCAGGACTATCATTTCGCGCTGGCGCCGCGCATGATAAAAGACGCGCGGCCCGATGCCCGCGTCGCCATTTTCTGGCATATTCCGTGGCCGAATCCCGAGGCTTTCGGGATTTGCCCCTGGCAGGCGGAGCTGCTCGATGGCCTGCTGGGCGCCGATTTGATCGGTTTCCACATTCCCCTGCACTGCAGCAACTTTCTCGCCACCGTGGACCGCACGCTGGAGGCCCGTACCGACCGCGAGCACATGACGGTGCGCCGCGGCGGACACGCCAGCCTGGTCAAACCGTATCCGATCAGCGTGGTTTTCAACGGAGTGCAGGCACACGACGAAAATCGCGCCGTCGAAGCTGCGCCTCTTCCGCCGCCGGACATCCGCCAGATGCTGCTCGAGGAGTACGGAGTGCGCTGCGAATATCTGGCGCTGGGAGTCGACCGGCTCGATTACACCAAGGGAATCGAGGAACGCCTGCTCGCGCTGGAGATCCTGCTCGAGGAACATCGCTGGTTCCTCGAAAAGCTGACCATGGTGCAGATCGCCGCGCCCAGCCGCACGCGCATTCCCAGTTACATGGATTTGCGCCGGCGCGTGGAAGAGACCGCGCAGCGCATCAACCGGCGATTCCAGACGGCGAGATGGAAGCCGGTGGTGCTGATCGAACGCCAGTACAATCACGATGAAGTCAATCGATGGTATCGCGCGGCGGATCTTTGCCTGGTGACGTCGTTGCACGACGGAATGAACCTGGTCGCCAAGGAGTTTCTGGCGGCGCGCGACGACGAGGACGGAGTGCTGTTGTTGAGCCGGTTCACCGGCGCGGCGGTGGAACTGGCCGATGCGCTGCTGGTGAACCCCTACGATATCGCGGCCGTGGCCGAGGCGATCCGCCGCGGCCTGGATATGCCGCGCGGCGAGCGGCGCACGCGCATGCAGCGGATGCGCCGCCAGGTGATGGAGAACAATGTTTATCGCTGGGCGGCGAGCATCCTCGGCGATCTCAGCGATCTGCGCATGGAGGACTGGGAGACGACAAGCGTCAGCCGCGCGGGACCTTCGGTGGTTCACGCGGGCGGCGCCGATCGCCGTAAACTGGCATAGGCGATGCACAGGGGAGATGCAGCGAGGATTGGCGCCGGAAGCGGGAGCGCAATGACTCCGGAAACGGCGCACCGGCTGGACGAATTCTTCGCCGCCGTCAAGCGCGCTGCCCGTTCTGTTCTGCTTCTGGACTACGACGGTTCGATGGCGCAGTTCCGTGTCGACCGCTTCAGGGCGCGGCCCTATGCGGGCGTGCGCGAATTGCTTTCCCGCATACAGAGCCGGAGCCGCACGCGCATGGCGATTGTCACCGGTCGTCCGGCAGCCGACATCGGGCGGCTGCTGGCTCTCGATGCGCCGATCGAAGTCTGGGGCCTGCATGGCGCCGAGCGGCTGCATCCCGACGGAAGCCGTGAGATGCAGGAGGCCTCGCCGGCAGCGATCGGGAAGTTGAACGAGGTTCGCGAGCAGCTTGCGCGGGACAGCTTTGGCGGGCGCTTCGAGGACAAGCCCAACGCCGCCGTGATGCACTGGCGCGGCATCTCGCGGGAGAAGGCGCGCCGGATCGAGGCAAGGACGCGAACTCTCTTCGAACCCCTGGCGCGGCTCGACGGATTGCGGCTCCTTGACTTCGAAGCCGGCGTGGAACTTCGCGTGGGCCGCGACAAGGGCGGCGCCGTCGAAGCGATCCTCGAGGAGACAGACAGGGAAGCGCCGGTTGCCTATCTCGGCGACGACCTGACCGACGAAGCGGCCTTTCGCGTTGTGAATGCATCGGGACGGCCCAGCCTGAGCGTGCTGATGCGCCCGGCGTGGCGCGAGACCGCCGCGGACGTCTGGCTGCGCCCGCCGGCAGGCCTGAGGATGTTTCTCGAAAGATGGGCGCAGGCCGGTGGTGGCTGGCGCAATTCCTGAGTTACTGTATCCCGAAGCCGCCGCGCTCAAGTCGACCCGACCTCAAGGAGCGGCGACCCTGTACAGACTCCGGGCGGCCACGGCAACTCGGGAATTGCCGCGGGAGTTTATAACAAAGAGCGAGCGGCGCAACCGGCAATGGCTGCGCCGCCCGATTTGTTTCGAGGGCCTGGGGCGACTGGAACAGGTCCAATCGCCGCGGGCCGATTCAACCGCGCGCAGGCCGCTACCGAACGAGATCCCAGCCGTGACCCCAATGGAATTCGAATCCCGTGATCAGCGTGCCCGTGTGATAGGTTGACGAGGTCCAGGGGACGATGGCCGAGAACCGCGCATTCTCGTCGCATCCGGCAAAGTCGATGGTGAACGCGGCGCTCGCCGAGCCGCTGGTGGCGATGTCGCCCAGCGAAATCGGATAGCTTGCCGGCGGCGTCACCGTCGGATGGCAGCGGCGCCCCAGGGTTTGCAACAGCGTGAAGCTGTCGATCTGCGTGGCGTAGGCCGGACCCACGTCGCCATTGGTCGCAGTGACGGTCCAGACACGTGCATCCTGCGGCCCGGTCCTGCTGGAGATGTCGAACTTCAATCCGTAGCCCGGAAGCTGCGTCGGATCGATGATGCCCCAGTAAGCCGGTTTGGCCTGCAGTTGCATGTTGAAGGGCAGCGGATAGTCGGTGCGATCGACCGGGAAGCTGTCGAGCCAGGTATCGTCGTCCGCCATGCCCCAGAAGGTTACGGCGCTGAGCTTTCCTCTCAGCCGCCGGAACACATCGAAGTAGTCCTTGTAGAGCCATCCCTGCTCGGCAAGAACCGATGGCGGAATGTTGTTGCCGTAGTTCGAGGTGTCGTCGCCGGCGTTGTAGACACTCATATCGAGCTCGGTGACCTGCTGGTCCATCTCCGGAAGCTCGCGATGGACGGTTTCGACGGCCTCGAGCATCGACTCCGGCGTCGGGTAGTTGATCTGGTTGTGCATTTCGTGGCCGATGGCGTCGACCGGAACGCCGCGGCCGCGCAGCTCGCGCACCACCTTGATCAGGCAGGAGAGCATGGCCGGCTGGGTGGTGCTGTATTCGTTGAGGAACAGCTTCGTTCCCGGCGGCGCATATTGCTTCGCCGCCTCGAACGCGATGTCGATGTAGCTCGCGCCCAGCACCTGATAGAACGGGCCGTGCACCAGGCAGTCGGTTTGCGTGGGATCGATCGGCTCGTTCACCACATCCCATGCATAGACCTTGGTGCCGAAATGCTGCACCTCGTTCTCGATGTGTTCCTGGATGTTGGCGGTCACCGTTGCCTGATTGGCCGCCGAATTCGTGCCGTCGCCGAAAGCATAGGATGGCGTCTGCTCGCCCGTGGACCAGACCAGATTCTGGCCACGCACCTTCATGTCGGCGCAGACTGCCTCACCCACTTCGGCGTCTCCGTTGGTGAAATCGAACTGCCCCTTGGCGCTCTCAACCGAGCTCCACTTCAGGTCGTTCCCCGGCGTCATGCTGTCGAAGTGCATGGTGAGCAGTTGCGCATGAGGCCCGGAAAGATCGGTCGTGTCCACGGCCGCTCCGATGGGGAAGAAATCGGCGTAGGTCTTGAAGATCGACGGAATGTCCGTCTGGATCGTCGGCGGAGGAACATAGGTGAGCTGGAAGTCGTCGATGTAGAACGACACCAGATCGTTGCCCGAGGCGGGCACCGTCTGCAGATACACGTAGGCCGTGCCCGGATCGTAACTGCTCGGCATCGTGAACCCGTTCACGCTGATCTGGTGCCATTGCCCGTCCGCGGGGATGGTCACACCCGGATATCCCGTGATGCTCGGATAGTTGGCATTTCCGTCCAGGTTGTACTGCAGGCTCATGTTGATGATGTGGCTCGAGCCATCGGTGGGTTGCAGCATCACGTAGACGCTCAGGTTATAGACCGAGCCGTCGTACATCTTGTTGCTCACGTTGATCTGCGGGCCGTCGTAGTTGGCGATGCGCCCTGTGGTCAGCAGGCTGCGCGTGTCGCCGTTGGGATCGACAACCGGCGCAGCGACATTGGTCAACGTGGAACTGCCGCTGCGCGAGCTCCAGCCGTCGAGTCCGCCGTCGGCAAAGGTCGTCGTAATGCCCGAGTTGTCCTGCTGGCTCGGGCTGGGCGGCGGCGGCGAAAGCTCGCTGATGGTCACGTCGTCGATATAGAAGGAATCGGTGGCGCTGCTCGACTGAATGTAGAGGATCAGGCTGGTCGGCGGACCGGGCAGATCGCTGAAGCTGAACGTGCCCTGCACCTGCGTCCATGCCGTGCTGGAGAGAGCGCCGGATGTGGCGATATTTGCGTAGGCGCCGGATGTGGCGCAATCCGCGGTCTTGGTGGAGATGGTTGCCGTCGGATTGCTGCTGTCGGGCGCGGCGAGCAGCACATAGGCGGTGACCTGATACACAGCGCCGGCCACAATGTTATTGATGCCGAGCAGATTCAGGCTCGGTCCCATGTAACCGGCCGTCCGGTTGGTCACTTCCAGGCTCAGCGCGTCTCCATTGGGATCGGTGACCGGGGGCGCGACATTGGTGAGCGTTACAGGACCGAACGGCGCCCATCCGTCCAGCCCGCCATCGGAGAAGGTATAGGTCGCAATCGGCGTTCCGCCCGGCGGCGGCGCGGTTTCGGTAATCACCACGTCGTCGAGATAAAAGGATTGCGTGCTTGTCGGTCCAACCAGTTGGGCATAGAGAAACAGCCCGGTCTCCGACGTGCTGACCGTATAGCTTCCCCCAATCTGCGCCCAGCCGGAGTCGCTGACAGCCACCGTGTAGGCTCCGATCGTGTCATAGCACGTATCGCTGGAGCAGATGAGGTCGTTCCGTTTCATGGTGAAGTTGGCATTGGTGGCGGTTTCGCCGCTGGTAAGCTGCACCCAGCCGGTGATCGTATAGGTGGCGCCGGCCTGGAGCACGGTGCTCATCGATATGCCGGGCCCACCGGCCCCACTGGAATTGGTCGTCGTCAGCAAGCTGTAAGCGCCTTCGTAGGCCGCGGCATTCGAGGCGACCGGCGTGCCGGCGCCATTGAAGGACGTCCATCCGTCGGCCGTTCCGTCGTCGAAGGTGTAGGTGGCCACAACCTGTGCGTTCAGGCGGCTGCTGCACAGCAGCGCCAATGCCATCACTGCGACATACACAGGAGCGATCCGTGCCGCGAACTCGTTCTGCCTCGAGGTGAAAAGGGGCGATAGCATACAGGTTCCTCCTATTTCAACGGGCTGCGCGAGGGATCGGCATCCGATTTCCAGGCCGGTGTTCCGCACGGAAATAATAGGGGCTGCACTCGATAGCACGGAGCCTGGCAACGCTCGAAATTCAGGAAAACGGAGGGAATTCCCTCCGAGTCAGCCGTTGGTGATTTGCAGCGATCTATGTCTTCAGTAATTCGATTTACCGAAGTGGCAGGAGTATAGCCACGCTTTCATTTCGGTGTCAAGCGGCGTTTTTCCCCGGCCTGTCCTCCCGAGGGAATGCGCCGCCGCAGGTGCGGAAAGCTGCCGGCAAATCCCGATGCTGCAACAAGTCAGCGCCAGTGCCGGGCTGAAAGAGTCAGCGGATCCGGTCTTCGCCTCCGCAGGGAAAAAGAGTTCGCGCCCGCGAACCGGGGCACAGTATGCTGGGAGCGGTTCCACGGTTGCCCTACCCCGAACCTCGCTCAGGGTGGCTTTTCCCCCGGGAAAGTACCACCTGGCTTCAGTCGCTCCGGGAGGGTGGCAGCTCCGGAACCGCTCCGGCGCGAGAGTGCACAAGCATGGCGTTCGACCCGATCCCGAGCGTGGCAGCGATGCTGGTTTGCGATCAGGTCATCACCGAGCAGGGGACAAACAAGAAGAGCCTGATCGGAATCTTCCAGAGGGTCCAATCCCCCGCCTTTCCTGTCGTGATTCCGCGGTTCGGGATCTACGTGAAACTGCTCGATGTGGTGGGTACGATCGATTTCAGGATGCGCGTCGTCAAGCTCGACGACGAGTCGCTGCTGGCCGAGATGGAAGCCCCGATCAAGGACCAGGACCCCAGCCAGCCGACCGAACTGGCCATCAGCCTGCAAAACTTCCAGTTCCCGCAGCCGGGAAAATATGAGTTCCAGCTCTACGCGAACGATGTATATTTACATCGAGCCACCATCGATCTAGTGGAATGGGACCAGGGAGGTCCATAATGGCGCCAATTGCCGAAGCAACCTGTCAAAGCCTGATTCCCGGTTCCCTGAAGCTGGCTGCCTCGGACCGGCCCCAGCCGGGCGGCTGGAACAGCATCTGCGCGCTTCCGGGGCAGATGCACGGCCGGCGGCCGGCATTCCGCTCCGTGACGGCGGGCTTGCGCTTCACGGCCGGCGAGGCATTCGCAACGGCGCGGCCGGAGACGATCCTTTTTGGCGCCATCAGCGATCCTCGCCTCCGCGTGATCCAGCCGATCCCGCTGAAAGTTTCCCGCGAAGGAGGGCAGACGACGGTGCGGTGGGTCGAGGCGGACAAGGCCGCGTCCGGAGGAACCCTGACTTCGGCGATGGAGAAGTTCGGCGCACGCTTATGCGTCCTTTTCCACGAGCTGGCCGGCAGCCGGTGGCTCGACGAGGAGCGCGCGCGGCTTCTCGAAATCGTCACCCAACACGTTGCTTTCCGGCCGGTTTAGAGCGGCTCCGCACTTCCTGTATGGTCAGGCAGGATCCAAATCCGGGCGTCAAAGCGACTTCTCTTCCCTGCGCAAGCCGGGCCGCATGGCGAATCGCCTGAAGGATGTCTTCGCGCTCGAGATACCTGTACTCCGAAAGCAACTCATCGATGCTGCGACCGGCACCGGTCTGGCCGACGATCATACCGACGGTCACTCGCATGCCTCGGACGCACCGCTTGCCACCCATCACTTCCGGGCTCTGGGTAATACGGTCAAGCTCTTCCAATCTCTCCTGTGCGTGAGAAGTCTCTTACGGCTCGCAACGAGCTATTCCTTGCCCCTCTTCTTGATCTCGATATTCAGCCGTTTGATCTTCTGGTTCAGCGTCGAGAGCGGGATGCGGAACTGCTCGGCGGCGTCGGTCTGGTTCCAGTTGCAGCGCTCGAGCTTCTCGATGATGATGCGCCGTTCGATGTCTTCGAGGATGTCGAAGAGCGACGCGTTGGGATTGTGCTCGAGCAGCGCGTCCTGGAAGCTGCGGCCGGTGATGTGGCCGGGCAGCAGGTCGGAGCCGATGACGGGACCCGAGGAGAGCACCACGCCGCGCTCGATGCAGTTTTCGAGCTCGCGCACGTTGCCCGGCCAGTCGTAGTCGACCAGCGCGCGCAGCGCGTCGGCGGTGAGCTTGCGTGGCGCGAGACTATTCTCAGAGGCGTAGTAATCGAGGAAGTGCTGCGCCAGCAGCGGAATGTCTTCGCGGCGCGCGCGCAGCGGCGGAAGGTCGACGGTGATCACGTTGAGCCGGTAATAGAGATCTTCGCGGAAACGCCCGTCGCGCACCGCCTGGCGCAGATCGGTGTTGGTGGCGGCGATGATGCGCACGTCGACCTGAATTTCCTGGATGCCGCCCAGATGCATGAAGCGCTTGTCCTGCAGAACGCGCAGGATCTTCGATTGCGTGTCGAGGCCCATCGTCGCGATCTCGTCCATGAACAGCGTGCCGCCGTTGGCCACTTCGAAAAGGCCTTTTTTCGAGGCGACAGCCGACGTAAACGCGCCTTTCACATGGCCGAAGAGCGTGGATTCGAGCAGTTCCGACGGCATGGCGCCCGTGTTGATGGGCACGAACGGCTTGTCGCGTCGCGGCGAGTTGGCGTGAATGGCCTTGGCGATGAGCTCCTTGCCGGTGCCGCTCTCGCCCTGGATCAGGACGGTGGACCGGCTGGGCGCGACCTGCGCGACGAGATCGAAGACCCTCAGCATGATCTCGCTCTTGCCCACGATGTTGGAGAAGTTGTAGCGCTGCTTGAGCGTGCGCTTGAGCTGCAGGTTCTCTTCTTCGGCGCGATGGCGCGCCACGGCCGAGCGAATGTCGGCCATGAGCTTTTCGTTGTCCCACGGCTTCTGGACGAAGTTCTCCGCGCCGGCGCGAATCGATTCGACGACGTTATCCACCGTGCCGTAGGCCGTGATCATGATGACGGGAAGCTCGGGCTGGCGATCCTTGATCTGAGGCAGCAGTTCCAGGCCGCTCTGGCCGGGCAGGGCCAGATCGAGAAGCACAAGATCGAAGTTTTCCAGTTCGAGGACGCGCAATCCCTGGTCGCCGTCGGCGGCGGTCCGCACCGTGTAGCCCTCCAGCGACAGCAGCACCTCGAGCGACTCGCGGATGCCGACTTCGTCGTCGATGACCAGGATGCTGGCGCCGGGGCCGTTGCCGGTGGGAGTCTGCGCGGGGCTGGCCAGATTCAGGGGCAGATCGACTTCAGGCATGAACAGGATTCCTCAGCAGGGGAAATTCGAGATGAAACGTTGTGCCGGCCCCCACCGAACTTTCGACATGGATCTTGCCCGCATGTTCCTGGATGATCCCATAGGAGACGGAGAGGCCGAGACCGGTGCCGCGCTTGTCGCCGGGCCTCACCGCCGTCTTGGTGGTGAAGAAGGGGTCGTAGATGCGCTTGAGGTGCTCGGGGGCAATGCCCGAGCCCGAGTCGGATACGATGGCCTCGACGTGCCCGTTGATCAGCGTGGACACGCGCAGCCGTCCGCCGCCGGGCATGGCCTCCTTGGCATTCAGCAGCAGATTGAGAAAGACCTGCTGCAGCTTGCCCGGGTTGCCGTGGATGGGCGGCAGTTCGGAGGCCAGCTCCAGATCGACGACGACCTGCGCCGTCCTGAACTGGTGTTCCAGCAGCGAGAGAGTGTCGCGAATCACCTGGTTCAGGTTGGTCTCGCGGAACTCGGTCGAGGAGGTGCGCGAGAAATTCAGCAGGCCATTGGCGATCTCGGCGGCGCGGAAGCTCTGCTGCGTGATCTTCTCGAGGACCGGAGCCAGCCGCGGGTCGCCGCGCATTTGCTTGGAAAGCATCTGCGAATAGGAGGAGATGACGGCCAGCGGCGTGTTGATCTCGTGGGCCACGCCGGCGGCGAGCAATCCGATGGAGCTGAGCTTGTCGGCCTGCGTCAGTTGCGCCTCGAGCGTGACCCGCTCGCTGATGTCGTCGACCAGGATGATGCGGCCCACGGGAACGAAATCGCGCGACAGCAGCGGCGCCACGGCGATGTTGGCGGTGCGCGGCTCGCCGGCGCGCGTGGTCAGCCGGAACTTGTAGAGGTGGTGTACGCCGGGCTCGTTGCGGAAGCTGTCGAGCGCCTCGACCAGCTCCCGGGGAAAGACAGCGCTCAGCGGCTGGCCCAGCGCCTCGGCGCGGCTGAGCGCGTACATCGCCTCCATCTGCGCGTTCCAGCTTTCGATGCGGTCGGTAAGGTCGACCGCGAGAATGCCCACGTTGATCGACTCGACGATGTTCTCGTTGAACTCCTTCAGACGCTCGAACTCGCCGATCTTTTCCTTGAGCTGCGAGTAGAGGCTGGCGTTCTGCAACGCAATGCCGATGTAGCTGGCCAGCGACTCGAGCAGTTCCACGTCCTCGCTGGAGAGAAAATCGCCGCCCACGGTGCGCCCCAGGCCGATCACGGCGATGGTGCGCGCGGCTTCGCCGTCCTGCACACGGCAGGGCAGGTAATAGTTCAGATCGAGCAGCGCGGCCGTCCGCTGCTGGTCCTCGCGCAGGTGCAGCGCCGCCTGGGCGTTCTCCAAAAAGATATGCGTGTGGGTGGTGGCGCGATCGAAATCCAGGAAGTCGAGCGCCAGCGTGTCACGGTAGGCAATGGCCTCGGGGGCAAGCCCGTGCGAGGCAGCCAGCCGCATTCCGCCCTCGTCCCGCGCGGTGAAAACGGCCACCCGCGCCACCAGCAGGGTGCGTGGCAGCCGCTCCACGATCGAATCGAGCAGCGCCTGCAGGTTGGTTTCGGAGCTCAGGCCGCGGCCAAATTCGACCAGCGCCTTGCGGTAGTCGTAGCGATTCCGGTCGAAGACGTGGTCGACCCAGTTCTGGATGCGGCGCTTCAGGGGATCGAAGACCGCTGCCGTGATCAGGATGGCCAGCACCAGGCTCCACTCGCGGATGTTCTCGGGCATGGAGTTGTGCACGATCACCGGGATCAGCGCAATGGCGCCAAGGTAGGCGCCGGCGATCAGCCCTGTCGCCAACGTATAAGCCACTCCCCGCTTGAAGATCAGGTCGGTGTCCATCATCCGGTAGCGGACGATCGCCCAACTGAAGAACAGCGGCAAAAAGACCAGCGACAGGCTGGCCAGCTTGGTCAGCGGGCTCCAGACCGGCCAGTCCAGCAGATAGGGAACGGCGTAGAGCAGCGTGAAGGGCAGCACCGAAAGCAGCGCGCCGCGCGTGAGCCATTTCAACTGCTGGCGCAGCAGCGGCGTGTCGGCCCGACGATAGCTTTGCACGAACAGGCCGGCGGCCAACAGGTAGAAGACCGCGTCGTATCCGGTCGCCGACTGGTTCAGGCGGTGCAGCAGGACGCCCGTGGCTTCGCGGGTCTCGATACACCAGATCCACAGCGCGGCAAGGGCGGCAGCGGGAAGGTAGATCAGCGGCAGCAGCCAGCGGCGGCCATATTTGGCCAGCCGCTCCTGCGGGAAGCTCAGGGCGAAGTGCAGAAAGAGCGCAGGCTGCAGCGCTTCGGCCATGACGTTGACCCAGTAGACGGTCCAATCGACGCCATCCAGCTCGCCCGTGTACTTCAACGTGAACAAGGCAAAAGAAACAAGGCAAAAGAGATAGAAGTGCGTCGCGCGGGGCGCGGTCCAGCGCCGGAACAGCACGTACAGACCGATCAACAGGTAGATAAGGCCAATGACGCGCTGCGCGTCGGGCAGGCTGCGGTCAGGCGGCTCGGGTATGACTGGAAACGGCGTGTCCAACTTCACGCCGTCGCGTGTGATGAAGTAGTCTGCCTTGCCGAAGATGCCCGTACGCCACAGGGCCCGGCCCTTGTCCGACAGGTGAACGGTCGGGGTGTCGTCGATCTCCGTCAGCAGGTCGCCGGTCTGAATGCCGGCGCGCATCCCCGGGCTGTTGGGCGTCACATGCTGGGCGATCAGCCCGCCCGACGCCTCAGCCCACCAGACGCCATCCTCCGGCTGCTGGAACTGGCTCTCCTGGCGAAAGTTCCACACCGCCAGCACCGCCAGTCCGACCGTGGCCACGGCCAGCAGCGTCGCTTGCAGGCGGTTGAAGAGATTGGTTTCCATGGGGAGAGCGCCTTCCCAAGTTGTGATGCACGTCGCTTGCCAGGCTCATCGCCGCTTTCGCTCTTTGGTACCCGGCCAGCAATCGCTTGAGGATACGCAAGTTAAAGACTCCGGGTTGCGCGGAAAGTCAACGCAAAGCGGCCGTCTCTCGTCACAAAATGCAGAAAATGAAAGTCTCTCTACGTTGAACGGTATGGCGTTCCCAAAAACTATAACTATATCATTGTAAAAGGCTTGATCAAAACCTCAACCTTTCGGTGGATTCCGGCGAGACGCAAACTGTCATAGCCACCGGGGGCCGAAAGCCGAACCTGGCGGGACGAAAGCGCAATTTCTCGGGAACAAAGCCTGCGTCCTGGCTGCCGATCCCGGGTTCCGGCGAACTCAGCGCTGCCCGTAGGTCGCCTCGGGTCCGTGCTTGCGCCGGTAATGGTGCTCCAGAACGTGCGCCGGCAATCCGGATTCGGACGCCTCGAGCAGCACGCTGCGAAACGCCAGCCGGGCGATGAACTCAAGGAGGTCGGCGTGCTCGACAGCTTCGGCGCTATTCCTGCCCCAGGCGAACGGCGCGTGGCCGGCAACCAGAACGCCTGGCACGGCCAGCGGGTCGAGCCCGTCCTGACGAAACCGGCGGACAATCACGGCGCCGGTGTTGCGGACGTAACCGTCACGCACTTCGTCTGCGGTCAGAGATTCGGTCACCGGAACCGGGCCGTGGAAGTAGTCGGCGTGGGTGGTGCCAAGGCAGGGAATCGGCCGGCATGCCTGCGCCCAGGCCGTCGCGAATTCCGAGTGAGTGTGCACGATGCCGCCAATCTGCGGGAACTCCCGATAGAGCAGCGTGTGGGTATCGAGATCGCTGGAAGGGCGAAGCGCGCCGTCGACGATCTTTCCGTTGAGATCGGTTACCACCATGTCGGCGGGTGTCAGCCTGTCGTAATCGACGCCGCTGGGCTTGATGACGACGAGCGGCTCCCCGCCGGAACGGTCGATTCCGCTGGCGTTGCCGAAGGTATGCGGAGCAAGGCCCAGGCGCGCGATCTCCTGGTTGGCATGGAGCACCTCTTCGCGAAGAGCAGCAAGAAGCATAAGAGCTCATTCTACAAGGGGTCCAGGACGACAAAGTGCTCTGCATGGTCGATGAAGACCCGGCGGAAGAGCCCCAACGTCAGCAGGCCATCGAAATCCGATGTGCGGGAATCCTTCCGGACCCCGGCGAGCGTCACGAATGCGACCCGGGAGATCTCAACCGGGCCGATCTTCATATTTTGCAGCGGCAGGGCGGTAAAGACACGGCGCGCCGCGTTGACGCCGCCGCCCGACAGCGAGGCGCCCCGGAATGCTCCCAGCGCCATGTATTCCGACGTGTTGTAGAGGAACGGAACATTGGCGCCGGAGTCGAGCTTCAGACGGACCGGCCGCATCGCGTCGGAGAGCCGCACCGAAACGATGAGCGAATTGGAGGGCTTTCCGTCGGCCGGCACGGGGGTAAGCAGCGGCACATGCTGGCCCTTTACCTGGGCGCGCATCGCGCCCGTGTCGTCGAGGCAAAGCAGGTTGTGGGCGTTGTCAAGCAGCATGTCAAAGCGCTCCAGGAAGTCCTCGCCGAGCACGCCACGAATGCTGATTCCGGCGACCTGAAGGTTGTTCAGGTTGTAGACCAGAACCTTCATATCGGGTAACGAATGCGTCCCGGCGGCGACTCGGTCGACCCGGGCGAACGTGGCGTAAGAATTCACGCCCGCGCTGGCCACGGCTGCCGAGCCCTCTTCCCTGAGGTGCAGCTCCGAGGCCAGCGACGGCTCCACCATCGTCATCTGGGTCCCGGTGTCGAACAGGAAGCTGTAGGGTCCGGACTGATTGATTTGCACATCGACCAGCATTTGATGCTGGTTGACGGGACGGTACTGTAGACTGGCGACGTTCCCTGGACAATGCTTCTCGGAGCCGAATGCGTGAACTGAAGTGGATGCGAAGGCGAAACAGGCTAACCACTTGAATGCTGAAAGCGCGAGAGTCGACATGGTGTGAGCTCCTCAGCCGGGCAGGCTGAGGCGACTCTGAGCGCATGCCGAAACATGGTCGTGATGGCTTCCGGATCAGTTTCTGAGAGCCGATGATTCCTTTCTGATTGCATTCCATGCGGTCGTGATGGAGTCGTGATGGCAGGTAAGTGCCTTATTTTCAGGTTCGCCGACGTCGAGGCCCACGAGCGCGAGTTTTCGCTGGTGAAAGCCGGGGAGACAGTGCCCGTTGAGCCCAAGGCCTTCCGAGTCCTGCTGATCCTGCTGCGCAATCCCAAAAAGCTGATCCCCAAGGAAGAGCTGCTGAACGCCGTCTGGGGCGATGCGGCGGTTACGGAGAACTCGCTCACCCGCGCCGTCGCTCTGCTCCGCCGCTTGCTCGGCGACGACGCCCGCGAACCCAGATTCATCGAGACGGTGACGAGCGTCGGCTACCGTTGGCTGTTTCCGGTGGAAGCTGCCGAAGATCCGTCGGCCATTTCCACGATGCTGGGTGCGTCCGGGGAATCGATCAACGCAGCGAGTGTAGAAAGCGCTGCATCAGCCGCAGTCGTCACGCCCCGCAGTGCCAGCAAACCACGATGGGTGTGGGCGGCGATCGGCGGGGCAATAGCTCTGATCCTGCTGGCGAGTGGATACTGGTATCTAAGCCGCCCCCTGCCGCCGCCGCGCATCACGGCCTACACGCAGCTCACGCACGACGGACGCAGAAAGGACCTTGCCGGAACGGATGGCAACAGGATCTATCTTTCCTGGGGCGCGCACTGGGCCCTCCCAAGCGTGATTGGCCAGGTCGCGGTATCGGGCGGAGTGATCGCGCCGATTCCGGTCGAGCTGCCGGATGTGTACCAGATCGATCATCTGGTGGACGTCTCGCCTGACGGATCCGCTCTCCTCGTGGTTTCGTTCGTCAAGAACTCAGGCTACGGGCCCCAGTTATGGAATGTGCGTGCGCTCGGAGGTTCGCTGCGCCGCCTGCCGGACGCGTGGTTCGCAGCCATTTCCCCTGACGGGGATTCCGTGGCTTACCAGGCCGCGGGTGGCGAAATCTGGCTCGTGCGGAGCGATGGGTCAGGAGCCCATAAGCTGGCCTCGGTAGGAGGGGCCGGGGACCTCGCCTGGTCGCCGGACGGAGGAGTCATCCGGTTCAGCAAGAATGACCGGCTTTGGGAGATCACGTCGAGTGGATCGAATCTTCACCAGTTGATCCCCGGCTGGCACAACTCATCAATCCTCTGCTGCGGGCGCTGGACTCCAGACGGAAAGCTCTTCGTATTCCAAGCGCAATCCGGAGCGTGGAACGAGCGGGGAGCCGAGCTTTGGGCGCTTGACGAGCGGCGCGGGTTCTTCCGGCGGCCATCCGCCGAGCCGGTGCAGTTGACAACAGGCCCGACTCGTTGGAGTCCTCCAATCCCCGGCAAGGATGGAAAGACCATCTTTTCGCAGGGCACGACTCTTCGCGGCGAGCTCTCCCGGTACGACGCGCAGACCAAGCAGTTTCAGCCGTTCCTCGGAGGAATTTCCGCCCAGGGCGCGACCTTTTCCAGAGATGGGCGCTTCGTTGCCTATGTCTCCTACCCCGAAAATACCTTGTGGAGGGCCAACCGGGATGGGAGCAACCCCGTACAACTAACGGACCCTCCCATGGAGGTCTACCTTCCCAGATTTTCGCCCGACGGCGCGCATATCCTGTTTGTGGACGCTTCCGTCCCAAGCCACATTGAATGCTATCTCGTCCCGTCGGAGGGCGGCAGGCCGCAGAAACTCATCCCGGAAGACCAGGGACAAGTGGGCGATCCGGGTTGGTCGCCGGACGGGCACAAGGTTGTTTTTGATACGGGACTTGCCAGTCCAAGCCACGCCATTCGCATTCTCGACCTCGACAGCCGTCAGGTGACAACGGTGCCTGGATCGGCAGGTCTGTACTCGCCGCGCTGGTCTCCCGACGGCCGTTATATTGCCGCGCTGCAGCACGACTTGAACGAACTGACGATCTTCGATTTCCAGACGCAGCGATGGTCGGCGCCGTTTCTCATGAGTGGTCTGGGGTTTCCGGTTTGGTCGAGAGATAGCCAATGGATCTATTTTGGGGCTGCGTCCGCGCGCGGCGCTCGGGGCATCTATCGCATTCGCGTCACGGGCGGGAAAGCGGAGCGCGTTGTCGATCTGATGGCCTGGAATTGGACAGGGTGGTTTGACTCGTGGCTGGGACTCGACCCGGCCGACGCGCCTCTGGTCCTCCGCGAAGTTGGAAGCAGCGACATCTACGCGCTGACTCTTGAAGAAAAGTAGCCGGACCTTCCTTACCATTCCCTCAACGCTGCCCCGGGACTACCAGTTGCGGCTATTCAGATATTTCAGACTGACCGGCACCTGCTCCATAGCCTTCGGCGACTCGTCTTCGATGAAGTAGTCTTCTACGCCTTGCTTTCGCGCCAGCGCCAGTACTTTGTCCCAGGGAATGATGCCTTCGCCCACGGGCACGCTGTCGAGATCGTCGGCGTGGCCCTGCTGGTTGCCGATGGGCGCGCCCTTGCGCAGGTCCTTGAGGTGCATCAGCCGCCAGCGGTTGGGATATTTCTCCAGTAGCTTGACGCAATCCTGGCCGGGCACCACGATCCAGAAGGTGTCCATCTGGAATTTCACGTGCGCGGGGTCGGTCGATTTGGCGAGCAGATCGAAGAGCGTGCCCTCGGGTGCGGGCTGGAATTCGTATCCATGCGCGTGGTACGCAAATCCGTGACCGCTCCCGGCCATGGCAGCGGCCCAGGTATTGAAGTCCGCGGCAGCGCGCTCCGCGTCCGCGCGAGTGAAGGCCTGCTGGTGCGGAATCCAAGGCATGCAGGCCCAGTGCGCGCCGAAGACGTCCAGCTCCCGGCGCACGCCATCCACGCCCTTCTTTTTCCAGTCGTCGTACTGGAAGTGGATCGAGGTGGCTTTCAGGCCGGCGGCATCGAGAGATTTGCGGAACTCCTCGGGCGTCTGGCCGTAGTAGTCGTCGCCCATCTCCACGTGATCGAAGCCCATGGCGCGCGCCTTGGCCAGCGTGCCGGGGATGTCGCGCTTCATATCGGCGCGAAAGCTGTAGACTTCGAGGCCGATGTTCAGCCGGCTGCCTTCTCCGATCGCTTTTGTGCCGGAGACTACCGAGGCCGCTGCCAGCCCGGCAAGAAATTCGCGTCGCGATGTCATGTCAGCCTCCCTGCTCGCTGGTTTTGAGTTGGCCCACGGGCGAAAACATCCGTCAACGCCGCATCCTGGCGCCTCGAGAACCACGCCGGAAGGTACGCGAGCGCGCCGGCGGCTGTCAATTGCTCGCGCCACAGAGAGTAGCATCCCGACTCTGGGAACGGCCCGCAAGGCGCCGAAGCCCGATTGTATTTTGACCGGCTTGCGGCACGGGGGAAGCCGTGCGCTTTCAAGACATTGGCAAAGCAGGCCTTTTCTGTCAGGGCGGCGACCAGCCGGTCCCCCAATTTGGTCAGCCGCCATGTAAACTCGCTTTCAGTGCGGGCGTCTACCAGAGTGATGGCAGCCGGCACGATGACGGAAGCTATGTCCATGGCCACGGCGGAGGACGAGTCTGCCGCGCAGGATTTCTCGTCGATTGTCGTTACCCATCGTCCGCAGATCTTCCGCTTTCTGCTGGCGTCGACGCGCGACCCGGATCTGGCCGAGACGCTGACCCAGGACTGCTTTCTGAAGGCGCACCGCAACTGGGCGAGCTTCCGGGGCGAGTCGAGCGCCATGACCTGGCTGATGCGCATCGCCATCAACCTGCAGAAAGACCACTGGCGCAACCGGCGGATGCAGTTCTGGCGGCAGACGCGGACCAACGCCGTGGATGTGGACGAGGCCAGCGAATGGCTGCCCAGCCACGATAGCTCGGCCGAGGCAAGATTGCTGGCCAAGGAGCAGGTGGCGCGAGTGTGGCGCGCGGTGAAGGGATTGAGCGGGCGGCAGCGGACGGTGTTTCTGCTGCGTCACGTGGAAGAGATGGAACTGGCAGAGATTGCGCAAACAACGGGGCTGAGCGAGGGAACCGTCAAGGCGCATCTGTCGCGGGCGCTGGCACGAGTGCGCGCCGAGCTGGGGGGAAAGCGATGAATTCGCCGAAGGATTTCGAAGGCCATCGCCTGGAGCGCGGGAGTCTGCCGGGCGAGGCGGCGCAGGATGTGCTGCTTGAGGAAGCGCTCGGGAACTTTCGCCGGAGCGTGCACACCTGGAGCGAGGCCGAGCTGAACCGGCCGCGCGCGGTGTCGATAGCGCAGCGCCGCTGGAGCTGGCGGCTGGCTACCGGATGGGCGCTGGGATGCGTGCTGGTGTTGGGCGGCGCTTCCGGAGCGGTCTTCGAGCGCCATCAGCGGCAGGCGGAGCTGGCGCGTATTACTGCCCAACGCGAAGCGGCGCATCAGCGCGAACTGGCGGCGCAGAAGGTGCGCGCGGACGCGGACCAGCTTCTGGCCAAGGTGAACAGCGATGTTTCGCGCGATGTTCCCGACGCCATGGAGCCGCTGGCGCAACTGATGGACGATGACGGGATCCAGTAACAACTCGAGGATATGCAGGGAAAGAACGGGGGAGTGGAGATGAACGCGGGCAAGAAGGTATGGCTGGGCGCGGTGGTCGCGGCCCTGTTGACTCTGGCAGCGGCAGCGGGGGCGCAAGCGCCTCCGGCGCCGAGAGGCGGGTTTGGACCGGAGATGCGCCAGGGCCCCGGGGATGAGGCTTTCGGCGCCCTGCGAGGCCGCTTCTGGAACAATCCGAAGATCGTGGACGCGCTGAAGCTGACCGACGACCAGCGCAAGGCGATGGACGACATCCTGCAGCAGCACCTGGAGACGCTGGTCGACCTGCGCGCCAATGCCGAAAAAGCGGAACTGGCGCTGCGGCCCATGATCAATGCCGACCAGCTCGACGAGAGCAAGATTGTGGCGCAGATCGACCAGGTGGCGCAGGCGCGCGCCGAGCTGTTCAAGGCCAATGCTCGATTCCTGCTGGCCATCCGCGGCAAGCTCACGCCGGACCAGTGGAAGCAGATCCAGGAGTTTCGCGACGAGCATCCGCCGATGATGCAGCGATGGAGACAGAGGCAGGGCGGGCCCGGACCACAGACGGCGCCTCCGCCTGCCGACAGCCCGCAATAACGGGATTCGGGCAGCAACGAGTTTCAGGCAGAGAGCAAATACGGTTGAAGTCAAAACCGGTGGCGGCAAGGGGCGATCCTCTTGCCGCCGATTTTTGTCTGCGGCCGTTTTTCCATCGGTGCGGCGTCTTCTCTCCACCGGCAGGCCTTTCGGTCCGCGCGGGGCCCTCCTTCGCGGAGAGAAGAATGGCGAAACACTGTAGCGACTCGATGCAGCGGCTGGAGCGCAATCGAACAGGCAGTGACGCACGACCGGGCACGGTTTGCACCGGAGCGAGACAGGCTTGCAGCGGTCCGGGACAGAAGCGGAGAAAGGGCCTCGAAAAAAAGTACTAAAGTTATTTCCCGCTGCTCCGATGAACCGGAAGGATGCAAACGGTGTCCGGCCGCTGTACATGGAAGGCTCGGCGAGGCGAAAGTCTGCGGGCCCGGTGAGGCCCGGCCGGATCGCCAGGGACGCATCCGAAAAGGAGCGACCTCAAATGGCCCTCGGAGTTTTGAACAATCTGTCTGCGATCTACGCGGAGAATTACCTGAACAATACGAACAGCAGCCTGCAGACGGTTCTGCAGCAGTTGTCGTCGGGTTCGCGCATCAACTCCGGCGCGGACGACGCCGCGGGCCTCTCGCTGGTGAACGGCCTGGCGGCCAACTCGGCGGCCCTGACGCAGTCGGTGACCAACGCGACCGAAGGCGTGGGTCTGCTGGAAGTGGCCGACGGCGCCCTGTCGCAGGTGACCAACCTGCTCAACCGGGGCATCACGCTGGCTACTGAAGCCTCCAACGGCACGCTGAACAGCTCGCAGGAGTCGGCGGCCAACCAGGAGTACCAGTCAATTCTGGCCGAGATCAACAACATCGGCTCGACGACCACTTATAACCAGAACCAGGTCTTTACAGGCTCGCAGGCGGGCACCGCCATCTATACGGGCGATTCCTCGTCGACCGGCTCCACGATCGACAACCTTTTCTTCGCCAAGCTCACCGCGGCCAGCGTGGGCGATTCGGGCGGAACGGTGCAGCAGAGCAATGCAGGCCTGTTTGTCGATCTGTCAAAGGATGCAGCCGGTCCGGTGCTTTCGGTTGCCGCGCAGCAAACCGACGCCATCGGCGGCACGGGCATCAAGTTCACCATCACCAATCCCGACGGCACCACGAGCACGCTGGTGACCGACGCGACGACGGTGGCCGGCCTCATCACCGAGATCAACAAGGACGGCATTCCCGGCGTGACCGCGAGCTTCACCACCGCGGCGGCGGTGGGCGACGCGGCCGTGGCCGGCGGCGACACCGGCATTCTGCTTTCGAACACCAATGCCAATGTCACCATCACCGCAGCCAACGCCAATGTTACAGACACCACCACCGGCGCAACCACGAGCAACGCGGCCTCTACCGCGGCGACCACCACGATCAGCTATGTGACGGCGGCCGGCGGCGACCAGACGGCGGATCTTTCCACGACCAACCTGAGCACGCAAGGCAACGCCCAGAGCGCCGAGGCGGTGCTGAACGAAGCCATCTCCTATGTTGCCGCCCAGGACGGCTACATCGGCGCGCAGATCAACACGCTCAACTCCGTGAGCCAGGTGGTGAGCACGCAGCAGGAGAACGTGCTCTCGGCGCAAAATGCCATCCAGGCCACGGATTATGCTTCGGCGACCTCGAATCTGTCCAAGTACGAAGTGCTCAGCCAGACCGGCATCTCCGCGCTGGCTCAAGCCAACTCGCTGCAGCAGGAAGTGACAAAGCTGCTGTCGTAAGAAGTCGGGCATCAGAGATCAGAGATCACGGGACACGGGACAGGGAACAGGGAATAAGGGTGGGCGCCGGGCATCGGTAGGAATCTCCTGGAATCGTCGGGTTTTCTTCGTCGGTGAGCGGGTTCGACGGATCGATGATGATCGCCGAGCTCCGATCTCTGTTCTCTGTCCTCTGATCTCTGATCCCTGTCCTCTGCGCCCCCGTTCCCTTAGAATGAAATTATGAGCCACGAAGGCATCCGCCTGATGAGCAACGAGGAGCAGGCGCGCGAAGAAGCGGCCCACCGGCCGCTGCCCAAAATCGCCGTGACTCCCGAAAAGGTGAGGGTGCTGCTGACCGAAGGCAAGGGACTGGAGATCGACTGGGCCGACGGGCACAAGAGCGCATGGAGCTTTGCCTGGTTGCGCGACGCCTGCCCCTGCGCCACCTGCAACGAGGAGCGCAACCAGCAGGGCCGCAAGCCGGGGCAGCCCAGGCCCAGGTCTGGCACGCTTTTGCCCATGTACTCGCCGCCGCCGCGGCCGGCGAGCGCGCACCCGGTAGGCCGTTACGCGCTGCAATTCAACTGGCAGGACGGACATTCCGGCGGCATCTACTCGTGGGACTATCTGCGCCGCTCGTGCCAGTGCGCCGAGTGTGCCTTTGCCCACGCCGAAGCCGGCGGCGCTCCCAGGCCGGTTGCCCCACACGATCGACGCTCATGACACTTCTGAAGTCGCCCAAGGAGGCAATCGAGAGACTGACCGGCTGCCGCATCTATCGCGGAACGCTGCCGCACGGCGCCGATTGCTTTGTCGACATCGACAGGAGATTCGGGCGCAGGGCCGTCAGGGTCGCCTTCGACGTGGGTGCGAACATCGGCCAGACGGCGCTGTGCTACGCGAGGGAGTTTCCGTCGGCCGAGATTTACAGCTTCGAGCCCGTGGCGGCGAGCTTTGAAAAGCTGGCGGCGGCCACGCGCCAGGTTGCCCGGATCCACCCCTGCAAGCTGGGCATGGGCAGTGAAGCCGGAGAGGCGACGATCCACGTGAATCCGACCAGCACCATGAGCTCGATCAAGATCAGCCGGCCGGAGGACCATTCCGAGGTCATCGCCATCGAAACCGTCACCGGCTTCGCGCAGGCGCACAAGATCGAGTCCATTGATCTGCTCAAGATCGACACGGAGGGCTACGACCTGGAGGTGCTGGCGGGCGCGGCGCCGCTGCTGGGGCGGCAGCGGATTCATTTCGTCCTGAGCGAGTGCGGGCCGGCGGCCAGGAGCGACCGCTTCGTCGGCTTTGGCGCCTTGTCGGGATTCATGGAGAACTTCGGCTACCGGCTGTTTGGAATCTACGGCCAGCAGCCGGAGTGGGACGGCAGAAACCAGCTTCTGTTCTGGAATGCGCTCTTTATCTGCGAAAAGCTGGTCGCCCGTGGCGCCAGACTGGCGTGATATCGAGTATTCCGTGGCCGAAGCTCGCAACATACAATACATCAGTCATCCTGAGCGACGTCCGCCGTAGCGGACGGTGTCGAAGGATCAGTGGTTGAATCCTCCAACTTGCAAACCAGATTCCTGAGGCGCGACACGAGAGCGGTCTGACGTTCATGAAAGCCTACCTGATTGTGGTTTGCGTTCTGTTCAGTGGCGCAACCGTCGGCATTCTTCTGTCCAATCTGTTCCTGATGGTGGCCGTCGGCGAGCTGAACCAGAGGCGCAGCAAGAACAACCAGCTTTCGTTCATCTGGCTCACTCCGTGGAGGATCGCGGCGATGGCGCGAGAATACCGGATGCGCTGCCCGCAGGGCCGCTTCCTGCGCTATGCGGGGATTTGTCTCATCGCGGGGATGGTGTTCTTTGCGGCATCGGCGGTCGTCTTCTGGTATGCCTGGCGGCTGGCGCAGAGCGGAGTGGGCTACTGAGACACGGGGCAGCCAAGCGCGAGTCTCACGGCGTCGCTCGCCGTTTCCGCAATAAGCAGCAGATCCCGATTTCTCTGCTTCAGGAATCCGGCCGCGACCGCCTCGTCGAGAAAGTCGAGGAGTCCATTCCAGTATCCGGCGGTATTGATCGCCACGCACGGCTTGGCATGAATCTTGAGTTGTGCCCAGGTGAGAATCTCGAGCAGCTCGTCGAGGGTGCCGTAGCCGCCGGGAAGGATGAAGAACGCGTCGGCGAGCGCCACCATGCGCGCCTTGCGCTGGTGCATGGTCTCGACGATCTCGAGGCGGGTGAGACTGTTGTGCGCCAGCTCGCTGCCGGCAAGCACCCTGGGCAGCACACCGACGACTTCGGCGCCGCCGGCCAGCGCCGCATCGGCGACCGCGCCCATCAGGCCCACGCGCGCGCCGCCGTAGACCATCCCCAGCCCGGCCGCGGAGATAGCGCTGCCCAACGATTTCGCTTCGGCTAGAAATACGGGGTTGTTTCCGTCCGCCGAACCGCAGTAGACGGCAACGCGGCGAACGGCTCTGTCGGAAGCACTCATCGTACGTTCAGAATAGTCGAGGCCACGAGCACGCATTTCGCTGGCCCGTTAAAATGAAAGAGGACCTGTCTCTCCGGATTCCCATCTTGCCGCAGCTTCTCGAAAACCTGAATCCCGAACAGCGCGCCGCCGTGGAGGCCACGGAAGGCCCGCTGCTGATCCTGGCTGGAGCCGGGTCGGGAAAAACGCGCGTCATCACCAGCCGGATTGCGTGGCTGATCCGCGAAAAAGGCGTGGCCCCGGACTCGATTCTGGCCGTCACCTTTACCAACAAGGCGGCGACGGAGATGGCCGAGCGCGTCGACCGGCTGCTGGGGCACACCTCGTTGGCCAAACCGCTCATCTCCACTTTTCATTCGCTCTGCGTGCGCATTTTGCGGCGCGACATCGAAGAGCTGAAGATCGGCAACGAGGGGCTGACGCGGGCTTTCGCCATCTTCGACGAGAGCGACCAGGAAGCGATCGTGAAGCAGGTGATGCGGCGGATGGGCGTGGACACCAAGCAGCTCACGCCGCGTACGGTTCTGGGCCGCATAAGCTGGGCCAAAAACCACATGATCGATCCGCAGGAATACTATCTTGCCTCGAAGGACCCCAACAGCGAGCGCATCGCGCATATCTTCCAGCAGTACCGCGCCGAGCTGCGCAAGAACAATGCGATGGACTTCGACGACCTGCTGCTCGAGGCGGTGCGTCTGCTCAAAGTGTCAAGCGCGGCGCGCGAGCGCTATCAGCACCGCTATCGATTTCTGCTCGTCGACGAATACCAGGACACGAACCGCCCTCAATATGAGCTGATGAAGCTGCTTGCAGGCGAAGCGCGCAACGTGTGCGCGGTGGGCGACGAGGACCAGAGTATCTACTCCTGGCGCGGCGCCGACATCCGGAACATTCTCGAGTTCGAGCAGGACTTTCCCAGCTCGCGCATCATCCGCCTGGAGCAGAACTATCGCTCGACGCAAAACATTCTCGAGGCGGCCGGCGCGGTGGTGGCCAACAATATCCGCCGCAAGGGCAAGACGCTGTGGACGGCGCGACAGGGCGGCGCGATGATCGGTTTCTACGAGGCGCCGGACGGCGAAAACGAGGCGCTCTTCATCGCCGACCGGATCCAGAAGTTTCTGTCGGCCGCGCAGGGCTCGTCCGAAGAGCAGGACGGCGGAGCCGCGCACTGCGCGGTGCTCTACCGCACCAACTCGCAGTCGCGGCTGGTCGAGGAGGCGCTGCGCCGCTACAACATCTCCTACACCATGGTGGGAGGGTTCAGTTTTTACGAGCGCGCCGAGATCAAGGACATGCTCGGCTATCTCAGGCTGGTGCGCAATCCGCACGACTCCATGGCGCTGCAGCGGGTGGTCAACACGCCGGCGCGGGGAATTGGCAAAACGACGCTGGAAACGTTGGAACGGCTGGCGCTGGAAACGGGTGCGTCGACATGGGACGCGATCTCGTCGGCGATTGCCAACCGGCTTGTGCCAGCACGCGCGCAGATGGCACTGGAGTCGTTTCGCCAGCTCATGATGGATGCGCAGGCGATGATGGATCCCGATTTTGCCGGGAAGCTTTCGGCGGACGTCGCGGAGACGAGTGCCGGCGGTACTGATTTCGGGTTCGGTGCGGCACAGGCATCGAACAGCGCAGGAAACAGGGGCGATGCAGCCGACACGGACTTCGCCTTTGGAGGCAACGAAGATCAGATCCCGCTGCTCGATCCGGAACATCTCGCATCCTTCGCTGCCGAGGCGGCGCGGCCCTTCCTGAAGATGCCGTCGACGGCGAACCGTAACGAGCCCTCCGAAGATTCTGAACCCAAAGGGGTGCCCACGGTCCCTTCTTTGGGACCCGGGACGGCTCACGATGATTCGGCTGGGGTGCCCCACGTCCCCGGGGTCCCCAGCGAGCGATCTTTGCTCGCTGGGGTGGAGGTCCCTGTTTTGGGGCCTGGGATGGAGGAAAGTGAAACAGACGATGCCGACGATTCGGATACCGAGCGCGCCGCGTTTCGCTCACCCGGCGACGCAGCCACTCTGCCTGAGCTGATCCGCTTCCTCATCGATCGCACCGGTTACATCAAGGCGCTCGAAACCGAAGGCTCACCCGAATCGTTCAGCCGCATTGAGAACCTGAAAGAGCTGGCCAACGCCGCGCACGATGCGGAGGAGCGCGGCGAGACGCTGGCCGACTTTCTCGATCACGCGGCGCTGGCCTCGGACACCGATCAGTTCGACCCCGAGGCGCGCGTAACGCTGATGACGCTGCACGCCGCCAAGGGACTCGAGTTTCCGCTGGTGTTTCTCGCCGGGCTCGAAGAAGGCCTGTTTCCGCATTCGCGCACGCTGAACAATCCGGACGAGCTTGAAGAGGAGCGGCGTCTCTGCTACGTGGGCATGACGCGCGCCATGAATTCGCTCATCCTCACGCGCGCGCAGTATCGCCGTCGCTACGGCAACGACGCGCCGGAGCTGAGCATTCCGTCGCGGTTTTTGGAGGAAGTTCCGGCGCGGCTGATCGAAAACCTTGGCGGGCGCATGCCGGCGTGGTCGACGCCGGGCTACGCCAGCTCGTTTGGCTCGCGCTACGGCGTGGCGCGCGACCGCGATCCGCATCGCGATTTCGATGGCGGGCATTACAACTACGAAGACGAGAGCCAGGAATCGCCGCGAGCGGCCTCGGCCTTCGGCTCCGGCACATCCGCTGCGCCGGCATTCGGGTCATCGGGCCGGAAGGCAGATTCGATCGACAACATCGCCCGGTTCTTCAGCGGCAAACCGGGCGGCGTTAAGCCAGGCTCAATGGCGCGGAGGGTGCCCCAGGTCTCGTCTTTGAGACCTGGGAGAGAAGGTCGTCCATCGATGGAGATTCCCGAAGCAAGCGGCGCGGCCGGCTTGAAGAAAGGCCAGCGCGTGCGGCACGCCAAATACGGCGAAGGCACGGTGCTGATGCGCGAAGGCGATGGCGAAGACGCCAAGCTCACGGTCCATTTCGCCCGGCATGGCCTGAAGAAGCTGATGGAGAAATTCGCGAATCTCGAGAAGATATAGAAGGCAATCCCTCATCTGCCCGGAATGGATGATGGTATGATGTTGCCATCATGATGGTTCGCACGCAGATTTCTCTCGAGAACGAGTTGCAGAGGAAGGCGCGACAGCGAGCCGGCGAAAGCGGCATTTCGCTTGCGGAGTACGTGAGGCGCCTGGTGGCGGAGGACCTTGCCCATCCCGAACCGACAGCCGACGTGAGCCGGGTCTTCGACCTTGGCTCCTCGGGCGGCTCGAACATCGCCGAATACAAGGAGGACCTGCTGGCGCAGGCATTTCACGCTGCTCGCCGAAGAGGACGCGCCCCACGGCGTTCCGGACGATGAGCCTCTTCGTCGACACCTCGGCCTGGTACGCCGCGGCAGATTCTTCCGATCGCAGTAACGCTCGCGCCGAATCGATCCTCGGCTCCGGCGAACCGCTGATCACGACCGATCACATCCTCGTTGAGACCTGGACGCTGCTCCGTTGCAGAATTGGGCGGAACGCCGCCGAGCGGTTCTGGAACGGCTTGCGGAGCGGTGTCGCGGTGATCGAGCCGGTTCCTTGCCGATCTTGAAGCCGCATGGCAGATGGGATCCGCCTGGCACGATCAGGATTCTTCAATCGTCGATCGAACGAGTTTCGCTGTAATGAACCGCCTTGGCATCGGACACGTGGTCTCTTTGGACAATCACTTCGCAATTTTCCGTTTCGGCCCAAGGCGTCGGCGCTCCTTTACTGTCCTGTGTTAAACGACGCCGATTTGCGCCGACTCCCGGTTTGTCTGCCCAATTGAAGCAGAATGGCGCGGAACAGGATCTGCTTCTTGATCTCCAGGCGCAGGGCAGTGCATTGTTCCGGCGGGCATGGACGGGTGGACAGCCGGTGCTCACTCCGCCGCTTTGGTTGCCAGCGTCTCCACCGCGGCAATGTTCCTGAGCAGTTCCCCGGGCAGGCCGTGGCGATTCTTCAGGTACTCCGCGCTGTTGTAGGAAACCCATACCTTGCCCTGCGCGTCTTCCCACACCAGGATCTTCAAGGGAAGATCGATGGCAATGCTCGGCGCAGCCAGCATCAGCGGTGTTCCGGCTTTCGGGCTGCCGAAGATCAGGAGCTTGGTGGGCCGCATGGTCATCCCCACTTTTTCCGCCTCTCCGCTGTGGTCGACAAGGGCAAACAGGGTCACTCCCTTGGCTTCAAGAATGCCCTTGAGTTTTTCTGCTGTCTCATCCACCGAATGTCTGCTCTGCAAGTCCACAATTCCGTTGCCTGTCTTTGCTTCCATCTCTTCAACCTCACTTCGTCACGCTGGATGATCCTCCCACAACAAGAAGGTAGACGGCCATGGCGATGCCGACAAGCGCCAGGAATGCGGCGACGGCGATCACCTCGGCAAGAGAGCCGGCTGAAGGCACCCTGTCTTCGTCGAGCAGGCGCACCACGCGCGCATGACGCCACGCGGAAAGCCCGTTCACCGCAATCCCGGCGACAATGAGCGCCGTGCCGAGCCAAAGCGAAAGCCCCGACGAATGCGCGGCCGGCGTGTGCTCGACGATCTGGAACTGCTGGAGGAACAGGCCGAACCGGGCAACCACAAATCCGAACCCCATCAGCGCGAGCCCTGTGCGCAGCCACGCAAGAACGGTCCGTTCGGCAGCCAGGTAATCGCTGAGTGCAGCCATCGCGCGTGATTCCTTTCCGGTCCGGTTTTCCAGAACCTGACAGATGGAGCGCTTCCCGAAATCCTGCGGGGCGTTTTGAGCCGGGAGCAAGGCGCTGGCCCGCTTTTCTCCACCCGGCATCATCCATTTCTTATAGAGATGCCTCGAAAACTGCGTTGGCAACACCATTTCGCGCTTGTTTTCTGTGCGACAGAGGGATAATTTGAATCAAGGATTCGCCGCCAGCGCTCTGTCCTTTCTGCGAATCCTCGTTGCAGCGCAGTTCGACGGTGACGTTCCCCCGTAGCGGCTTATCTTCCATCGCAAGGAGTCACGCCATGCAGCCTTCTCAAGATCCGGCAGCCTGTAACGGCTTTTCACGCCGCACCTTCTTCCGCTATGCCGCGGGCGCTTCGGCGCTGGCATCGATGCCGATCCTCACCGAAGCGCACCTGGCGCAGGCGCAACGGCCGCATTTCGCCGACCCCAACAAGGGCATCCACATCGACGCCAATGAGAACCCCATGGGGCCCTGCGACGCGGCGCGCCAGGCGGTGATCGACATTGTTCCCCGCGGCGGGCGCTATCTGATGAACATGGAAGACGACCTGATCGGGACCTTCGCCAAGCAGGAGGGTCTCGATCCGCAGTCGGTGCTGGCCTATCCCGGCTCGAGCGAACCGCTGCACTATACGGTGCTCACGTTTACCAGCCCGAGCAGGCCACTGGTGGTTGCCGACCCCGGCTACGAAGCGCCGATTTGGGCGGCGAGTGTGGCCGGTGCGCCGGTGATCAGGGTGCCCCTGGCCGATCCCAAAGGCGCGGCCGCGCACGACATCAAGGCCATGCTCGCGGCTTCGCCAAACGCCGGCGTGATGTATATCTGCAACCCCAACAACCCGACGGGCACATGCACGCCGCGCGCCGACATCGAGAGCGCGGTGGCCAACGCGCCCAAAGACACGATCCTGCTGATCGACGAGGCCTACATCCACCTTTGCGACGCGCCGCGCTCGCTGGACTTTGTGAAGGAAGGCAGGAACGTCATCGTGCTGCGCACCTTCTCAAAGCTCTATGGAATGGCCGGCCTGCGCATGGGATTCGCCATCGGGCGGCCCGACCTGCTCAAACAGATCTCGACGCATGGCGGCTTCAACCCGCTGCCCATTACGGCGATGGCCGCGGCCAAAACCAGCCTGCTGCAGGCCGATTTGGTGGAGACGCGCAAGAAGACAATCGCAGAGATTCGCGACGAAACATTTGCGTGGCTGAAGAGCAACGATTACAAGTTCACGCCCTCTGAGAGCAACTGCTTCATGCTCGAAACCAACCGGCCCGGCAAGCAAGTAATGGCCGGCATGGCGGCGCACGACATTTACATCGGCCGCATCTGGCCGGCGTGGCCCACGCAGGTTCGCATCACCGTGGGAACGCATGACGAAATGCTCGCGTTTCGCAAGGCTTTCCAGGACGTGATGAGCAGCACGACTGCCGGACTGCAGCCGGCGCCGCTGCCGCGCAGAGTGGCGGACAGGAAGTTCTTCAGTTGAACGCGGGCGGCTGACAGTTCACAGTTCGTAGTTCGCAACTCACAGGGATCGGCAGCCAGTGTGCGGCGTCGTTCCTGATTCCACGGTGACGATCGCTTTGCCGCGGGTGTGGCCTTGTTCAACGTAGCGAATCGCCTCGGGAACCTGTTCGAGCGGGTAGCGCCTGGCGATGACCGGTGAAAGTCTCCCTGTCTTCATCAGTTCGCCGAGGAATTCGAGATCTGCCCTCGAAATGTGGGCGATAAACCCGATGAATCGTTGACTGGCAAAGAGAGAGAGCACCGGTTTCCCGATCGTGCCGGCGAGAATGCTCCATGCATCACTCGGCCCACCGACGCCAACGTAGGCGCCCTTCGCGTTCAGGATGCGAATGCACGCGCGCAGCGGGTGGTTGCCGATGCAATCGAGAATCAGATCGTAGCGCCGGCTGCTCCTGGTGAAATCTTCACGAGTGTAATCGACGACATGATCCGCGCCGATCGATCGCACCATCTCAACGTTCCGCGCACTGCATACGCCGGTCACTTCGGCGCCGAGGACTTTGGCGATCTGTACGGCGAAGGTGCCCACTCCTCCCGCTGCGCCGTTGATCAGGACCCTCTGACACGGTTGCAGCCGGCCCTTGTCGCGCAAACCCTGCAACGCGGTCAAGCCGGCGATGCCGGCCGAGGCCGCCTGCTCGAAGGTGACGTTTTCAGGCTTCTTCGCCAGATTGGCTTCGGCCGCGCAGGCATACTCCGCAAAGGAACCCTTGCAGGTTCCGAATACTTCGTCCCCCGGTTTGAACGATTGGACGTTGCGGTCCACGGCTTCCACAATGCCGGCCACATCGGCGCCCAGCCGCGGGGACCTGGGCCTTCGCAGCCCGGTCATGAGGCGGATGAGATGCGGCGTGCCGCGCAGGAAGTGCCAGTCGTAGGGATTGACCGAAGCCGCGCGAATCCGGATCAGTACTTCGTTGTCGGAAGGGACGGGTTTGGCGATCTCCTCGAGCCGAAGAACTTCCGGGCCACCATATTGGCGATACACCATGGCTTTCATGGGCAGACCGTTCAGGAAGACAATTGCAGCAGAATCCGGAACCTTCCTTGCAGGTACGCCGTGCCGCGCTGGACGGTTCCGCGGAATCGCGCAGAGAAACTGAAGACGGTTGCATTAATCTTCCTGGCTGCCCCCGAAAGTGCCCTCAGCGGCTAAAGCCCGCGAATTTGGCGGGCTTCTGCGGCACGACTCAACCGGCCGCGGAAAAACTCTCCGAGGCAGGGCTGTAACAAGGCATGACTTGCCGGGGTCCCCAACAAGCCGGCTTTGCTTGTTGGGGTGGCTTGAGTCGTGCCGAAAATTCACCCCAATTCATCGCGGGCTCTAGTGACTGCGTGAGAACCCGGGCCCAGGGCCATAAAGCCGGTTTCAAAAGACCCATGGCCAAAGCCACGTCGATGGTTTGCGCCGAAACCAGCAGCCTGAAGGCTGCTGCTCCCTCCAATTCGCACCCCGAAGATTGCCCAATCGAGTTCTCACGCACACTCTTCAGCCCCTGCGAGACGCCCAGCGACGCAATTCGTCTCAGCTTCGGCCTTGTTCCGCAGCCTCTGAAGTCGTGCCCATGCAAAACCGGATTTATGCAACCAGTTCTACGGTCATCCGCGGCGGTTGGCATTGCGAAAGATCGCCACAAATTCAACTTCGCGGCGGCTGCAAAGGACACGGAGGATCGTGCGGGTCGAACCGTGAACCAGGAACTGCGCAGAGTTCGCGCAAAGTGATCCACATCACGCGGGCGGGTGCGTTGTGGCACATCACTGCCCCGGCTTCGGTGACACGCTCTTTTGAGCGAGGTGAATGTCATGGCTGCACGTGGCCGCGAATCGGGTCCGGGGATTGGTCCCGGACCTGGCCCTGAACCTGGCCCGGAACATGGCATGGACCGCTGGGATCACCCGGCGACGATCCTCGTCGCCACCAATCTGAGCGACCTGGACCGGCTCATGCCTTTTGCCATCGATATGGCCGGCGAAACCGGTGCGCGGCTTTTGTTGCTGCACGTGCTTCCGGCCAGTGCGTCGCTCACCGTCGATGCCGCCGGAATGCCGTACTA